>DASZNJ010000352.1:0-6706 GCA_035551575.1 Gemmatimonadaceae bacterium
CGGGTGTCGGGTGTCAGGAACGGCGACCGCAGTCCCTGACAGCTGACGCGTGACACCCATGGCAGCCCGACAGTCCGAATACCGCGTTACACCGTAGCTCAAACGAGGCAACGAAGATGGCAACCTTCACATACACGGCCCGCACCCCGCAGGGGGAGCTCAAGACGGCGACGATCGACGCGGCGACGCGGGACGACGTCGTCGCGCAGCTTCGCCGCCAGCGGCTCAACGTCGTCAAGATCGACGAGGCGCCGAGCCAGAAGAAGAAGAGCGGCGCGATCAAGGGACGCGACATCGTCATCTTCACCCGTCAGTTCTCGACGATGATCAACGCCGGCCTTCCGCTCGTCCAGGCGCTGGACATCCTCGCCAAGCAGAGCGAGAACCCGGCGTTGAAGGAAGTGACGAAGGCGGTGGTGTTCGACGTCGAGTCGGGTCACACGGTGGCCGATGCCTTCCGCAAGCACCCGAAGGCGTTCGACGACCTCTATGTGAACATGGTCGCCGCCGGCGAGGCGGGCGGTATCCTCGACACCATCCTGATGCGACTGGCGATCTTCAAGGAGAAGAACGACGCCCTCGTGCGGAAGGTGAAGGGCGCGATGATCTACCCCGGCGTCATCATGAGCGTCGCGGCGATCGCGATCGTCGTGCTGCTCATCTTCGTCATCCCGACCTTCGCCAGCATGTTCGCCAGCGTCGGGATGCCGCTGCCGCTCCCGACGCGCATCGTCATCGGGGCGTCGGGGTTCCTGAAGAGCTACTGGTGGGCGATCGCGGGCATCATCGCGGGCACGATCTACATGCTGAAGAACTATTACAAGACGTCGAACGGGCAGCTGGCGATCGACCGCCTGATGCTGAAGGCCCCCGTCCTCGGCGACGTGCTGAGGAAGTCGGCGGTGTCGCGCTTCACCAGGACGTTAGGGACGCTGATCGGCTCCGGCGTCAGCATCCTCGACGGGCTCGAGATCACCGCGAAGACGGCGGGAAACCGGGTCATCAGCGACGCGATCATGGAAAGCCGCGCGAGCATCGCGGGGGGTGAGACGATCTCGGCGCCGCTCGCCAAGTCGGCGGTGTTCCCGCCGATGGTCATCTCGATGATCGCCGTCGGCGAGCAGACCGGTGGTCTCGACGAGATGCTGTCGAAGATCGCCGACTTCTACGACGAGGAGGTCGACGCGGCGGTGAGCGGGCTGCTCTCGCTGATGGAGCCGATCATGATCGTCTTCCTCGGCGTCGTGGTCGGCGGCATGGTCGTGGCGATGTACCTGCCGATCTTCGACATGGTGAACGCGGTGCAGTAGGCGAGGTCAAGCCGGCGCATCGCGACGGTTGATCGGGTCCCCACCGGCACGGGCGACCGCCTGTTGGTCAGCATCAGAGGGCCCTGGCACACGCCACGGGCCCTCTTCGCGTCGACCATGCGAGCGCGGAACTGAGCTCACCGGTCTGAGACCACTCCCTGCAGTGATGCACCGGTCGAGGCGGTGACGATCCAGCTGATCCGGAAAGTCCTCAACAGCCCGCCGCCGGGCGTTGCCGCGCCCTAACGGTGCTCCGATTCCTCGATCTGCGGCATCACCACCGTCTCGAGGCAGTGCGGGCAGATCCCGTGGCTGAACTGGGAGCCGGTGTGCACGGCGATGTAGTTCTCGACGGTGTGCCAGTAGTTCTCGTCGTCCCGGATCTTCCGGCAATAGGAGCAGATCGGAAGGATCGCCTGCAGCGTCTGCACCTCGGCGAGCGCGGTCTGCAGCTCGCGCACCAGCCGTTCGCGATCCGCTTCTTCCTGCTTGCGCGCCGTGATGTCGCGGGCGACCGAATAGATCACGCTCGCCGAGGCGTCGGGTGCGGCATTCCAGAGCAGCCACCGGTACGAGCCATCCTTGCACAGGTAGCGGTTCTCGAAGCTCAGCGCCCTGGCGCCGCCACGCACCTCGAGGTTCTGCCGGATCGTGCGCTCGCGATCGTCGGGGTGCACGAAGTCGATGAACGGCTTCGACATCAGCTCGTCGCGAGTGAAGCCGAGTGTCCGCTCCCACGCGGGGTTGAGCCGCTTGAAGTACCCGGCGAAGTCGAGGAAGCAGAGCATGTCGATCGAGAGCGCGAAGAAGCGGTCCTCGAGGGCGCGTGCCTCGCGCGCCGCGTCGTGCCTGCAGCACGCCAGCTCGATGATGAGGCCGAGCTCGCGGTCGCTGAACGGCTCGACGAGAAACCGGCCCGGTTCGGTCAGCCCCGCGTGCCGAAGGCCGGCCGCGGCGGCGTCGGCGGTCACGATGACGATGGGAATTGGCGAAGCCGTTGACGACAGCCCGTCCGGCAGCGGCGACACGCGCGGGACCCTGGCGAGCACGGCATCGACAAGAGCGAGGTCCGGTTCGGTGCGGGCGGCGGGCGCGCCGGCGTCATCCAGCGATTGGCGGATGCCCACGGTTTCGTAGCCCAGCGCGGAGAGCCGCGCGCTGAGCCCTTCGGCGGCGGCGGTGTCCGAATCGGCGATCAGGATCCTGCGGGTGGCCATCGGGGTCAGCTCCTTTGTCTGGGACTGGCGAGTGCTGCGGGGAGTCCGGACCGGCGGCTCGCGCCCGAGGGACCGTGTAAAGTTACCGCGCCGAACCGGGTCCGGGGAACGACGACAGCCCCGGAGAGTCTCTCCGGGGCTGTCGTCGTTCGGCGCGTGGCGGTCGCGCGGACTTTTCTCAGGCGTTCGCTGCCGCCGCCCTCGCGCAGGGAGCAGCTTCGCTCAGGAGCAGCTCTTCTTCACGCAGCTGATCGGCTTCGACGTCGTGCTCGTGCCACCGTTGCCGGCCGCCGTCAGCGTCACGGTGTAGCTCCGGTTCGGTGCGAAGCTGTGCGATGTGGTCACCCCGCTGCCGGTCGAGCCGTCGCCGAAGTTCCACGAGTACGACGTCGCGTTGGTCGTCGCGCTCGCGTCGAACCTGCAGTTCCGCGACGAGCAGCTATAGGTGAAGCTCGCCACCGGCGCCGGTGTCGGGGCTGGCGCGGTGACCGTCACCGTCTGCGCGGTGCTGCTCGAACCGTTCGCGTCCGTGACGGTGAGCGTCACGGAGTAGCTCCCCGCGGCCGAGTATCCGTGCGAGATGGTCTTTCCCGATCCGCTCGTCGCGTCGCCGAAATCCCAGCTGTAGGTGGCCGGGGAGAGCGCGGTGCTGCTGCTCGCGTCGAAGCTGCACGTGAGCCCCGAGCAGCTCGAGGTGAAGCTCGCCACCGGCGGCGCGGTCGACGGGGCGGCGTTGATGAAGCCGGTGTAGAGCAGGAGGTTCGGCGACCCGCTGCCGCCGCTCTTCACGACCCCCGCGGTCGCATTCCCGGTCAGCGCGCTGGACACCTGCGCCGGCGTCGCGGCCGGGTTGGCCTGCAGGTAGAGCGCGGCCGAGCCGACGACGTGCGGGGTCGCCATCGACGTGCCGCTGATCGTGTTGGTCGCGGTCGTCCCGGTGTACCACGACGACGTGATGTTCACCCCGGGCGCGAAGATGTCGACGCACGTGCCGTAGTTCGACCAGCTCGCCTTCGTATCCGTGTTGTCCGTCGCGCCGACGGTGATCGCGCTCGGGACGTCGGCGGGGGAGGTCTTGCACGCGTCCTGCGCGATGCCGAGGAAGTTGCCATTGCCGGCGGCGATCCCGTAGGTCACGCCGGAGGCGATCGAGTTCGCGACGGCCTGGTCGAGGGTGCTCGACAGCCCACCGCCTAACGACATGTTGGCGACGGCGGGCGAGCGGTGGTTCGCCGTCACCCAGTCGACCCCGGCGATGACGCCCGACGTCGAACCCGAACCGCCGCAGTCGAGCACGCGCACCGCGACCAGGCTCACGTTCTTCGCGACGCCGTACGTCGCGCCGCCGACCGTCCCGGAGACGTGCGTCCCATGCCCGTTGCAGTCCTCGGCGGTGCCGCCGGCCGTCACCTCGTCGACCCCCGTCACGGCCCGGCCGCCGAACTCGGAGTGCGAGAAGAGGATTCCGGTGTCGATGATGTACGCGGTCACCCCGGTCCCGTCGGCGTTGTAGTCGTAGGTCCCGCTCAGCGGGAGCGCGCGCTGGTCGATCCGGTCGATCCCCCACGTCGCGCCGCTCTGCGTGGTCACGATCGACATCACCTGGTCCTGCTCCACCGCCGCGACGCCCGGCTCCGCGGCGAGCGCGGCGGCGGCCGCGTCCGGGAGCTCGATGGCCATCCCGCGCAGCGCGGTGTGATAGGTGTACTTCACCTTTCCGCCGAACTTCGCGGCGATGCGCGACGACTCGCGGTTCACGTCCGATCCCTGGCGGAATACCACGATGTAGCGCCCGGCGATCGGGGATGACGCGCTCCGCGCGACGCTCGGAGCGGGCGATACGGGGGTCGGAGCGGTTGGCGAGGGAGCATCGCTGCAGGCAGCGATCGCGACGGAGGCGAGGCCGAGCAGTCCGAACTTCTTCATCGGGTGATCTCCGGACGTGCGAGTGGACCGGTGGTGACCGGTGTAGGCGCGCGCCCGCATCGTCGCGGGCAGACGGTGGACGGCTCGAGGAACGCCTGTTTCCGCGAGCGGCCCGCGATTATGGAGAGCCATGGCCCGGTCCGCAAGACCAGGTCGCGATTACCCGCAGCCGCACCCCGGCCCGCACCCGGGGGCCCGGGCGGCGCCACGCGCCGCGCGCCAGGCGCGCCAGGCGCGGAGGGAGAGGTACAAGGCCGCCGCGACGACGGCCGCTGCGACCACCCAGCGCTGCGCATCGGGGGTCATCCGCCGCCCCCGACGCCGATCGCCAGCCCCACCCGATAGACCAGCAGCGCGCCCCCATACGCCAGCACCAGCATGTAGCCGAACTGCAGCGACGCCCAGCCGACGCCGCGCCACCCGCCTCCCGTCTCGCGGACCGTTATGGCGACGGTGCTGGTGCACATCAGCGCGAAGACGTAGAACACCATCAGCCCGACCGCGACCAGCGGAGTGTACACGGCGCGGCCGGTGCGCGCGTTGCGCTCCTCGTGCAGCCGCCGCGCGAGACCGCGCGAGTCGTCGTCAGCCGCGGCGCTGTAGATCGTTCCCATCGTCGAGACGAACACCTCGCGCGCCGCGAACGATGCGACCATCGAGACCCCGATCTTCCAGTCGTAGCCTAACGGCCTCACGGCGGGCTCGATGGCGTGTCCGATGCGGCCGAGCGCGGAAGTCGCGAGCTGGCGCTCGGGCGTCGCGCCTGCGCCGGGCTCGAGGCGCGGATAGTGGGCGAGCGCCCAGAGAATGACGGAGATCGCGAAGATCACCGTCCCCGCCCGGCGGAGAAAGATCCGGACGCGCTGCCACACCGACGCGAGGAGGACTCGTGCGCTCGGCAGCGAGTACGGCGGGAGCTCCAGGATCAGCGCCCGGGTATCGGAGCGGAGCAGCGTCCGGCGGAAGAGCGCTGCCATCCCGAGCGCGGACAGGGTCCCGAGCAGGTACATCCCGAGCAGCGTCAGGCTCTGGAGGCTGGCGATCCCGGCGACGCGCACCGCGGGAACGAAGGCGGCGATGAGCAATGCGTAGACCGGCAGTCGCGCCGAGCAGCTCATCAGCGGGACGACCATGATCGTCGCCAGCCGCTCCTCGCGCTGCTGGATCGTGCGCGTCGCCATGATCCCGGGGACGGCGCAGGCGTAGCCCGAGACGAGGGGGATGAAGCTGCGTCCCTGGAGCCCGAGCGGACGAACATAACGGTCAACGGCGAATGCGGCGCGCGCCATGTAGCCGGAATCCTCGAGCAGTCCGATGACGAGGAAGAGCATCGCGATCTGCGGGAGGAAGACCAGCACGCTTCCGACGCCGCCGAGCACTCCATCGACGAGCAGGCTGCGAAGATCGCCGGCCGGAAGTGCGTGCATTGCGGCGGTGCCGGCCATCGCGACGAATGAAGCGATCGCGTCGGCGACCGGCCGTGCGACGGTGAACATCGCCTGGAATGCGGCGAGCAGGATCGCGAGGAAGATGAGCGGCCCCGACACCGGGTGGAGCAGCACCGCGTCGACGCGGTCGCTGAGCGTTCGCGGCGAACCGGCGCGCCGCACGACGCACCGTTCGATGATCTCCGCGATCCACGCGTACCCGCGCTCGATGTCGCGCTCGTCGCGCAGCCACCGACGCTCGGCGGGAAGCGGAAGCGCCGGCGCGAGCGCGATCGCATGACGGAGCCGCTCGATCCCGTCGCCGCGCGTCGCCGAGACCGGGACGATGACCGCTCCCATCTCGTGGATGAGCTCCGGGACATCGATGCTGGTGCCGTCAGCAATCGCGCGGTCGATGCGGTTGAGCGCAATGACCGTCGGACGCCCGAGCTCGAGGACCTGCGCCGCGAAGAAGAGGTTGCGGTCGAGGTTCGCCGCGTCGACCACCACGACGATGACGTCCGGCTCCCGGACGCCGCGCGCGCGCCCCTCGAGCACGTCGAGCGCGATCGCTTCGTCCGGCGACTGCGGCGCGAGGCTGTAGGTGCCCGGCAGGTCGATCACGTCAACCTGCATCGCGCCATGGACGTAGCTGCCCTCGGCGTGTTCGACGGTCACTCCGGGAAAGTTCGCGACCCGCTGCCGCATCCCGGTCAGCGCGTTGAACAGGGTGCTCTTGCCGGTGTTCGGGTTACCGACGAGCGCGACTCGCAGCGCCGCCGGGCCGGCGCGCGGGAGCTCGCCTGGCGCGCGCGCTGCCGTCCGG
>DASZNJ010000353.1:0-2931 GCA_035551575.1 Gemmatimonadaceae bacterium
AAGCAGGGTGGGTCCGTCCTCACCGCTGATGCCGATCGCGCTGCCGCCGAGGCGGTTGATGCGCGTGACGATGTCGGGCCCGACCTTGCCGGTCAGCACCATCTTCACGATCTCCATCGTCGGCGCGTCGGTGACACGAAGGCCGTTGACGAACTTCGGCTCCAGGCCGACGCGCGCCTGCCACGCGCTGATCTCGGCGCCGCCGCCGTGCACGAGCACGGGACGCATGCCGACGAAGCGCAGCAGCACGACGTCGCGCAGCACCGAGTCAACGTCTGCATCGGCGGCATCGACAGAGCCGCCGAGCTTGATCACCATGATGTGACCGCTGAAGCGCCGGATGTACGGGAGCGCTTCGATCAGCACCTTCGCACGTTCCACGCGCTCGCTGACTTCCGCGCTGAGTTGAGTCTGCGTCACGACGTACCGTGGTCTAGCGGGCGCGCGGGGCACGCGCCGCTACGCTTAGTCAACATGGAAGAACCGGCTCGCGCAGGATCGTAGGTTGCGCGGGCGGACGAAGCACGTCCCGCACAGAGCTACATGCGTGGAGGCCGGTCCCATGAGTGAGCGTACGAGGTTCGTCGGGTTGGATGCTCATGCTGCAACCCTCGCCGTCGCGGTTGCCGATGAGGACGGTTCGGTGACCCAGCACGGCACCATCGTCAACGACGCGACGGCGGTGCGCAAGCTGATCACCCAGCTGGCGACGCGAGGTGTGCGCCTCAAGGTCGCCTACGAGGCGGGTCCGACGGGCTACGCGCTGCACCGCCAGATCACCGGGCTGGGGATCGAGTGCACGGTGGTGGCTCCCTCGCTGATCCCGCGTCGGCCGGGCGACCGGGTCAAGACGGACTCTCGAGACGCGATCACCCTGGCGCGGCTGCTGCGCAGCGGCGACCTGACCGCAGTCTGGGTGCCCGACGAGGCGCACGAGGCGTTGCGCAATCTGGTCCGGGCACGCGCCGACGCCAAGGCTGACGAACTCCGGGCCCGGCATCGCCTCAGCAAGTTCCTGCTCCGGCACGGACTGCGGCCGCCGGCAACGGTGCGCGCCTGGTCGGCGAAGTACGAGACGTGGCTGCGCCACCTTGAGTGGACCGCAGCAGCGGACCAGGTGGTCTTCGACGACTACCACGCAACCGTCCGTGCGGCGAGCGAGCGCGTCCGCCGGCTCGAGACGGCACTCATGCAGCAGGCGACGAGCAGCCCGCAGGTGCGCACGATCGCTGCGCTGCAGACGTTGCACGGTATCGGCTTCCTCTCCGCGGTGACCATCGTTGCCGAGGTCGGCGACCTGCGCCGCTTCGCCACCGCACCGCAGCTGATGGCGTACGCGGGGCTGGTACCGAGCGAATACTCCAGCGGTGCCTCGCGACATCGAGGGCACATCACCAAGACGGGCAACGGCCATCTCCGCCATGTGCTGGGTGAAGCTGCGCATCACGCCCGCCACGTCCCGACGGCGCGCACGGCAGCCAAACAGCGACGCGACGGTGTGCCGGAGCCGATCGTGCAGCTTGCTTCTCACAGCCACGAACGCCTCCATCGTCGGTACCGCCAACTGTCTGGTCGCATCGGCAGACCGAAGGCGCTCACCGCCGTCGCGCGCGAGCTCGCCGGCTTCATCTGGGCGCTCGGACGGCTGCTTGACGACGCGACTCTGCATCAGGCGACAAGCGAATGACCCATGGGTGGGCACCGGTCGCGGTCGAGTTCGGCAGTGTCTCCGAGAACCCTCGACAAGCCCTATGCGATCGTGAACTCGCGCGCTTAGTGAGAGGCAGCTCGGTGACGGATCACTGTCATGCGGCTCCGGCCTTGCCGACCCGCGAATATCAGGGTGATCATCGTCGTCGCACCCTCTGCTCTCGGCCGCGTCCTGTGCTCGCCCTCTATCGCGCGCCCCTTGACAATTCATTCCATATCAGGACTTCGAGCGTGTCGGTACCGTCGTCCACGAAGTACACACCGCTGCCGTCCGGCACAGGTGTGAGGCCGAACAACCTGCCGTTGCCGTTCAGGCCCAGGGGTGCCGCCGAGTGATCGAGCATGTGCGTGGTCTCGCGAGGCACGGCGGTGACGTTTCACAACGGCGACGCCGACGCTCACTCGGTCGTCAGCGTCCCTGGGCGCCTGCAACCTTCAGCAAGACGCTCTGCTCCGGGGCGTCGTGGACCGTGACACGCGACAGCGCCGGCCTGTATCGCTACTACTGCTCCATCCACGCGCGTTACGACCCCGCGACGCGACAGATTGAAGGTCTGCCCAACGCAGATCACCCGTCGCAGCCGATGGAGGGCGTGCTCGTCGTCCAGCGAGGCGACACCCATCTCCGCCGCGCCACAATCGCGTCATCGACGACGCCGACATCGCACTTCGCAACGCCACCTACCAGCAGTACGCCGCCACCGGACGCGTGCCCAGTGTCGCCGTCGTCTCGGCTGCCACCGGGCTGAAGGACGACGAGGTCGTCGCCGGGTGGCGGCGGCTTCACGAGGCCCACGCGCTCGTGCTCGACGGTGACGCACTGCGGATGCTGAACCCGTTCTCCCTGGTCCGGACGGCGCACCGGGTCACCACCGGCGGGCGGTTCTGGTACGCCAACTGCGCATGGGATGCCTTCGGCGTGTGCAGCGCGCTGCGGACCCCGGGGCGCATCGAGACCAGGTGCCCGGACTGCAGCGCGTCACTCGTGATCGACTCGGACGAACAGACCGCCGCCACCCGCGCGCTCGTGTTCCACGCGCTGGTCCCGGCGCGCCGCTGGTGGGACGACATCGCCTTCACCTGAAGCGCGATGAACCTCTTCCGGTCGGAAGAGCACGTCGAGCGCTGGCTCGCCGGGCGGCCCGCCGGCGCGTCAATGCCGCTCGCGGTGCTGCGGCAGCTCGCGGAGGCGTGGTACGGAGACCGCCTGTCCCCCGGCTG
>DASZNJ010000354.1:0-3356 GCA_035551575.1 Gemmatimonadaceae bacterium
GCGAGCGTCCACTCGGCGGCGCCGGGATCGGTTCGCGCGAGGACTCGCGCCGCGCCGATCGCGTTCCCCTGGGCGAGCATCGCGCGCGCGGTCCAGCGGGTCGCGAGGGTGGCGACGTCGTGATCGCGGGAGTGCTGCAGCGGCTCGAGCTGGGCGAGCGATTCGGAATAGCGAGCACCGCGGAGGAGGCACCAGCCGGCGGCGAGCGATGCGCGGTCGCGGGCGACCTGGTCGCGAAGCTGCGCGCGCGCGGCGTCGAGGCGCGACATCGCGTGGCCGCAGTCGCCACTGAAGGCGAGCGCGCGTCCGGCGAGGGTCAGCGCCTCCGGAGTCCACCGGCTCGCCGGGTTGCGGGCGAGCACCGTCTCCGCCGCCGCGGCGGCGAGGGCAAAGCTGCGGATCGCCGCCGAGTCGTCGCCACCGAGCAGGGCGCGATTCCCCTGGTCATCGGCGTGCCGCGCGTTCCAGACGCCGTTGTACGTACAGGCGCCGACCAGCGCGAGAAGTGCGACCACGGTGATACGGCGCGCGGCCGATGCGGCGCGCGCGCCGCGAATCACCGCGCGCGCGGCGCGAGGCGCCGCTCGTAGGCGTTGACGTATCTCGTGGTCGCGTCCGCGATCGAGGCGGCGATCCGTGCCTGCCAGCCGGTGCTGGTGAGGATCACCGCGTCGCTGGGGTTGGTGCCGAATCCGATCTCGACGAGGACCGCCGGCATGAACGAGTTCCGCAGCACGGAGAAGTTCGCCTGCTTGACCCCGCGATCGGTGCCCGGATGGACACGACCGAGCGCGCCTTGAATGGTCTCGGCCAGTTCGCTCGATTCGCGCAGGTGTTCGTTCTGGGCCATGTCGTTGATCACGAAGGAGAGCGGATCTCCTTTCGGCGCATGGACCCCGGTTTCGAACTTCACCGCCTCGTTCTCCATCCGCTCGACGCGCTTCGCGTCCTCGGTCTTCGCTTCGGCGAGGAAGTAGGTCTCGAAGCCGCGCGAATCGGCGGGTTTCTTCCAGTTCGGATTGGCGGCGTTGACGTGCACCGAGATGAAGAGGTCGGCGTGAGCCGCGTTGGCGATGCGTCCGCGATCGGACAGCGCGATCAGGGTGTCGGTGGTGCGGGTCATCAGCACGTCATAGCCGCGCGCACGCAGCGCGGCCGCGAGCTTCGTCGCAACGGCGAGCGTGACGGACTTCTCGACGACCTTCGGTCCGCGGCCGATCGGCCCGCTCATCCCGTTGTCGGGGCCACCGTGGCCGGCGTCGACGACGACGAGGCGCCGGCGCCTGCCTGGGCGTGCGGGAGCCGAGGCGGGCGGCGGTGTCGCCGCGCGATGAAGCGTATCGACGACGGGGGTGCGCACGAGCGACGTGTCGGTGACGCGGAGCTCGTCGCGCACAGTGTCGTACGCGAAGGCGCGCGACAGCCGGGGCAGGATCTCGCTGAGGATCTGGAGCGGGACGACGAGGCGCCCGTCGATGATCGAGGGAGCGCTGACAAGCGGGAACACCGACTGGCCGGCGCGGACGAACGGAACCTGGACGGCGACATCGAGCTGAGTGCCGCCGACGGAAATGAGGTAGTGGCCGTTAGGCAGCGTGCGCGTCGTGGCGCCGAGGGCCGGACCGAGCAGGTCGGCGCGCACGCCGGCGCCGGCCGGGCCGGCGACGACCGGAACGTTGACGGTGCGCGCCCCCGCCCGGATGACGAGCTGCGTGGGAGCGGCGAGCTGGCAGGCAAGGAGGATCGCGGTGAACATCAGCTGCGGTTGCGTGCGCTGTGCGCGGGAAGCACGGTCACCGGCGGCGCGACACGGCGCGCGCGATCTCGCGGTCGGCGTCCCGCTCGCGTTCGGTGTCGCGCTTGTCGTGCTGCTGCTTTCCCTTGCCGAGCGCCATGGTGACCTTGGCGATGCCGTGCTTGAAGTAGAGGTCGAGCGGGATCAGGGTGAGCCCCTGGCGCTCGACGGCGCCGATCAGCCGGCGGAGCTCCCTGCGATGCAGCAGGAGCTTGCGCGTCCGTTCCGGCTCGTGGTTGAACTGGTGGCCCTGCGTGTACGGCGAGATGTGGAGGTTGAGGAGCCAGAGCTCGCCGTCCTTGATGATCCCATATGCGTCGGTGATCGTCGCCTTGCCATTGCGGAGCGACTTCACCTCGGTGCCGGTCAGGACGATGCCCGCCTCCCACGTCTCCAGGATGTGGTAGTCGTAGCGAGCGCGTTTGTTCCTCGCGATCGGCTCGATCGCGTCCTTGTCGTCCGACTTCGGCATGTTGGGCGGGAGATGAGCATGCCGCGCGTCTGCGCGAGCGGCGGCCGGAGCGCAAGTTAGGCGCGGCTCGCGGCGCGAGCAACGGAGCGGGTCGCCGTGCGTTGACGCTTGCGACGCGCCCGGGTATATTCGAAGTCTTGCCGAAGTGGTGGAACTGGTAGACGCGCTGCGTTCAGGGCGCAGTGGGCTAACGCCCGTGGGGGTTCGAGTCCCCCCTTCGGCACTGGACTGCAGCCGTCAGCCTTTGGCTGGGAGCGGAACCGTACGACCAGAAGCGCCGCGATCGGATCTCCGATCGCGGCGCTTCTGCGTTGCCGCCTGCCGCTGCTCGACGCCGATGGCTAGGGGCTGACGGCTGCCATTCACCGCCGCACCGCCGAGGGCGCGATGTTCTCCGGAAGCGCGACCGTCCCGAACCGCTCGCGGAGCGCGGCGTTCGCGGCGGACAGCGCGTCCTGCGCGATGGTGCCCGCGCGGATCGCCACCGGGTCGCTCGCGGCGGTGGGGCGGCCGAGAAAGGTCAGCAGGACGAGACCGAGGCGCGGGATCAGCGGGGTCGTTTCGCGCGTCGTCAGGACGCTGCGGTACGCGGCGAGCCGCTCGTTGAACTGCCGGCGGGCGACATCGGCACGGTTGTGTGCCACGGCCGAATCGGAGTCGAAGGCGCGGGCGATCGCGCGGGCGACGGCCGCCGGCGTGCGGTCGTCGAGGGAGTCCCGCTCGGCGGCGAGGAGGATCGCCGCGCGCTGCAGGTACCGCAGCTCCCATCGCGCATGGTCGATGTCGCCGGCCGGCTCGAGCGACGTGATCCACTCGACGTCGGCAGCGTTAGGCTCCTGCCACAGCGAGCGGACGTAGCTCGCGGCATCGCGCCGGAGACGCCAGGTCGCGAGCACGTCGACCCGGAAGCGCATCGGCGCCTGCTCAGGCCTGGAGGACGGGGAGCGCGCGATCCGAGCGCTCCTCGCCGGCGTCCACGATCGGCTGCGCGTTCGGGGCGAGCATCCCGAGCCGCTCGCGAACGACGCTCTCCTCGGAGAGGAGGTCGCCGAGATGCACGCTCTCGAGCACGTCGTCGATGCGCTGCTG
>DASZNJ010000355.1:0-2559 GCA_035551575.1 Gemmatimonadaceae bacterium
CGCACCTACCGCCGCCGCGGCGCAGCCGATACGGGCGGTCGCAACCAGCAGGATCGCCGAGCAGCTCGGCGCGAAGCTCGCGAACGCGCAGCCGCCTGATCTCGGGATCGGGGCAAGCGCGACGGGAATCCTGAGCGATCCGGCTCGACTCGCCGTGCTCGGGCTGCGCGATGCCAGGGCCGGCGCGCGCGTCACGATCATGCGCAGCGCGCGTGACCGGGTGCGTGTGGAGGTGGACGAGTTCGAGCCCGTCGTACGCACGCGGCGGCTCGCGCTGCACCTCGACTCGGATGGCCGGCTGAGCGTCGGGTCGCCCTGACGCGCGCCGAGCGCGTCGTCGAGCCGCTTGCGCCGGCGTGCGCCGATGAGCGGGAAGATGCCGTCCCCGCGTGCGCACACCCACGCGATGGCCCGCTGCGCGATGGTGCTGTCCGAACGCACATGCCGCACCAGCAGCGGGGCGGTCCCGTGAAGCGCGCCAAGCCGCAGTGCCGCGCGCTCGGGACGCCATTCATGCCGATCGTCGCCCGCGATGTGGACCGCCTTCCGGCGGATCGCTCGACGCGATGGCGCCGCGGATGCCCGACGCCCTGTCGGCGCTGTCCGGCGGCGGCGACGCGGAGGCGATCGGCAGGTGGAGCCTTGACAGGCACTATATTACTATATACTCATATAGTCGAGTAATCGCACGCCCTTTTCCGCATCCGTACCCCTGATGAACCGGATCACCTCTGCATTCCTCGTCGTCCTCGCCGGCGCCGGCGCCGCATCGGCTGCCGGCGCGCAGCTGACGCTCGGCGACGCGATCCGCCAGGCGGATCGCACCGCGTACGCAAACCGTGCCGCGGCCGGGACCGCCGACGCCCAGGCCGCCCAGTCGCTCGCGCCCCTCAAGGGAATCCTCCCCAGCGTCCGGGTCGAGGCGGGCTACGTCCGCACGAACGACCCGATCGGCGTCTTCGGCGCGACGCTCCGGCAGCGAACCGTCACCGCCGCCAACTTCGATCCGCGGCGCCTCAACTATCCGGGTGCGATCGGCAACTACCTCGGTGGCATCGTCGTCGAACAGCCGGTATTCAACGCGGACGCGTGGACCGGCCGGCGCGCCGCGGCCCGGGCGACCGACGCGTCGCGCGCCTCCGAGGAATGGACCCGCCTCTCGACGCGCGTCGACGTGGTACGCGCGTACTACGGCGCGGTGCTCGCGGCCGAGCGGGCGCGGACGCTGGAGAGCGCGGCGGTGGCCGCCCATGCGCACGTTGCCCAGGCCGAAGCGATGGTGCGGCAGGGGCTCGTGACGAAGTCCGACGCCCTGCTCGCGTCGGTGCGTGCGGGGGAGATCGACATGCAGCTGGCCGAGGCACGGGGCGGGGCCGCGACGTCGCGGCAACAGCTCGCCGTCCTCCTCGGCGGAGACGGCGGTGCCGGGGCGGCGATCCCGCCGGTCCCGGCGAACCTTCCCTCGAGCGATCGCATCGTGGCGCTCACGGCGGCCGACACAGCCGACGTGCCGGCCGGGGAGCGCGCCGACGTGCGGGCGGCGACGCGCGGACTCGACGCCGCCCGCGCCGATGCGCTGCGCGCCGGGTCTGCCTGGCTGCCGCGGGTCAACTCCTTCGCGCGCTATGACTGGAACTCCGCTGACCGCCTCTACGGGGGAGACCGCAACTGGACGGTCGGAGTGATGGCATCGTGGAACATCTTCGCCGGCGCGAGCGACCTCGCCGACGTGCAGGCGACGCGCGGGCGCGTCGCTGCCGCACAGGCGCAGGCCGAGGGGGCGCGCGCGCATGCGCGCGTCGAGGTCGAGCAGTCGCGCATCGCGCTCGCCGTCGCCCTGGCCCGACTGACGATCGCCGAGCGAGCCGCCGCGCAGAGCGCCGAAGCACATCGAATCGTCGGGCGGAAATACGAGGGCGGGCTCGCCACCGTCGCCGAACTGCTCGATGCCCAGGCGGTCGAGACGCAGAGCGCGCTGTCGCTGACCCAGGCGCGCTGGGGAGCGATCGTCGCCGCCGCGGAGCGCCGCCAGGCGCTCGGCCTCGACCCGGCGACGCTCGCTGCGCTCGACGAGACGCCGGCCGTCGCCACACAACTCACGGGGAACTGACTCGAATGGATACACGAATGAACGTCGCGATCGCCGCCGGTGCACTGCTCGTCGCCGCGTGCGGGTCGCCGAAGACGGAGACCAGCGAGAGCGCGCCGCCGCGCGTGGCCGGCACCGTCTACACGGTGAAGGACACCGTCATCGACGCGACCTTCGAGGCCTCCGGAACCGCCGCCCCGGTGCGGCAGGCGACGCTGAGCACGAAGCTCATGGGGACGGTGCTCGAGGTGCTGGTGAAGGAGGGTGACCAGGTCTCCGCCGGCCAGCCGCTCGTGCGGATCGACGCGCGCGACCTCGCCGCGAAGCAGGCGCAGGTGGGGGCATCGATCGCCGACGCCGAGGCGATGCGCAGGGACGCGGCGACCCAGGCCGCGCGGATGCGCGCGCTCTACGCCGACAGCGCGGCGACGCGCGCGCAGCTCGACGCCGCCGAGACGGGACTCGCCCGC
>DASZNJ010000356.1:0-2653 GCA_035551575.1 Gemmatimonadaceae bacterium
GCGTGCTCGCGCACTGGAGCATCGTGCGGCTCCCGGAGAACCCGATGATGCCGCGCCGCTTCGACGAGCGCGTCGGCTTCTTCTCCATCCGCCAGGTGGACTTCGGCGCGGAGCAGCGCGCGGCGCAGCGCCGGTACATCACGCGCTACCGGCTCGAGTGCGCCGGCGCGCCCGACGCGACCGGGCTCTGCACCCCGAAGAAGCCGATCGTCTACTATGTCGACCCGAACACCCCGGAGCAGTGGAAGCCGTGGGTGCGCAAGGCGATCGCCGACTGGCAGCCCGCATTCGAGGCGGCCGGCTTCCGCAACGCGATCGTCCCGATGGACGCTCCCGACGATCCCGACTGGTCGCCCGAGGACATCCGGCACACGGTGATCCGGTGGCTCCCGAGCACGACCGAGAACGCGGTCGGCCCGCACGTCAGCGACCCGCGCACCGGCGAGATCCTCAACGGGTCGGTGCGCATGTTCCAGAACGTGCTGAACCTGCAGCGCGACTGGTACTTCACCCAGGCGGCGCAGCTCGACCCGCGCGCCCGCAGCTGGCCGATGCCCGACTCGCTGATGGGGCGCCTCCTCGAGTTCGTCGTCGCCCACGAGATCGGCCACACCATCGGGCTGCAGCACGACCAGATCGGCAGCTCGACGTACCCGGCCGACAGCGTCCGCAGCGCGTCGTGGGTGCACAGGATGGGGCACAGCCCCAGCATCATGGACTACTCGCGCTTCAACTACGTCGCGCAGCCCGGGGACAGCATCGCGCTCGAGGACATCGTCCCGCGCGTCGGGCCGTACGACAAGTACGCGATCATGTGGGGCTACAAGCCGATCCCCGGCGCGGCGACGCCCACCGCCGAACTGCCGACGCTCGACAGCTGGGCGCGGATGCAGGACACCATCCCCTGGTACCGCTTCTCGGCGAACAACCGGTTCGGCTCCTACGGCACGCAGAGCGAAGCGGTCGGCGATGCCGACCCGGTGAAGTCCACGGCGCTCGGCTTCAGGAACATCGCCCGGGTCATGAGCTACATCCCCGGCGCCGCGACGCGCCCGGGAGAGGACAACTCCGACCTCGAGGAGATCTACAACCGGACGGTGGGGCAATGGGCGACGGAAGCGAACCACGTCGCGACGATGATCGGCGGCGGCACGGTGCAGTACAAGTCGGGGAGCCAGAGCGGCCCGGTGTACGTGGCGATGCCGAAGGCGCGGCAGCGGGAGGCGATGCGATTCATCAACGACAACGTCTTCCGTGCGCCGTCGTACCTGATCCAGCCGCAGATAGCGGCGCGGATCGAGGCGGGCGGGATGATCGACCGCGTCGTCAACGCGCAGACGCGCGTCCTGAACACGATGCTCGACGATGGACGACTCAACCGCCTGCTCGAGGGTGAGGCGCTTGCCACCGACAAGGCGGACGTCTACACCCTCTCGAGCATGCTCGACGAGATGCGCCGCGGCGTGTGGTCGGAGATCTACGCCGCCCAGCCGATCGACGCATTCCGCCGCGAGCTGCAGATGGAATACCTGACCGCGGTCGAGCGCAAGCTCTACCCCCCCGAGGAGAGCGCGCAGGTGCAGGCGCAGCGCCGCCAGTTCAACGTCCCGCGCGTCCTCGCGAGCGACGACGCGAAGTCGGAGCTGCGCGGCACGCTGGTGACGCTGCGCAACGACCTGCGGCGCGCGCAGGGACGAAGCAGCGACCGGGCGACGACCCTCCACATCGCCGGCGCGATCAAGCGGATAGACGATATCCTCGATCCGAAGAAATAGGCGGATCGTCGAGGACCGACCGTGCCGCGCTACGCTGCCCTGCTTCGCGGGATCATGCCGACGAACGCGAAGATGCCGCAGCTCCGCGCCGCCTTCGCGTCCGCCGGCTTCACCGACGTCGAGACGGTGCTCGGAAGCGGTAACGTCGTCTTCACCGCGCGCGCCGCGACCGGGGATGCGCTGCAGCGCAAGGCCGAGTCGGCGATGAACCGCGAGCTCGGGAAGAGCTTCCTCACCATCGTCCGGTCGATCGACACGCTTCGCGAGCTGATCGCGTCCGACCCGTTCGCCGGGTTCGACGTCGCGCCCGGCGCGAAGCGGGTCGTCACGTTCCTGCGCGACGCGCCCTCGACGGACGTCGAGATCCCGCCCGCGGTCGAGGGCGCGCGGATTCATGCGGTCGTGGGCCGCGAGATCTTCACGTCCTGCCTGCGCGGCGCGAAGACCCCGGTGTTCATGGCGCTGATCGAGCGGACCTTCGGCAAGGAGCTGACGACGCGGACCTGGGACACGGTGCAGAAGATCGCGCGGTAAGGGCGGCCTGGGCGCGCGACGGAGGATCCAGGAAACCCCCGACACGCCGTAATGGCGTCCCCGACAGACGTCGGGGAAATCGGGGGCAACATTCGTCCGCCATGGGCCTCCTTCCCGCACTCGGCCGGCTGTTCGGGCGACGCAACCACGCCGCACCGGCATCGCCGTGCGACGGCTGTCCCCTCGGCGCCTGCGCGTCCGGCTCGCGGGCCACCATCGTCTGCATCGCCTGTCCCGCCCACGATGCGCAGCGGCTCCGCACCCTCGGCTTCTTCGAGGGGGCGCAGGTCGGCATCGTCGACGCGCGACGCGGCGTCGTCGTCGACGTTCGCGGCACGCGCCTC
>DASZNJ010000357.1:0-11943 GCA_035551575.1 Gemmatimonadaceae bacterium
GCGCTCAGCGTCACGGCGACCACCGTCCTCACCGCCTGCGCCGGCGACCTCCCGCCACTCGCGCCAGAGCTCCCGGGCCTGTCGGCGGCGGTCGCCCCCGCGCCGACCGAGGCGGACGCGATCGCGATCTCCCAGGTCATCCAGCAGCGACACTGGCCGTACCTGACGCTGCTGAATCCGCGCTTCGTCACCGGCGATTCCACCTCGCCGGACTTCATGACGCTCGCGCCCTCGGGCTACACCCAGGCCGCCGACAACGCGATCTGGACCGGACATTATCTCGCCGCGGAAGCGACACGCTATGCGGTGACCGGGTCGCCCGATGCACTGGCGAATGCGAAGAAGGCGCTGCGAGGGATCACGGCGCTGATCGACGTGACACACGCCGACGTCCTCGCGCGCTTCCTCATTCCGCGCAGCTCACCCTACGCCGATGCCATCCTCGCCGAGGAAGCGCACCAGGGGATCCACGAGTCGACGTACCAGAAGCAGCCCTACGCGTGGCTCGGCAACACCTCGCGCGACCAGTACTCCGGCGCCTTCTTCGGCCTTGGCGTCGCCTACGACATGCTCCGTGACGGTCGCGTCCGCGCCGAGATCCGGAAGGACGTGAGCCGGATGCTCGCCAACCTGATCGCCAACGGGTGGTCGGTGAAGATGCCCGACGGATCGTACAGCACGACCTTCGTCCAGCGTCCCGACCAGCAGCTCAGCTTCCTCCAGGTCGGGCGTCATGTCGACTCCACCCGCTGGTCGGTGACCTACCAGTCGTTCCGCGCCGCGAACGCCGCGCTCGTGCGCGCTCCGATCGAGGCGGAGTGCCAGGATCCTTACGGGAGCTATTACAAGTTCAACCTCGATCACGTCAACCTCTACAACCTCGTCCGGCTCGAGGAGCCGGGGGCGTTCCGGACGCTCTACCTGCAGGCCTTCGCCGCGCTGCGCTCCTGCACGGGCACCCACCAGAACGCGCATTTCAACATGATCGAGCGCGGGCTGCTCGGCGCCGACACGGTGCGCGATGCGGAGACGGTGAACCTGCTTTCACTCTGGCTCATGCGCCCGCGTCGCGACTACTTCGTCGACAACACCGGGAAGTACCCCGCATGCGGCGAGTACGCCTGCGCGCCGATTCCGGTGAACGATCGCTACACCACCGACTTTCTCTGGCAGCGCAACCCGTTCCAGCTCGCGGGCGGCGGAGCGGGGACGACCGAGACACCGGGGGTCGACTACATCCTCCCGTACTGGATGGCCCGCTACTACCGCGTCCTGTCGCAGTAGGCGCGTGGTGGTCACCGCCGGCGTCACGCGTTACCTTCGGGGGCGACATTCCCCGTGGAGCGCGACAGCGGAGCCAGATGGGTACGAGAGACCCACGCATCGATGCGTACATCGCGAAGTCCCCCGGCTTCGCGAAGCCGATCCTCGAGCACATCCGCGAGGTCGTGCACGCCGCCGTACCTGAAGTCGAGGAGACGTTGAAGTGGAGCATGCCCGCGTTCATGCACCACGGCATCCTCTGCGGGATGGCTGCCTTCAGGCAGCACGCCGCCTTCAACCTGTGGAAGGGGAGCCTCATCGTCGGAAGTGATGGGGATCGCGGGGCGATGGGGCAGTTCGGCCGGATATCAAGGGTCTCCGACCTGCCGGCGAAGAGAGTGCTGGCAGGCTACCTCCGTCGGGCGGCGGCGCTGAACGAGGCGGGCGTGAAGAGGCCGAAGGTCCGGAAGCCGGGCCTCGAACGGAAGCCTGTGCCGGCGACGCCGCCCCCCGACCTGGCCGCGGCGCTGAAGAAGAACACGCGGGCCCGCGCGACCTTCGACGGGTTCTCGCCAAGCCACAGGCGCGAGTACATCGAGTGGATCATCGAGGCGAAACGCGACGAGACTCGCCAGCGCCGCCTTCGGCAGGCGATCGAGATGCTCGCCGGCGGGAAGACGCGAAACTGGAAGTACAGCTGACCGGCGCGGGCTGCCGCGCGTCTTGTTATCTTCGCCTAGGCCCGGAATTCGGGGTCGCGCCGCCGCCGGCGTCGTCGAAATCGTGTCGAAGCGAAACACAGCCCCCGGGGTCGGCCGTATGGTTGAGCCATGGGACACTCAAAACAGGACAAGGCGATGGTGACGCGCGAAGAGATCGAGGGCTTTCTCGACAAGCTCGCCGCCGAGGGCACCAGCTACTCGGAGATCCAGCCGGGGCTCTGGATCGTGAAGCCGACGGGGAGCTTTTCCTTCGATGTGGTGGTCAACTATTCACCCCCGGTGGTCGTGCTGCGCGTGAAGGTGATGGCGCTGCCGACCGACCCGAAGGCACTCGCCACGCTCAGCCACCGGCTCCTCGAGCTCAATGCGACGGAGCTCGTGCACGGCTCGTACGGCATCGAGCGGGATTCGATCGTCCTCACCGAGGCGCTGGAACTCGCGCACCTCGACTACGACGAGTTTCTCGCCAGCTACGAAGGGATGACGCTCGCGCTCGCGTCGCACCTCCGCGAGCTTGGCGCTTTTCAAGAGGCACGCTGACCATGGGTCTCCTCGACCGTCTCTCCTCGCTGCTGAAGTCGAACATCAACGATCTGATCTCCAAGGCTGAAGACCCGGAGAAGATGTTGAATCAGATCCTCGTCGACATGAAGACGCAGCTCGTCAAGGCAAAGCAGCAGGTCGCGTCCGCGATCGCCGACGAGAAGCGCCTCCGCGACCAGGTCGACCAGGAGTACCGTCAGGCACAGGACTGGGAAAAGCGGGCGATGCTCGCCATCCAGGAAGGGCGCGACGACCTCGCCAAGCAGGCGCTGGTCCGGCACGGCGAGCACCTCGGGCACGGCACCACGCTCGAGCAGACGTGGGAAGCCCATCGGATGGAGACGGAGAAGCTCAAGAATTCGCTCCGGGACCTCAACGACAAGATCGAGGAAGCGAAGCGGAAGAAGAACCTCCTGATCGCGCGGCAGCGCCGCGCGCAGGCGCAGCAGCGCATCGCCGAGACCATGTCGTCGATGTCCGAGAACTCCGCTTTCGAGGCGTTCTCACGGATGGAGGACAGGATAGTCTCGACCGAGAAGCGCATCCAGGCCAGCGCCGAGATCGACGAGGAGTTCAGCGGCGACAAGCTGGCCAGCGACTTCAAGCGGCTGGAGAAGAGCGCCGGCGCGATCGGCGTCGACCAGCAGCTGCTCGCGCTGAAGCAGAAGATGGGAATGCTCCCCGCCGGCGCGCCGCCGAACAACAACCGCCAGCTCGGCACGGGGAAGGCGAGCGACAAGCGGGAAGAGACCGTGCACGCCGAGCTCGAAGACCTCAAGGACGAGACGTAATCCCAGTGATCGCCGGTACAACCGGGCGCTTCAGGTTCGCGCCCATTCTCGCGTCGGTCGTCCTCACCGTCCTGCTCCTGTGGATGGTTGGCAGGGCGGCCGACATTTTCCTGCTGTTGTTCCTCGCGATCCTCATCTCGCTCTACCTCGGCGCGGTCACCGACTTCTTCCAGGCCCGCGCGCGGCTCCCGCGGTGGCTCGCGTTCGTCGTTGCGCTCTTCGGAACGTTAGGCGCGATCGTCGGGATGTTCTGGCTGCTCGTCCCCCCGGTCATCGCCCAGACGCAGGAGCTGTTGACGGTCCTCCCGCATCAGATCGAGGTGTGGGAGCAGGGGATCGACAACCTGGTCGCCCGCATCCCCGCGCTCGCCCCGATGTGGCAGCCGGGAGAGCACAAGCTCCTCATCGCCGCCTACGACCAGGTCTCCGGCACCTTTGGCGGGCTCGTTCCGAAGGTCTTCTCGCTCGTCCACGTCGCGATCAGCGTCTTCTCCGTGCTCGTGATGTCGATCTATCTCGCCCTCGAGCCGGCGTTTTACCGCGAGTACCTGATCGCCCTCTTCCCGCCGGTGCACCGCGACCTCGTGCGCGACGTGCTGGCCGACCTCGCGACGACGCTCCGGCAGTACATCGTCGGGCAGCTGTTCACGATGCTGATGCTCGCCCTGCTCACGGCCATCGGCTTCTACTTCCTGCGCGTCCCCTACTGGCTGACCTTCTCGATCGTCACCGGCGCGGTCGCGGTGATCCCGTTCTTCGGGACACTCGTCTCGACTGCGCTGCCGGCGCTCTTCATGCTCGGCGATCGTGGGTTCGGCGCGGCGATGGCCGTCGTCGGATGGGGGGTCCTCGTCCACCTCTTCGAAGGCAACGTCCTCATGCCGAAGGTGATGCAGGGGAAGGTGCACCTGCCACCCGTCATGACGATCCTCTCGGTGCTCATCGTCGGCACGATGATCGGAGGGGTCGGACTTGTCGTCGCGGTCCCGATGCTCGCCGTCGTGATGGTCGTCGTCCGCCGCATCCTCATGAACCGCATCTACGAGGGAAAGGGATTCCGCCGCGTCGTCCGCGACCGGCTCCTCGTCCTCCGCGTGCCTGTCCCCGACGGCAATGCGCTCCTCCCCACCGCCCCCGCGGCTGACGTGATCACCGCCCGCGAGCGGGCGATCGCCGCGATGGCCGACGTCGCCAACCGCCGCGGTGGCAACCGTCGCGCGGGCGAGCGGCTCGAGGCCTGACGTTCGGACATTCCCCCACTGCAATGGCTCGCGATCTACGATACCTGGTTCTCGCCGAGGGCCAGTTCGGCCCGATGACGTCGAAGACGGCCAACGGCTGCATCCGCTACTCCCCCGAGCGTGTCGTCGCCGTGCTCGACTCGCGTCACGCGGGACGGACCGCCAGCCAGGTGATCGGCTTCGGCGGCGACATCCCCGTCGTCGCGACGGTCGAGGAGGGACTGAAGCTCGGGCCTAACGCCCTGCTGATCGGCATCGCGCCGACCGGGGGCAGGTTCCCCGAGTCGTGGCGTGGCATCATGCGCTCGGCGATCGTGAGCGGCCTCGAGATCTGGAGCGGGCTGCACACCTTCATCGGCGACGACCAGGAGTTCGCCGCCCTCGCCCGCCAGCATGGCGTCGCGATCCACGACCTGCGCAAGCCGCCCGAACGGCTGCAGGTCGCCGCGGGACGGGTCCGTGACGTCGCGTCGACCGTGATCCTGACGGTCGGCACCGACTGCAACATCGGGAAGATGACTGCGTCGCTGCAGCTCCGTGACGGGCTGCGCAGTCGCGGACGGAGCGTGGCGTTCGCCGGGACCGGCCAGACGGGAATCCTGATCGAAGGATGGGGGATCTCCGTCGACGCCGTGATCGCGGACTTCATCGCCGGCGCGTCGGAGCGGTTGACGCTCGACGCGGCGAAGGCAGGCGAGATCGTGCTCGTCGAGGGGCAGGGATCGCTCGTGCATCCCAGCTATTCGGGGGTCACATACGGCCTGATGCAGGGATCGCTGCCGCACGCGATGATCATGTGCGCGCAGCCATCGCGCACGGCGATCAACAACCACCCCTGGGTGAAGATCCCGCCGCTGCGCGACTTCATCGCCTTCCACGAACGTGTGCTCGAGCCGCTGCGGCCATCGACGACGATCGCCGTCGCCCTCAACACCTTCGACCTGTCCGAGCAGGCGGCGCGTGACGCGATCCGCCGCGCCGAAGACGAGACCGGGCTTCCGGCGACCGATCCGGTCCGCTTCGATTCCGCGCCGATCGTCGACGCGATCGAGCGCTTTCACACGAAGCGCACGGCATAGCGCCCGCGGCGCACCTCGCGCGGCGCGACTCGCCGCCACGACCGAACGGGGTCCTCGCCAGCGAGGGCCCCGTTCGCATGTCGGCGCACGGAGCCGTGGAGCTGTTTTCGACGTGCCGTCGAATGTCGACACGCGCGGCGATCGGGTGACGCCGCAGTGACGCGCCGCTCGTAACCTGTCGGCGCGAATCGGGGGAGCGCCTGACACCCAACAGGAGACGCTCATGCGAATCCGGCTCACCCTGCTCGCAGCTCTCTCGGCCGTGGCGCTGTCAACTGCGCCGGCCCAGTCGACGGACGCGTGGTCCGGCGGCGGATCGATCTGCGAACCTCTGTTTCCCTCGTACTGGCAACCCCCGGGCTCGTGCCCGGTCGATGGCAAGACATGGATGATCAACTCACAGCCGTGAGCGCAGCGCGGGCTCGCGGCGTGGCGAACACGGGAGGGTCCCATGACACGCATCAAGCTGCTGCTCGCCGTCGCCATCGCGGCAACCACCGCGCAGGCGGTGCGTGCACAGAGCTGCAGCGGCGGCCGCACGTACGACGAAGTGATCGCCGCGTGCGACGACGCCTTCTCCGGCTACAACGTCCTCATCGTATCGGCGCGCGGGTGGTGCTACATCGTGAACGGTGCCGCCTGCCTCATCTGAACACAAGGAGAGATCCAATGAAGAAGACCATTCTTGCAGGTGCGCTCGCGCTTTCGGCGATCCTCGGCAGCCCGAGGACGGCGCGTGCCGACTGCCTCATCGATGCCGTCGAGAGCTGCGACGACGACTTCGGCGGGAACAGCAACTACTACGCGGTCTCGATCCGCGGCTGGTGCTACATCATCCGCTCCGGCCTCTGCGGCGTCGGCGCCTGACCGAATCGCACCATGCCTGACGCTCACCGATTCGCCCTGTCCGCGCTCCTCGTCCTGGGGAGCGCGGTACTGGCCGGGCTGGCCGTCGCGGTCTCGACGCCGCGCTACGCAGGCGCGCGAATCCCCGCGGCTGGTGAACTCCCGTGGCCCCCTGGCGCGGCTGCAGCCGAGCGCCGGCCACCGTTCGTCCTGCTCTACGTCGACAGCCACTGCGCACACTGCTCGCGCGCGGCGATCCTCGTCGACTCGGTCGCCGCCGCACGCGGCCTTCGCGCGGTGATCGTCACCCGGGACACCCCGGAGGACGCCAGCGCGTACCGGGCGCGGCTCGCGCTCCGGCGGCCGCTCGTGCTCGACTCTTCCGCAGCGCTCCTCCACGCACTCGGCACTCGCTCCGTCCCGACGCTGGTCCTCTTTCACGCCGACGGCGCGCGGCAGCTCGTCGTCGGGCTCACCAGCGAAGCGCGCTACCGGGACACCCTCGCCGGATTCGAACGATGACCAACGAGCCTGCAATGCGACCAGCCGTTTCCCTGACACGCATCGCCGCGGTGGCGCGGCTCCGCTTGCGGCGAGTCGTGCGAACCCGCCTCGTGCTGGTCGCACTCGTCCTCGCGCTCCTGCCCTGGGCGATCGTCGAGAGCAGCTCGTTGATCGCCAGGCTGGCGGCGCTCACGAGCTTCACCGTCGTCGGGCTCACCGCCCTCGCCGCCGGTGCGATCGCCGATGACCTCGACAGCGGCGAGTATGCGATCGCAACGGCTCACGACGTCCGCCCGATCGAAGTACTCGGTGGGCAGGCCGCGGCAGCGCTCGGACTCGCCGCTGCGCTCGTCGCGATCCAGCTGCCGATCGCGTTCGACGGCAGCGCGATCCCGGCGATCGCTCCGCTCCTCCTCTGCATGGGTTGGCTGGCGGCGTTCCTTGCCGGCTGGCTCGCGCTGATGCTGCTCCTCGCCACCCTGCTCGACGGCAAAGGGAACGCGGTCGCGATGATCCCGGTGCTCTTCCTCCCGCTCGCGCTCGGCGCGGGTGTGCTCGACCGTCTGCCGCATCTTCCGGCGATGCTCGTCCGCGGCGTGGTGCAGCTGCTCCCGCAGGTCGACCAGGCAACCGCGATGTTCCGGGTGGCGCTGAATCGATCGCCCGCGCCGGCGGCCGCGCCGTTCGTGCTTCTCGCTTCGCCGTTCCTCTATTTCGCGCTGGCATCGATCAGGCTGCGCCGGATCGAGCCGGCCGGGAGGCTCACGCAATGAGCGCCATTCTCACCGCATCGGCGCTGGTCAAGCGCTACCGCGCTGGCGTCGCGCCGTGGGGAGCATCGATCGAAGCGCTTCGCGGAATGGATCTCGAGCTCGCGCCAGGCGAGCTCCTCGGGCTCCTCGGGCCCAACGGTGCAGGCAAATCGACGTTCCTCCTCTGCGCCGCGGGACTCCTTCGCCCGGACAGCGGCACGATCAGCTGGTTCGGATCTGCACGGTCGCCGTTCGGGCGGCCCCCCGGCGTCGCGTACGTTCCCGAGCGGTCGCTCTACCCGCGCTTTCTCTCCGTGCGCGAGGCACTCGAGTTCTATGCGACGCTGCACGAGCTGTCCGGCCCCGAGCGCGCCGAACGCGTGCGGGGGGCGCTCGATCGCGTCGGGCTCGCCGTGCACGCGACGAAGCGCGTCGCGCACCTCTCGCGCGGGATGATCCAGCGCCTCGGTGTCGCACAGGCCATCATCGGACGGCCGCGGCTTCTCCTGCTCGACGAGACCCTGTCCGGCCTCGACCCCGTGGGTGCGCGGGAGATGCGGGAACTGCTCGCCGGGCTGCGTGATGAAGGGGTGGCGATCATCCTCTCCTCGCACGACCTGCTCTCGCTCGAGCATCTCGCCTCGAGGATCGTCGTGATGAAGGACGGGCGGGCTCATGCCGCGATCGACCCATCGGATTTCACGGGCGAGCGTACCCTCGTGCTGACGGTCGACGCGCCCCCCCTCGCCGCGCGACGGCTGCAGGGCCGGCGCCCCGGCGCCCTCCTCAAGGGCGACGAGCTGCACATTCCCCTCGGCGGCGACTCCCCCGAGGACGTCCTTGCCGAGTGCCTTGCCGCCGGTATCGGTGTCCGCTCATCGGTGATCCGGCGCGATGACCTCGAGCAGCGCTTCTTCGACCTCATCGAGCGGCCCTCGCGGGTCGCGGAGCCGAACTCATGACAGAGTCGACCATCCGGTCGCCTAACGGCGCCCGCCCACCCGTCGCAGCCCCGGCGGCGGCCGCGACGACGGAGCGGGCTCCCCGCCTCGAGTCGCCGGCGCCGCCACGCGCCGCGGCGCGGCCGGGGTCCTCGCCGTCCCATGGTGCGCTTCTCGTCGTGGCCGCCTGCGCAGCGGTTCATCTCCTCGCCGCCGCGCTGATGTACCGAACCCTCGTCGCCGAACTGTACGCACTCTTCGACGCGACACCGCGGCTGCTCGTGCTCGAGCGCGGGCTGACCCGCCTGACGGCGGTCACGGTGTTCCTGCCGCCGGTGATCCCGACGACCCTCGTCGTCGCGGCCGCGCTCTGGCTGGGCCGGCGGCGCCGTCACGTCGCGGTAGCCCGGTGGCTCGCGCTGTCGCTCGTTCCGCTGGCGATCGACGGCATCCTGCGCACGATCGGCGTGATGCTCGCAGCGCCACCCGCGAACATGGGCGAGCTGCTCGACCTGCCCGTGCGCTTCTCCCCTGGTCCGCGTCTCGTTCTCGAACTCATCGCCGTGCACCCGTCGCCCGGACTCGGGTACTGGGTGGTGGTCGCGACCGTCCCCGCGGCGATCAGCGCGTATTGCGTGGCGCGCGCGCTGCTCGCGGCGGAAGAAGCGGAGCGCGAGACAGCTGGTCGCCGCAGGCGGCGACAGCGCGGGGCGCTCGACGCCGTGGAGGTGGGCGTCGCGGTCGCCGGCACGTGGGTCGCGCTCGCATTCGCCGGCCAGGTCGCGCTTCCGTGGGCAGCGCAGCTCTTCCTCAAGATCCTTGGCTGAGCGTCGCCTGTGCTGATGCGCGATCGAACGACGCCGGGCACGGTGTCGTTCGCGCGCGAGGTCGTCGACATCCGCCACGCTGGTGCGCGAGTTGATTCTCCATTTCGCGGCGCCTAGCTTCCGCGCGACGGCGCGTCTGCCGCCGTCACCCTCCGGAGAAACGCGCATGTCGAACGACTTCCGCCTGTACAACACGCTCACGCGCCAGGTCGAGCCTTTTGCCCCGGCCGACGGCGCCTGCGTGCGGATGTACACGTGCGGGCCGACGGTGTACAACCCCGCGCATCTCGGAAACTTCCGCACCTTCCTCTTCGAGGACCTGCTGCGCCGCGCGCTGCGGCTGCACGGCTGGAAGGTCAATCAGGTCATGAACCTGACGGACGTCGACGACAAGATCATCAAGCGGGCGAACGAGCGTGGGCTGACGATCACGCAGGTGACCAATCCGGTCATCGAGATCTTTCACCGCGATCGCGAGTACCTGCGGATCGAGAAGGCGGAGGCATATCCGAGGGCCACGGAGTTCATCCCGCAGATGATCGCGCTCGTCGAGACGCTGATCGCTCGCGGCGTCGCGTACCTCGCCGACGACGGCAGCGTCTATTTCGCGATCGGGCGGTTCCCGGACTACGGCCGGCTGTCGCGGCTCGACACCCGCGAGGTGAAAGCGGGGGCGCGCGTTGCGCAGGACGACTACTCCAAGGAAAACGCCCAGGACTTCGCGCTCTGGAAGGCGGCGAAGGATGAAGACGAACGCACCGGCGCCGCGTGGGACTCGCCATGGGGGCGCGGCCGGCCCGGGTGGCATCTCGAGTGCTCGGCGATGGCGATGTCGCTGCTCGGCGAGACCCTCGACCTGCACTGCGGCGGCATCGACCTGATCTTCCCGCACCACGAGGACGAGATTGCGCAGTCGGAAGGCGCCACGGGCAGGACCTTCAGCCGGTTCTGGTGCCATGGGGCCTTCTTGCTCACCGAGGGCGCGAAGATGGCGAAGCGTGTCGGCAACGTGCAGTCGGTCGCCGACCTGCGTGAGAACAGGATCTCGGCGGCGGCAGTTCGCCATTTCGTTTTCAGCACGCATTACCGGCAGGAGCTCAACCTGTCCGGGGAGGCGATCGAGGGGGCGCTGAACGCGGTCAGGCGCATCGGGACCTTCGCCCGGCGGTTGGAGGAAGCGACCGGCGGCACCCAGCTGCTCGCCGCGGCGGCGCGTGTGGCGACCTCTGCCGCGAAGGCGGCGTTGTTCGACGATCTCAACGCGCCGGAGGCTCTTGCCGCGCTGCACGTTTTCGTGGGTGCGGCCAACGCCGAGCTCGACCGGGGGGGGAGCGATCGCGCGGCTCTCGACGAGGCCAGGGCCGCCTTCAGGCTGATCAACGGTGTGCTGGATGTCGTTCCCGACGACGAGACCGTCGACTCCGAGCTGGCCGAACGGGTGGAGGCGATGCTTGGCGAGCGGCGCGCAGCGCGCGCGCGGCGCGACTTCGCTGCCGCCGACGCGATCCGGAAGTCGCTCGAGGACGAAGGGATCGCGGTGGAGGATTTGCCGGGGGGAACCCGCTGGACGAAGCTCCGCTAGCATCCGGGTGGGGGCAAACCGCCGCCGCGTCCGCCGGTCGATGGGGCGCGCGCTCTAAGTCCGCGCAGGTGCGTTGCTTGACACCCCTCTCCGGGCTGCTTATTCTAAGAGTCTCGCGCAAAAATGCGCCGGACTGCTGACGTAGCTCAATTGGCAGAGCACCTGATTTGTAATCAGGCGGTTGCGAGTTCGATTCTCGCCGTCAGCTCTGAGGGCAGCGGGTGCTCCGGCGTGGTGTGCGTGAGCGTTGGGTGGGGTACCCAAGTGGCCAACGGGATCAGACTGTAAATCTGACGGCTAACGCCTTCGAAGGTTCGAATCCTTCCCCCACCATCGTCGGAGCGACGGAAAGGGCTGGCGCGGTCGAAGCGCTCAGCGCGGGACGTCCGAACGAAAAGCTCGCGGGAGTAGCTCAGTTGGTAGAGCGCAAGCCTTCCAAGCTTGATGTCGCGGGTTCGAGCCCCGTCTCCCGCTCTGCAGGACGGTTGTGAGAAGCGGTAGTAACAGCGTGGCAGGGCAGGATGCGGGGCAGTGGCGGTCGTCGCTCGCGTAGCTCAGTTGGTAGAGCACACCCTTGGTAAGGGTGAGGTCATCGGTTCAATCCCGATCGCGAGCTCTCACGCGGCCAGGGCGGCGTGGCGGGACGAAGGGCAGGCGAGTGGTTGGTCGTAGTCAGCGTTAGGCACCCCTGATAGTCGAGAATCGGAGAATATGGGCAAGGCAAAGTTCGAGCGGACGAAGCCGCATGTGAACGTGGGGACGATCGGGCACGTCGATCACGGGAAGACGACGTTGACGGCGGCGATCACGACGATTCAGTCGAAGAAGGGCATGGCGAACGCGACGGCGTAC
>DASZNJ010000358.1:0-2955 GCA_035551575.1 Gemmatimonadaceae bacterium
GGCTCGAGCCAGGACCGCAGGACGAGTGAACGGCCTGACGTTTCCAGCGGCTCATCGACGGTGAAGGCGCGGCCGCCGCTGTCGATCTCCGCCGGCAATACCGATGCCGGTTCGATGGGCGGTGTCGCTTGTGCGTATCCCCTAACGGTAGTCGACGATCCGCGCGAGCGGATGCCGGTGGTGGCTGAATCCTTCCTCGTCGCCGCGCCCGATCGAGACGAGGGCCGGGATCATCACGTGAGCGGGCAGCCCGAGCGCTTCCTTCACCTTTACCGGATCGAAGCCGAGCATCGGCGAGGTCGCGTAGCCGAGCGACGACGCGGCGAGGAGAAGGTAGCCGAGGGCGATGTACCCCTGGCCGGCGCCCCACTGTTCGCGCTCGGCGCCGGACTTCGCCGCCCACGACTCACGAACGCCCGCCGCCGCGGCGGCGCGCTTGCCGGCCGGAATGCCGGGATGCATGATCTCGTCCACGTGCTCGAGGGCGTCCTTCATGTCGGTGTAGAGCACGATCACCGCCGGTGCGGCGGTGACCTGCTTCTGCCCGAAGGCGGCAGCCCCGAGCCTTGCCTTGAGCGCATCGTCGGTGACGACGACGAAGCGCCAGGGCTGGATGTTGTAGGCGGAAGGGGCGAGGCGCACGACCGCGAAGATGCGCTCGAGGTCATCACGCGGGACTTCTTCCTGCTTGTAGGCGCGGACCGAGCGGCGAGCGGCGGCAGCGGCCGCGACGTCGAGGGTCTGGATGTCGGCTTCGAAGCTCATCGGTTGTTCAGCTGGTGAGGGCCCATCAGGTGGTATAACACCTATTTCTCTCAGTAGTGAACGATTCCGATGGCAACGATTGTTCCCGCGCGCCGCTAGATTGTCCGGGCACCGTTTCAGACGCGGACCGGCCACCTGGAATTCGACATGGACGATACGACGAGCGGCGGAGTCCGCATCGACAAGTGGTTGTGGGCGGCGCGCTTCTACAAGACGCGCTCGCTGGCGGCCGACGCCGTCACCAGCGGCAAGGTCGAGCTCAACGGCGAGCGCAGCAAGCCGGCGAAGCTGGTGAAGATCGCGGACAGCGTGCGCGTCCGCTCCGGGATCTTCGAGCACGTCGTGGTGGTGAAAGCGCTCTCCGACAGGCGCGGACCGGCGCCGGTGGCGCAGACGCTGTACGAGGAGACCGCCGAGAGCGCGGCCGGCCGCGCGAAGCTCGCCGAGCGGATGCGCTACGAGATGCCGGCGGCGATGGACAGCGGACGGCCGAGCAAGAAGGACCGCCGCGACATCGAGCGGCTGCGCAAGCGGTAAGGGATCAGGGCGCGGGAGCGGGGAGCGTCAGGCGGGTCGGCGCGCTCTGGTTGCCGGCACGGTCGATCGCGGTGACGACGATCTCGGTCGCGCCCGACGGTATCGGAAGGCGATCCTCGCTCGCGGGGAGAATGGCCGTCGTCCAGGCGGCCGTGCTGTCGGCTCGGGTGCGCAGCGTCCAGAGCGCGGGCTTCGCCTTCTGTCCGGACGCGACCGTCACGTGCATCGGCGTGTGCAGGGTGTCGGGTCCGCCGGTCGGGAGCTGGACTCCCGCGCCATGCAGCGTGAGCTTGGGCGCCGCCGGGGGTATCGAGTCGAGCCAGCGCGACGCGGGAACGAGCGCCAGATCCGCGTAGGGACCGGCACGCAGCTTCTCATGCAGCGAATCCGGATTCTCGAGGAAGGCCCGGCCGCTGAAGTGCACGTTGCCGGTCGCGCCATCCTCGATGCGCGTGGCGTCGATCTGGTCGAGGATCTCCTGCGCGCGCCAGCCGCTCTCACCATTGGCGCCGGCCTTGTTGGTGTACTGCCCGGGCCAGATGTTGCGCTTCTTCACGTTCTGCCCGACCCACCAGTCGAGGAGAGTCGAATAGCTGTGCGGGGTGTCGGCAATCGGCCAGTAGAGCTGGGGCGTGTAATAGTCGACCCAGCCGTTGCGCAGCCACTTCCGCGAGTCGGCATAGAGGCGCGTGTATGCGTCGAAGCCGGTGATCGACGCCGGGTTCCCCGGGCGCCAGATGCCGAAGGGGCTGACGCCGAACTTCACCCACGGCTTCACGCGGTGAATGCCGGTGTACAGCTCCTGCACGAGCAGGTCGACGTTGCGGCGCCGCCAGTCCGCGCGCGAGAGCCTGCCTCCGGACCTGCGATACTTCTTCCAGCTCCGCGTATCGGGAAAGTCGATCACCCGGCTGCGGCTGTCCCACTCCTCGTACGGATAGAAGTAGTCGTCGAGGTGGACCCCGTCGATGTCATAACGGCGGACGACGTCGAGGATGACGCGAACGGTGCGCTTGCGCACCGACGGCTCGCCGGGATCCATCCACAGGTAAGGCCCGTACTTCTTGACGACCGCGGGGATCGTCCGCGAGACGTGCGTCGCGGCGTGGCGCCCCTGCCCGGGAGTGCCGGCACGGTACGGGTTGAACCAGGCGTGAAGCTCGAGCCCGCGCGCATGCGCTTCCTTCACGGCGAAGGCGAGCGGATCGTACCACGGCGAAGGCGCTTGCCCTTCCCTGCCGGTGAGGAACTCGGACCAGGGCTCGATCCTCGACGCGTAGAGGGCGTCGGCGGCGGGACGCACCTGCAGCACGATCGCGTTCAGGTGCAGGGCAACCGCGCTGTCGAGCAGCGTGACGAGCTCCGCCTGCTGCTGAGCGGTGCTCAACCCGCGCTTCGAGGGCCAGTCGATATTGCCGACGGTCGCGACCCAGACACCGCGAAACTCGCGGCGGATCGGTGGCGGGGCGTCGGCGGGCGCGGCCGAGGCAGCCGGCACGGCCGTGGCCTGCGCCACCGCCGGTCGCGGAACGAGGGCGACGAGCGGAAGCGCAGCGACGCCGAGCGAGATCGTGAAACGTGAAACGCGCATCCGTGAAACCTAGTCCGCCGCCGCGCCCGGGGAACCGCTCATGGCTCGCCGTCGCCGCGGGG
>DASZNJ010000359.1:0-4179 GCA_035551575.1 Gemmatimonadaceae bacterium
CCGCGCAGGCCGACGTCGCGCAGTCGCAGGCACAGATCTCCGCCGCGCGCCTCAGCCTCGGCTACACCACGGTCACCGCGCCGATCTCCGGCCGCGCCGGCCGCGCCGAAGTCACCGAGGGCGCGCTCGTCAGCGCCGGCGGCGCGACGCTGCTCACCCGCATCGAGCAGATCGACCCGATCTACGCGAACTTCTCGCAGTCGAGCTCCGATGTCCTCAAGCTCCGCGCGCAGCTCAACTCGGGAAGCGTCAGGGCACCGGCACTGCGCCGCGTCCCGGTGAGCCTCGTTCTCGAGGATGGCAGCACGTATCCGCACGAAGGACACCTCGACTTCTTCGACCTCAGCATCGACGAGGCGACCGGTACCGCCGCGATGCGCGCCGAGTTTCCGAATCCGGAGCGCAGCCTCCTCCCCGGGCAGTTCGTGCGCGCGCGCATCGAGGCCGGCGTTCGCGCCGACGCGATCTTCGTCCCGCAGCGGGCGGTGATCGTCACGCCGCAGGGCGCGAACGTCATGGTCGTCGGCGCGAAGGACATCGTCGAGGCGCGGCCGGTGAAGGTCGGCGCGCTCGCCGGCGGATCGTGGACGATCCTCGACGGACTCCGCCCCGGGGAGCGTGTCGTCGTCGACGGGCTGCAGAAGGTGCAGCCCGGGCAGCCGGTTCGGGTCGCCGCTGCCCCGGCCGTCCCCGCGTCGGCGCCGGCGAGCGCCGACGTCGCGACCGACAAACCGTAAGGCAGCGCTCCCTCCCCCGCCGCGATGACCCCCCGCTTCTTCATCGACCGCCCCGTCTTCTCGTGGGTGATCGCGCTCGCGATCGTCTTCGCCGGGCTGATCGCCGTGCGCAGCCTGCCGATCGAACAGTATCCCACGATCGCGCCCCCGTCGCTGACGATCAGCGCCGTCTACCCCGGCGCCGACGCCTCCGTGCTCGCGACCAACGTCACGCAGGTGATCGAGCAGGAGCTCAACGGAGTCGAGGGATTCCTCTACATGGCGTCGTCGAGCTCCTCGAACGGCGCCGCGTCGATCACGGTCACCTTCCGCTCGGGCACGGACATCAATGTCGCCCTGATGGAAGTGCAGAACCGCCTCCGCCGCGTCGAGGCGCGGCTCCCGGAGGAAGTTCGCCGGCAGGGCGTGCAGGTGGTCAAGGCGAACACCGGCTTCCTCATGATCGTCACGCTGACGTCGAAGAGCGGGGCGATGAAGACCCTCGACCTCGGCAACTTCGCGGTCACGCGGGTGGTCGACGAGCTGCGCCGCGTCCCCGGCGTCGGCGACGTGCGCTCGTTCTCCTCCGAGTACGCGATGCGCATCTGGCTCGACCCGGCGAAGCTGGCGAGCTACCGGCTGTCGCCGGCCGACGCCCTCGCCGCGGTGCAGGAGCAGAACAGCCAGTCGGCCGGCGGAGCGTTAGGCGAGCGGCCGCTCGCCGGCGGGACCGAGATCAACGCCGCGATCCTCACCCAGAGCCGCTTCACGACCCCCGAGCAGTTCGCCAACATCATCCTCCGCGCGAACCCCGACGGCTCGGTGATCCGCCTCGGCGACGTCGCCCGCGTCGAGCTCGGGGCGCAGAGCTACGGCTTCGACCTCGAGCTGAACGGCGAGCCCGCCGCCGGGATGGCGATCCAGCTCACCCCCGGGGCGAACGCCCTCGCCGTCGGCGACGCGGTCAAGGCCCGGATGGCCGCGCTCGCAGTCAGCTTCCCGCCGGACATCGGCTGGAGCGTGCCTTACGACTCGACACCCTTCGTCCGCGCGTCGGTGAAGTCGGTCGTCGAAACGCTCGTCGAGGCGATGGTGCTCGTCTTCCTCGTGATGTTCCTCTTCCTCCAGAACTGGCGGGCGACGCTCATCCCGACCATCGTCGTCCCGATCGCCCTCGCCGGCGCCTGCCTCGGGCTCTGGCTGCTCGGCTTCTCGATCAACGTCCTCACGCTGTTCGGGATGGTGATGGCGATCGGCATCCTCGTCGACGACGCGATCGTCGTCATCGAGAACGTCGAACGGATCATGACCGAGGAAGGGCTCCCCCCCTACGAGGCGACGGTCAAGGCGATGACGCAGATCACGTCCGCCATCATCGGCATCACCCTCGTGCTGGTCGCGGTGTTCGTACCGATGGCGTTCTTCCCCGGGACGACCGGCGGGATCTACCGCCAGTTCTCGGTGACGCTCGCGGTCTCGATCGCCTTCTCGGCGCTGATGGCGCTGACGCTGACCCCCGCGCTCTGCGCAACGCTCCTCAAGCCGGTCAATCGCGAGGCGGCATCCTCAGGCAGCGCAGCGGGCCGCGGCGCGGCGCGATTCTTCGGCGGCTTCAACAGCTGGTTCGCGCGGACGACGCTGCGATACCAGGGAGTCGTCGGGCGCATTCTCGGGCGGCCGCTGCGGTTCCTCGCGATCTTCGCCGCGTTGATCGTCATCACGCTCCTGCTCTTCCAGCGGCTCCCGGGGAGCTTCCTCCCCGTCGAGGACCAGGGCTACGTGATCACCGCGGTCCAGGCGCCGCCCGGGGCGACGACGGAGCGGACCAACGTCGCGATCGAGCAGGTGAAGGCGTTCTACCGCGCGCAGCCGCAGGTGCAGCGCATCATCTTCGTCCGCGGTTTCAGCTTCTTCGGCCAGGGGCAGTCGAACGCGATGTCGTTCATCAGCCTCAAGCCGTGGGACGAGCGCCCGGGCGAGAAGAACAGCGCGATGGCGCTCATCAACAAGGCGTTAGGCACGCTGATGCAGGTCAAGCAGGCGATGGTCTTCACCCTCAACCCGCCGGCGATCCAGGGGCTCGGGGTCGCCAGCGGCTTCAGCTTCGTGCTCGAGGACCGCGCCGGCCACACCCTCGACGAGCTGCGCGCCGCACGCAACCAGCTGCTCGCCGCGGCCAGCGCCAGCCCGAAGCTCGCCGGGGTCCGCCCCGAGTCGCAGGAGGACGCGCCGCAGCTCCGCGTCCAGGTCGACCGGATCAAGGCGCGCGCGTTAGGGCTGTCGATCGCGAGCATCAACTCGACCCTCGCCATCTCCTTCGGCAGCGCCTACGCCAACGACTTCAGCCGCAACGGCCGCATCCTCCGCGTGCTGATCGCCGCGGACGCGCCCTATCGCATGACCCCCCAGGACGTGCTCGACCTCAAGGTCCGCAGCGACAAGGGGGAGATGGTCCCGTTCGGCGCCTTCACCACGGTGAACTGGACCGCGGGCCCGCCGAGCGTGCAGCGCTACAACGGGTATCCGTCGACGACGATCTCGGGGATGGCCGCCCCCGGCCGCTCGACCGGCGAGGCGATGGCCGAGATGGAGCGGCTGGCGAAGGAGCTGCCGGACGGGTTCGGCTACGACTGGACCGGGCTCTCCTTCGAGGAGCAGCAGTCGTCGGGGCAGATCGTCGTCCTGATGGGGGTGTCGCTGATCGTCGTCTTCCTCCTCCTCGCCGCACTGTACGAGAGCTGGGCGGTCCCGCTGGCGGTCCTCCTCGTCGTGCCGTTAGGCGTGCTCGGCTCGGTGCTGCTGACGATGCTCCGCGGGCTCTCGGCCGACGTCTATTTCAACGTCGGGCTGATCACCATCATCGGCCTCGCCGCGAAGAACGCGATCCTGATCGTCGAGTTCGCGATCGAGGAGGAGGCGCACGGCAAGGGGACCATCGAGGCGACGATGGCTGCGGTGAAGCTGCGCCTCCGCCCGATCCTGATGACATCGCTCGCCTTCGTCCTCGGCATGGTCCCGCTCCTCCTCGCCCGCGGCGCGGGTGCGGCGAGCCGGATCGCGGTCGGCACCGGCGTCGCCGGCGGAATGCTCGCCGCGACGGCGTTCGGGATCTTCTTCATCCCGTTGTTCTACCTCTCGGTGCGCCGGTGGGTGACGCGCCGGCGCCCGCTTGCCCCCGAGGAGATCGCGCATCACGTCGCGCACCCGGATGTACCGCACGACGCGGGACACAGCAATGCGTAAGCCGACTATGCTGGTCGTGCTGCTCAGCCTCTCTGGCGGGTGCCGGCTCGCGCCACGACACGTCCGCCCCGAGCTCCCGACGCCCCCGCAGTACCTCACCGCGAGCGACAGCGACGTCGCGTCAGGCGCGAAGGCGACCGAGATCGGCTGGCGCGATTTCTTCCGCGACCCGCGACTCGATGCGCTGATCGCCGCCGCGCTGGTGCACAACCGAGATCTC
>DASZNJ010000360.1:0-8718 GCA_035551575.1 Gemmatimonadaceae bacterium
CGCCGGTCTGAACGCGGGCGTCGCCGTTGGGCCCCGAGACCACCTCGTAGGGAACGATCGTCTGCTCCTCGCTCACCTCGGCGGCCTTGCGGCCCATGAACCGCTTGATCGAGAAGACGGTGTTCTGGGGGTTGGTCACGGCCTGGCGCTTTGCGACCTGGCCGACGAGCCGCTCGCCGTCCTTGGTGAACGCGACGACGGAAGGCGTCGTGCGACCACCCTCGGCGTTCGGAATGACGACCGGGTCGCCCCCCTCCATGACCGCGACGACCGAGTTCGTCGTCCCGAGGTCGATGCCGATCACTTTGTCTGCCATGTAGAGCCTCGTTCTGGATGATGTTGCCGCGCCGCAGAAGAGGCGGCGTCCTGAAAGTCCGCGTTGCACAGTGGCAATCGCAGGGCCGCAAGAAGACGGCCAGAATGGCAGCGAACCGGGCATCGGCGGAGATCGAATCCGGGCCCGGTGTCGAATCGGCCGGGGCATCCCGCCAGAATGCGCGCTGCGGCGTGGCCCCCGATGGAGGGGAACGCTATCTTACGCGCGATGCAACTCGCCCGAGTCGTTGGCCGCGTGGTCTCCACGGTGAAGCAGGACACCCTCTCCGGGGTGACGCTGCAGTGGCTGCAGCCCGTCAACGCGCGCGGCGCGAACGCGGGCAAGCCGCTGATCGCGGTCGACCGGGTCGGCGTCGGCCCCGGTGAGGTGGTCTACTACATAACCTCGCGTGAGGCGGCGATGACGCTCGACAACCCGTTCGCGGCGGTGGACGCGGGGATCGTCGGGAAGGTCGATCACGTCGACCTCGGCGGCGAGCGGCTGCTCGACGCGGCCAGCCCGGGCGGGCGCTGAGATGTTCCTTGCGCGCGTCGTCGGCGACGTGGTCTCGACACATCGGCATGACAACCTCGGCGGACGCAAGCTGCTGCTCGTCCGCCGTCTCGACCTGGACGACAACGAGGAAGGAAGCGAAGTGATCGCGCTGGATGTGATCGGAGTGGGGGAGGGGGAGAAGGTGCTCGTCGTGCAGGAAGGGGGAGCGGCGCGAGCGCTGTTCCGCGACCAGAAGATTCCCGTCCAGGCGGTCGTCGTCGGGGTGATCGACGAAGTCGCGCTCGACGCGGCGGCGAGGGCGGGCGCGTGAGCCTCGACCTCGATGCGCTCGCCCAGCGGATCGCCGGCGAGCTGGCTCGCGCCGACCTCGTCGCCAGGCCTGACGGGACGGCGGTGGCTGCCCGCCCGGCCTCGCCGCTGCTGACGGTGTCGAGCGACGCCCCGCCCGGGGTCGAGTACGTGCGCGCCAACGCGCGGATCGCCGACTTCATCGACCACACCCTCCTCAAGGCGGAAGCCACGGCGCGCGAGGTCGAGCAGCTCTGCGCCGAGGCCGCCGAGCACCGCTTCGCCGCGGTCTGCGTCAACCCGGTCTGGGTGAAGCTCTGCGCGCGGCGGCTCGCCGGGACGGAGGTCGCGGTCTGCACCGTGATCGGTTTCCCGTTAGGCGCCTCACGGAGCGACGTCAAGGCGTTCGAGGCGGAGCGCGCCGTCGATGACGGGGCCGAGGAGATCGACATGGTCGCCGCGATCGGCCAGATCAGGAGCGGCGACTGGCATTACGTCGCCGACGACATCGCGGCGGTCGTGCGGGCCGCCCCCGGCCGCCTCGTGAAGGTGATCATCGAGTCGTCGGTGCTGACGCCGGTGGAGATCATCAAGGCGAGCGCGCTCGCTCGCGAGTCGGGCGCGCACTACGTGAAGACGAGCACCGGCTTCCACTCGAGCGGCGGGGCCAGCGCCGAGGCGGTCGCCCTGATGCGGCTGATCGTCGGCGACGCGATGGGAGTGAAGGCGTCGGGGGGCGTGCGCGACTGCACGGCAGCGCTGAAGATGATCGCCGCCGGCGCGACCCGGATCGGGACGTCGGGCGGGGTGGCGATGGCGAAGTGCCTCGGTCCCGGCCCGCTCCCGCTGCGCGAGCTGCTCGAGAGCTCGCTCGTGCACGGCGAGAAGTGTGTCACCTGCTCGGTGCCCGCCGCGTCCGCCCCCGCCGGACAGGTCTACTAGATCGACCTCCGCCTTCAACGACGCACCCCGCGCCCGCGACGGGGGGCCGGGGTGCCGCGGGCGCGGGACGGTTGCGCGCCGGGGTTGTCGTTCGCGCGGGGCGAGCCTCGAGTCCGCGGCCGTCGCGATCGCGACGCTAGCGGCTCTCGGCGTGATGCTTGATCTGCTTTCCCTCGGCGAGAAAGACCGCGTCCTCCCCGATGTTGGTGGCGAGGTCGGCGACGCGCTCGAGGTTGCGGCTGACGAGGAGCACCTCGAGCGACGGGTTGATGGTCCGCGGGTCGGCCATCATGTGGGTGAGCAGCACGCGGAAGACCGAGTTGTGGAGCGCGTCGACCTGGTCGTCCATCTTGCAGACGGCCCTGCCTAACGCTCCATCGGCGCGGACGAAGGAGTCGAGGGCGTCGCTGAGCATCTGCCGCGCGCGGCGCGCCATGTCCTCGATCTGCGGCTGGAGCTCGAAGGTGCCGCCCCAGGCGGCGAGCCGCTGCGCCGACTGCGCGATGTTGACCGCATGGTCGCCGACCCGCTCGAGATCGCTCGAGATCTTGATCGAGGAGATGATGAAGCGGAGGTCGCGGGCCATCGGCTGCTGGAGGGCGAGCAGGGCGATGGCCAGCTGCTCGACCTCGAGCTCGAGCGCGTCGATCTCGTGATCGCCCTCGATGACCGCAGCCGCCCTGTCGGCGTCGCGGTGGACGAGGGAATCGACCGAGAGCTCGATCAGCGCTTCCGCCTTGGCCGACATGTCGAGCATGCGCTGCTTCAGCTGCGCGAGCTGATCATGAAAGTGGCGAAGGCGAGTCGTATCGGGGGTCGTCATCCGAATCTCCCGGTGATGTAGGCATCCGTGCGCTCTTCGCGCGGACTGGTGAACATTCGCTCGGTCGTATCCGCCTCGACGAGCTTGCCCATGAAGAAGAAGGCGGTGCGATCGGAGACGCGGGCGGCCTGCTGCAGGTTGTGGGTCACGATCACCACCGTCAGCTCGCGCTTCAGCTCATAGAGCAGCTCCTCGACCTTCTGCGTCGCGATCGGGTCGAGGGCACTGGCCGGCTCGTCGAGGAGGAGCACCTCCGGCTCGTTGGCGAGGGCCCGCGCGATGCAGAGCCGCTGCTGCTGCCCGCCGGACAGCCCCAACGCGCTCTGCCGCAGCCGGTCCCTGACCTCGTCCCAGAGGGCGGCGCGCCGCAGCGAGCTCTCGACGAGGGCATCGAGCTCGGAGCGCGAGAGGCGGCCGTTGATGCGCGGGCCGTAGGCGACGTTGTCGTAGATCGACTTCGGGAACGGGTTCCAGCGCTGGAACACCATGCCGACGCGCTGTCGCAGCGCGGTCGCGTCGCTCCCCCGATCGTAGATGTTCTCGCCGTCGAGGGTGATCACGCCGCTGTGCCGCGTCCCGACGACGGTGTCGTTCATCCGGTTGATCGAGCGAAGGAACGTCGACTTCCCGCAGCCGGACGGCCCGATCAGCGCGGTCACCGCGCGAGCGGGGATGACGAGGTCGATCTCATGGAGCGCCTGCTTCGCGCCGTACCAGAAGGAAAACTTCCCGGCGGCGATCGTCCCCGGGTGCGCGCGCTCTTCCGCGGCACCGCCGGCCGCTCGTGCAGCACGCGGGGCTGGCGACGGCGCGGTCATCCGAACCGTCCGGTGATGTATGCTTCCGTGCGTTCGTCGGCGGGGGTGGTGAAGAGCCGCGCCGTCGGTGCCAGCTCGACGAGCTCGCCGGCGAGCATGAACGCCGTGCGGTCGGAGACGCGTGCCGCCTGCTGCATGTTGTGGGTGACGATCACCACGGTCACGTCCTGGCGCAGCTCATAGACGAGATCCTCGACCTTCTGGGTGCTGATCGGATCGAGCGACGCCGTCGGCTCGTCGAGGAGGAGCACTTCGGGATCGTTGGCGAGGGCGCGGGCGATACAGAGGCGCTGCTGCTGGCCACCCGACAGGCCTAACGCGGTGGTGCGGAGGCGGTCCTTCACTTCGTCCCAGAGCGCGGCACGGCGCAGCGCACGCTCGACGATCTCGTCGGTCGCGGCGCGCGAGATCCGGTCGCCGCGGACGCGGAGCCCGGCGGCGACGTTGTCCCGGATCGACATCGTCGGGAAGGGGGACGGGCGCTGGAAGACCATGCCGATGTGGCGGCGAAGGGCGATCGGGCTGACCCCCTTGCCGTAGATGTTCGTGCCGCGGAGGAGGACGGTTCCTTCCACCCGCGCGGTCGGGACGGTCTCGTGCATCCGGTTGAGGCAGCGCAGCAGCGTGGACTTGCCGCACCCCGACGGCCCGATGATCGCCGTCACCTGCCGCTCGTGGAAATCGACCGAGACGTTTCGTACCGCGGGCTGCGTGCCGAACCAGGCGGAAAGCGCGACGACGTCGAGGTCAGTCGGCGGCATTCCCGAACCGTGCCCTGGTCGCGAACCTGGCCGCGATGCTGAAGATGAGCACGAGGCCGATGAGGACGACTGCGCCCGCCCAGGCGAGCGCGTGCGCGGACTCGTAGGGGCTGATGGCATAGTTGAAGATCTGCAGGGGGAGCGCGGCGATCGCCTCATGCAGCGACGTCGACATGAACTGGTTGCCGAGCGCGGTGAAGAACAGAGGGGCGGTCTCGCCGGCGATGCGGGCGACGGCGACCAGCGCGCCGGTGACGATCCCCGCTGCCGCGGTCCGGAGCACGATCGTCAGCGACGTCCGCCAGCGCGTGTAGCCCAGCGCGAGGGCGGCCTCGCGCAGCGAGGTCGGGACGAGCCGCACCATCTCCTCGGTCGTGCGCGTCACCATCGGGATCATCATCGCCGCCAGCGCGACGCCGCCCGCGAGCGCCGAGAAGTGCCCGACCGGGCGGACGAGAAACTGCCACGCAAAGATCCCGACGACGATCGACGGCAGCCCGTTGAGCACGTCGGAGAGGAAGCGCACGACGGTCGCCAGCTTCGTCGCCCGGTGCTCGGCGAGGTACAGCCCGGCCCCGATGCCGACGGGGAGGCCGACCGCCATCGCGATCGAAACCAGGATGAGCGTGCCGACGATGGCGTTGGCCATCCCTCCACCTGTTTCGCCGATCGGCTTCGGCATCTGCGTGAAGAACGCGACGGTCAGCGACGATGCCCCCTTCCTGAGCAGGTAGAAGAGGATGAAGAGCAGCGGAAGGGTCGCCAGGATCGCCGCCACCCAGGTCAGCCCGACCATCAGCGCGTTCACCGCTCTTCGCCGCCCCATCGAGCGGATGGTTCGCGCCGCGTAGGCGCGCTGCGACACGCTCGGATGCTCGCGGCGCGGCGGGACGACGATGTGCGGGCGAGGAGCGGTCGCCATGTCAGTCCTGCCGCGCGACGCGCCAGACCAGCCAGCGGGCGATGCCGTTGACGACCAGGGTGACGACGAAGAGCGTGAACCCGACCGCCATCAGCGCCGAGAGGTGCAGGTCGCCGGTCGCCTCACTGAACTGGTTCGCGATCAGCGACGCCATCGTGTAGCCGGGCGCGAGCAGCGACGAGGAGATCTCGTGGGTGTTGCCGATGACCATCGTCACGGCCATGGTCTCGCCTAACGCGCGGCCGAGCCCGAGGATCACGCCGCCGATTATCCCCGAGCGGGCGAAGGGAAGCACGGCGCCCCAGATCATCTCCCACCGCGTGGCGCCGAGCGCGAGGGCGGCTTCGCGCTGCGCCCGGGGGACAGCGAGCAGCACTTCGCGCGCGACCGCCGAGATGTAGGGCAGGATCATGATCGCGAGGATCACGCCGGCGGCCAGCATGCTCGGCCCGTAGTTCGGCCCCGAAAAGAGCGGGGTCGCGCCGAGGTGCAGGGTGTCCTTGAGGAAGGGAACGACGCCGGTCCGCAGGAGCGGAATGAGGACGAAGATTCCCCACAGCCCGTAGACGACGCTCGGCACGGCGGCGAGGAGATCGACGAGGAACGACACCGGCTGCCTGAGCCACGCGGGGGCGAACTCCGACAGATAGATCGCGACGCCGATCGCGAGCGGCGTCGCGATCACCAGCGCAAGGAGCGAGGACACGACCGTCCCGTACAGCGCGGGCGCAGCCCCGAACGCGCCGTTGACCGGATCCCAGTCGCTGGAGGTGAGGAACGAGAACCCGAAGGTGTGGAGCGCCGGCCATGCGGCGACGCCGATCTCGATGGCGATCGCCGCGAGGAGGAGCGGGACGCACGCCGCGAAGACCGTGATCGCGACGCGATATACCCGGTCACCGATCCCGGCACTCGCCAGGCGGGCGGCAAGCCCGCCTGGCGAGTCGTCGTCGAGTGGGAGCGGATCGACGACCGTCTCCGGCGCCGTCACGAGCCGGCGCCGACCTTGATCGTCTTGAGGCGCTCGACGAGCTGCTTCGACATGACGTCGGGGATCGGCGCATAATCGAGCGTTGCCGCCTGCGCCTGGCCGTCAGTGAGCGCCCACGTCAGGAAGTCGACGAGCTGCTTGCCCTTCGTCGCGTCCGGCTGGTTCTGGTAGACGAGAATCCAGGTGAACGAGGCAATCGGGTAGGCGCCGGCTCCCTTCGCGTTCACGATCGAGACACGGTAGTCGGTGTTCGCCGGAAGCGCGGCCGCCGCGCCCGCCGCGGCCGCCGTCGCCGACTCGATCGTCGGCGCGACCATCTCACCCGCGGCGTTCTTCACGAGCGCGGTCGCGATCTTGTTCTGCTTGGCGTACGCCAGCTCGGCGTAGCCGATCGCCCCCACGCTCTGGCGTACCTGACCGGCGACGCCCTCGTTCCCCTTCGCGCCGAGTCCCGTCGGCCACTGCACTTCCTTCCCCGTGCCAGGGCCACCCTTCCAGGCCGGGCTCACCGTCGAGAGATAGTCGGTGAAGATGAAGCTCGTCCCGCTTCCATCCGACCGGTGCACGACGAGGATGTCAGCGGCGGGCAGCGCGACCCCCGGGTTGAGCGCCGCGATGCGGCCGTCGTTCCACTTCTTGATCGTGCCGAGGTAGATGTCGGCGAGCGTCGGACCGTCGAGCTTCAGCGGCTGCTTGAGCTCGGGGAGGTTGTAGATGATCGCCACCGCCCCGAGCACCGTCGGGAAGTGGAGGATCGGACCGCCCTTCGCCTTCGCCATCTCTTCGTCGCTCATCGGGCTGTCCGACGCACCGAAGTCGACGGTCTGCTCGCTCAGCTGGCGGATCCCCCCGCCGGAGCCGATCGACTGGTAGTTGATCTTCACGCCCGTCCTGGCGGCGTAGTCGGCGAACCACTTCGAGTAGATCGGATAGGGGAACGTCGCGCCCGCGCCGGTGAGGGCGACCGAGCCAGAGCTCGATGCGGAGGCGGTCGTGCTGTCGGAGCCCTTCTTCGATTCGGACGAGCACGCGACGAGCAGGGCAGCGGCGGACGCCAAGGCGACCAGTCTCACTTGTATCTCCGAGGTAGGGGTTGTTGTGCACCGAAGTCTATCCATTCCCGGCCTGTGTTCCATCGGCGATTGTCGGACGTTACGATTGCGTTACAGAGCTCGGCCGCCGCTGCAGAAAGAAAACGGGGGCGGCCAGTGCTGGCCGCCCCCGTCCCATCCCGCTCGAGCCGCGTCCTAGAAGGCCGCCGAGACGTGCAGGTTGTACGTGCGCACGTCGAGCGCGGGGGCCGCCGCGCCCTCGGGCGACTGCTGCTGCCAGTCGAGCGCCCACGACAGCTTGCTGTTCACGTCGTGCGTGATGCCGGCGACGATGAACTTGCCCTTCACGGCCGGGAAGTCGCCGTTGTTCGGCAGGTAGCCGTTGTCGCCGCTGACCTGGTCCCAGCGAAGGAGCACGCCCCAGGCCTTGCTGCCGGTCGGGCTCATCATCGCGAGCGGCTTGAGGTGGGTATAGGCGCTCAGCACCTTCCCCGACCGATCCTCGGTCACCACGCCAGCCGGCGTGTTGCGCTCGTTCTCGTTCGTCGAGACCTCGTAGTCGCCGCCGAGCATGAACGCGGGCGCCTTGTAGCCGGCGAAGATGCCGGCCCGATCGCGCTTCCGGCCTTCGGCGGGGCGAAGCGCGCTCTGCACGGTTCCCTTGTAGAACCAGGGGGCGAGCACGAGTCCCTGCGCCATCGTCCCCCCGAACGGCGTCAGCGTCAGGCGGGCCGAGTAGTCCTTGAAGCGGTCGTTCTCGGGAGTCGCGTATCCCGGGCCGTTCGCGACCTCGGCGAACAGCTCGCCCATCGCGTTGGGGAACGTCAACGTGGTCGACGCGCCGAGGTCGGCCGACGAGAAGAAGCCCGCACGCTCGGCGGCGATCTTGGCGACGTAGCGAGGCCAGAACGCCTCTTCGGTCTCGTTGAGGACCGTCTGCTGCATGCCCAGGCGCACCTGGGCGTTCGTGCCCATGAACCCCTCGCCGTTGGTCCAGTAGTCGTACTGCACGTATGCGTACTTGGCGCGCATCGTGTAGCCGTTGTTGCCCCCCGGACGATAGATGTCCGACGTCAGGCGGAGCGTCGTGCGATCACCGATCTTCGCCTTCGCGGTGAGGTATGCACGCTCGATCTGGAACTGGTTCGCCGACCGCGTCCCGTTGCCCTTCGCGCCGCCGTAGACGAACTGCGGGAAGAGCAGGCCGGAGAACTCCACCGGCACCGACGCGGTTGGAGTGGCCGGCGCGGCTGCCGGCGGCTGTGAGGGCGCCTGCTGCGCCGCGGCGA
>DASZNJ010000361.1:0-6640 GCA_035551575.1 Gemmatimonadaceae bacterium
GGGCGAAGCGCCGCGATCATCGCCTCGAGCCGCGCGGGGTCGCGGGCGATCCGTCCGCGCAGCGTGTCCTTCGCGCGGGCGAGGGCAAGGGCGAAGCGCGTCCGGTCGACGGGCTTGAGCAGGTAGTCGAGGGCGTGGACGCGAAAGGCGTCGAGCGCGCGGTCGTCGTGCGCGGTGACGAAGACCGTGAGGGGCATCGACGCCGCGCCGATCGTGTCGGCGACCCCGACCCCGTCGAGCTCGGGCATCTGGATGTCGAGGAAGACCAGGTCCGGCCGCTGCGTCCGGATCGCCGCGACCGCCTCCGTCCCCGTCGCGCACTCGGCGACGACGGCAACGTCAGGCTCGGCACTGAGGAGGGCGTGCAGGTGACGCCGGGCCAGTGGCTCGTCGTCGACTACGATCACGCGAATGGCCGCGCTCATGCGCCTCCTCCCTCGGTCCGGAAGGGAACCGCGATGCGCACCGAGAATCCCGAACCGACGCGACTCTCGTAGGCGAAGCGGTGACGCGCGCCGTGCAGCCGGCGCAGCCGCTCGCGGGTGTTGGTGAGCCCGACGCCCTCGCGAGCGAGGACACCGTCGTGCGTCGCCGCACCTACCCCGTCGTCGCGCACCTCGAGGCGCAGCTCATCGGCGTCGCGCGTGGCGCGCACGGAGATTCGTCCGCCGGCGGCGCGTGGGGTGATCCCGTGCCGGATCGCGTTCTCGACGAGGGGCTGGAGCAGCAGGCTGGGAACGAGCGCACCGCGCACGGCGGGGTCGACGTCCACCGCGACGGCGAGGCGGTCGCCGAAGCGCGTCTGCTGGATGTCGACGTACAGCCGCAGGTGATCGAGCTCCCGGGAGAGCGGGACTTCCTGCTCGTCGGCGAGGCGGAGCGAGGCGCGCAGCAGCTCGCTGAGCCCCGCGACCATCCGCTCGGCGGCCCGGGGCTCGGTGGCGATCAGTGCGGTGATCGTGTTGAGGGTGTTGAAGAGAAAGTGCGGCTGGAGCTGGAGGCGGAGCGAGTGGAGCTGCGCCTCGGCGAGCTGGTCGAGGGCGCGGGCGCGCTCGCGGGTCTCGACGAGGTAGCCGTGGACGAGCCGCTCGTGCCAGAGCGTGGCGTAGACGGCGATCGTCCCGCCTAACGTGAGGAAGAGGAGCTTCGCCCCTTCGTCGAGCAGCGAGATCCCGCGGCCGGTCGCGGCGACGAGCGGGGTCGCCAGCGGGGCGTGGCCGGCAAGGACGAGGAACGCGACCACCAGCGCGTACTGACCCACGACGAACGCCGCGACGGCGACGGTCTTCCGTACCGACGACGCGAGCGGCCGCGCGGCAAGGACGAGAAAATACGTGAGGGCGATCGGGCTCTTGAGGGCGAGCGACGGCGACTCGGCCAGTCCGTAGCCGACGATGATCGCGCTGACCGCGCAGCTGTCGACGATCGGGTTGACGACCGCGATCCAGCCGGGGAGCCGCGCCCGCCGGCCGAGCCACCACTGCTGGACGAGCGCCCAGGCGAGCGTCGGGAGGAGGACCACCGCGTTGGCGCGGTCGAGCGACGCCGACAGCGTCGGTGCGTAGGCGAGCGCGGCGATCGCGAGGAGGAGCAGCACGACGATGCGGACGCGATTGAGCAGCCGTTCGGCGGCATCGCGGCGCTCGGCGAGGAGGGCGCGCGCGATCGGATCGTCGAACAGCGTCGGCAGTGAAGCGTCCGCGGAGCGGTCGTGCGCCGGAGCGATCATCACGTCGCCAGCATACGCCCGGTTCCGCCTTCGGGGCAAGCGTCACGTGCGCGACGCGGGGTTGGGTGCGACGATCGATCCGGAGCGGCCCCCCCGGGCGGCGCCCAACCGAGGGATTGCTGCGGCCTCGACGCTCTCAACATCTTCGTGCGGAGCCGCGTACTTCGTCCGGTCCTCGCACCGCCTTCACTCCCCGAGCCCTCCCCGCCGTGAAAGCAGCCGCACTGCCCAGGTGTCTTGCCGCGACCGCCCTCCTCTCACCGTTCGCACTCGGCGCGCAGGGCAACGCGTTGCCGACGCGGCGCGCGCCGCTCGACTCATCGACGCTCGCCGCCTTCCGCTGGCGCCCGATCGGCCCCGCCAACATGGGTGGCCGCATCGCCGACGTCGCCGGGATCCCCAGTCCGTCGAAGACCTTCTACGTCGCGACCGTCGCCGGCGGGATCTACAAGACGACCAACGCGGGGACGACCTTCCGCCCGGTGTTCGATGACCAGCGGGTGATCTCGATGGGCGCACTGGCAATCGCGCCCTCGGACACCAACGTCGTCTATGCGGGAACGGGCGAGCAGAACACCCGCAACTCGATCTCTCCCGGCGGCGGCATCTTCAAGAGCAGCGACGGCGGGAAGACGTGGCAGTTCCTCGGGCTGGCCGAGACGCAGCAGATCGGGCGCATCGTCGTGCATCCGACCGATCCGAAGACGGTCTGGGTTGCCGCGCTCGGGCACGCGTGGGGACCGAACAGGGAGCGTGGCCTGTACAAGACCACCGACGGCGGAAAGAGCTGGCGCCTCGTGAAGTTCATCGACGACCGCACCGGCTTCGTCGACGTCGCGATCGATCCGGCGGACCCGAACGTCCTCTACGCGGCGAGCTACCAGCGTGTGCGCGGTCCCTGGTTCCTCAAGAGCGGGGGCCCGGGCTCGGCGTTGTGGAAGAGCATCGATGGCGGCGAGACGTGGAGCGAAGTGAAGGGCGGCGGCTTTCCCGAGACGACGAAGGGGCGCATCGGGATCTCGGTCGCGCGCAGCAACCCCAACATCGTTTATGCGCTGGTCGAGGCGGACTCGATCCGCGGCAAGGACGCGGCGAGCCGCACCCCGCAGCCGGCGAGCGACTCGCTCAACCCGCGCGCCCGCCGCACGCAGCGGCTCCTCAGCGGCCTCTATCGCTCGGCCGACGCCGGGAAGACGTGGCGCTGGATGAACGACCGCGACGTGCGTCCCTTTTACTATTCGCAGGTCCGCGTTGACACGAGGAACCCCGATCGAGTCTACTGGTCGTCGACGCCGGTGCAGTTCTCCGACGACGGCGGCAAGACCGCGCGGACCGCGACCAACGGCATCCACGTCGATCATCACGCGATGTGGATCGACCCCGGCGATCCCGAGCACTTCATCGTCGGCAACGACGGCGGGGTGTCGCAGACGTGGGATCGCGGCGGCAACTACGATTTCCTCGACGTCCTCGCGATCAGCCAGCCGTACGAGATCAGCTACAACATGGAGGTGCCGTACCGGGTCTGCATGGGGCTGCAGGACAACGGCTCCTGGTGCGGGCCGAGCCGCACGCGCGGCGGTTCGATCAGCAACGACGACTGGATCACCGTCGGCGGCGGCGACGGGTTCTACACGGCCCAGGACCGCGAGGACCCGAACATCGTCTATTCCGAGTCGCAGGGCGGGAACGTCGGCCGTTATGACCTCCGCACCGGCGAGCGGACGGCGCTGGTGAAGCCGTCGTGGCGGCCGCGGTACATCCAGTTCGAGGACTCGATCCTGGTCGAGCGCGGCGACACGACGCACCCGGCGACCAGGGCGCAGCAGCAGCGCATCGCCCGGTTGCGCGCGCGCCAGCGCGCCGACAGCGCGGCGCTCGACATCCGCTTCAACTGGAACACGCCGTTCCTCCTCTCGCCGCACTCGACGACGACGCTCTACGTCGGCGCGAACCGGGTGCTCAAGAGCACGAACCGCGGCGACAACCTCGTCCCGATATCCCCCGACCTTTCGCGGCAGCATCGCGCGAAGATCGCCTACAGCATCGACTCGACCGGTGGCGTGACGCTCGACGCGACCGGCGCGGAGACGTATGGCACCATCGTCGCGCTCGCCGAGTCGCCGATCCGGCCCGGGATCCTTTTCGCCGGCACCGACGACGGCAACGTCTGGCTGACGAAGAACGACGGTGCGACGTGGGAGGACCTGTCGAAGCGGTTTCCCGGCGCGCCGGCCGAGTCGTACCTCGCGCGCATCGAGCCGTCGCACTTCGACAGCAACACGGTCTACGTCGCGTTCGACAATCACCGAAACAACGACTTCACGCCGTACCTGTACGTCAGCAACGACTTCGGCGCGACCTTCCACTCGGTCGCGGCCGGCCTCCCGACGGGCGGGCCGGACTACCTGCACGTCATCCGCGAGGATCCCGTCAACCGCGACCTGCTCTTCGTCGGCAGCGACGTCGGGGCGTACGTGTCGCGCGATCGCGGGCAGAGCTGGCAGAAGTTCATGACGGGGCTGGGAACGGTGCCGGTGTACGACCTGCAGATCCATCCGCGCGACCACGAGCTGATGGCCGCGACCCATGGCCGTTCGGCGTGGATCGTCGATGTCGCGCCGCTCGAGCAGATGGCGGACAGCGTGTTGACGGCGAGCGCCTGGCTTTTCGCGCCGCGCACGGCGTATCAGTACGGTGAGGCGCCGGGCGCGGAGGTGGCGGCGGGGCAGAAGCATTTCCAGGCGAACGGTCCGGCGTACGGCGCGGAGATCGCCTATCGTCTGAGCTCGGGCAAGCCGCGCGACCGGGCGAAGATCGTGATCACCGACATTCGCGGCGACACCCTTCGTTCGCTCGAGGGACCGGGCGGGCCCGGGCTGCACCGCGTCACGTGGGACTTCCGCGGGAAGACGCCGCCCGCGTCGCCGCTCTCGCCGGCGCAGAAGCGCGACAGCATCGCCAACCTGCGCAAGCTCGACCGGATCGTGGACAGCATGGTCACGGCGGGGGTCGGGACGCGCGAGGAGCTGGATCGGATCAGGACGCAGATCAACAGCGGCGGCGACCTGTTCCGCGGTCGCGGGGGCGGCGGGCAGCCCAACCGATTCGTCGAGCGACCCGGTGAAGGCCCGCTGCCGGGTGCACGGCGCGACAGCATCGCGCGCGCGCGCGGCGACACCACCGGGCAGCGTGCGCGCGCCGGCGCCGACCTGCCGGGCCCGGCGGGTGAGGGCGAGATCGACCGCGCGCTGCTCGGCGACGTGTTCAGCGCGATGCGGCGCGCGAACATCGAGGTCCGCGGCGGCTTCGGTCGTGGCGGGCCGCCACCCGTCGAGAGCGGGGACTACCTCGTGACGCTCGTCGCGGGGGACAGGCGGCTGCAGAAGGTGCTGCGCGTCGAGCGAACCGCGAACGCACCCCGCGGCCAGGTGCGCGGCGAGGAAGTGGACGAGGAGGATCTCGACTTCACCCCGCAGCCGGCGACCGGCCCGAACCGGGAGTAGCTCCGGCGACGAGCGCCCTCGCATCGTGGAGCACGCGATGCGAGGGCGCCTGTTTTTTGCGGGTGGCATCGCGGCACGCGCGCCCACAGCTTTCCCGGAGCGCCGCGACCGCGTCTGGCGCTGCTTCGCCACCTCGAATGGAGCATCGGATGAGAGGATTCGTTTCCGCGATTCGCCCGACCGTTCTTCCCCTCGGACTCGCGGCGGCCGCGCTGCTCGCCGCCGCTGGCTGCACACCCCCTCCGGCGACCAACGCCGCGCCGCGATTGGCAGCAGGCACGGTGACGCGTGCGCCGTTCGGCACGACGAGCGACGGCAAGCCGGTCGAGATCTTCACGCTGACCAACGCGCACGGTGTCGAAGCGCGCATCACGAACTACGGCGCGATCATCGTCTCGCTGAAGACCCCCGACCGCGCCGGCAACTTCGACGACATCACCCTCGGGTACGACAGCCTCGGCGGCTACCTGCGCGACACGCCGTACTTCGGTGCGGTGGTCGGGCGCGTCGGGAACCGGATCGCGCGCGGCACCTTCACCCTCGACGGCGTGACGTACCATCTCGCCATCAACAACGGCGTGAACACCCTGCACGGCGGATTGCGCGGCTTCGACAAGGTGGTCTGGACCCCCGAGCCCTTCCAGGACGCGACCGGCGCGGGGCTGCGGCTGCGCTATACCAGCGCCGACATGGAGGAGGGATATCCGGGCGAGTTGAGCACGACGGTGACGTACACCCTCGACGACCGCGACCAGCTCCTCGTGGACTATCGGGCGACGACGACGAAGGCGACGCCGGTGAACCTCACGCAGCACAGCTACTGGAATCTCGCGGGGAGCGCGAGCCGGGACATCCTCGGCCACGTACTGATGATCAACGCCGACGGGATGACGCCGGTGGACTCGACGCTCATCCCGACCGGGGAGATCGCGCGGGTGGCGGGGACGCCGTTCGACTTCCGGACGCCGACGGCGATCGGCGCGCGCATCGACCAGAAGCAGAACACCCAGATCCGCTTCGGCGGCGGGTACGACCACAACTTCGTGCTCAATCGCGGCGGTGCTCCGGCCGACTCGATGGTGCTCGCGGCGACCGTCACCGAGCCGGGCTCGGGGCGGACGATGAGCGTGTACACGATGGAGCCGGGGATGCAGTTCTACTCGGGCAACTTCCTCGACGGGTCGAACGTCGGGAAGGGCGGCCACGTCTATCACTACCGTTATGGCTTCGTGCTCGAGACGCAGCACTACCCCGACTCGCCGAACCAGCCGCGGTTCCCGAACACCATCCTCCGCCCCGGGCAGCAGTATCACACGCGGACGATGTTCACCTTCGGGGTGGCCCGCTGATGCGCGCGCGTCCGATCGGGATCGCGGCGCTGCTCGCCGGAGTCGTCGCTGCCTGC
>DASZNJ010000362.1:0-2847 GCA_035551575.1 Gemmatimonadaceae bacterium
ATGCCGCGCGACGATCGCGGCGCTGGCCGTGGCGCTGTCCGCCGCCGCCTGTCGTCCCGCCGGCAGCGCGGCTCCGGTTGCCGCCACCCCGTCCCCCGCTTCGTCCGCGGCCGCCGAGCAGTCGGAGCGTGCGGCGATCGAGAAGGCACGCGCGGACAGCGCGCGTTATCCCTACACCGCCGCCGACGTCCGCTTCATGTCGTCGATGATCGGACACCACGCGCAGGCGATCCACATGGCCGAGTGGGCGCCAAGCCACGGCGCGAGCCGGTCGGTTCAGATCCTCGCCGAGCGGATCATCAACGAGCAGGGCGACGAGATACGCACCATGCAGCAGTGGCTTCGCGACCGGCGGCAGCCGGTGCCCGATGCGCACACGATGGGGATGAAGATGTCGATGGGCGGCGTCGAGCACGTGATGCTGATGCCCGGGATGCTCACCGACGCGCAGCTCGCCGAGCTCGACGCGGCGCGCGGCGCGCAGTTCGACCGGCTCTTCCTCACCTACATGATCCAGCACCACCGCGGCGCGGTCTCGATGGTGAAGGAGTTGTTCAGCGCCCAGGGCGCGGGGCAGGACGAGACGGTGTTCAAGTTCGCCTCGGACGTGAACGTCGATCAGTCCACCGAGATCGCGCGCATGGAGAAGATGCTCGCCGCGATGCCCCCTGCCTGACGCTTCGGCATTCCGTCGCACCCGCTGCAAGGCTGTCGTCGCACGTTCGCAGTTTCCACTTCCGCAGAGGAATCAGTCATGATATTCGTTTCCAGGCCGCGCCTGACATCGGCGCGGCCGCACGCCGCCGTGCTGCCCGCGCTCGCCGCCGCGCTGCTGTCGGCGGCCGCGTGTGCGCCCTCGTCGTCGATGAACAGCGCCCCGTCGCCGGCTGGCGACATGTCCACCACCGCGCCGAGCCCCGATCCCCGGGTCGGCCTTCGCGCGGGCAAGATGGATGCGGGCGAAGCGACGTGGAACCTCCGCGTTCTTTCGAAGACCCCGCCGTCGCCCGCCTTCGTCGACAAGGTCAATTCCGACCTCGCCTTCACGGGGCCGTACGCGATCCAGGGCAGCTACAACGGCTACCAGGTCTGGGACATCTCGAACCCGACCGCAGTCACCCTCAAGACCGCGTTCGTCTGTCCCGCGTCGCAGAGCGACGTCTCGGTCTACAAGAACCTGCTCTTCGTCTCCGGCGAGGGGCTGAGCGGGCGCATCGACTGCGGCACGCAGGGCGTCGCTGACACGGTCAGCAAGGACCGCCTCCGCGGGCTGCGCATCTTCGACATCAGCGACATCGCGCATCCTCGCAACGTCGGCAACGTCCAGACGTGCCGCGGCTCGCACACCCACACGGTGCTCGTCGACCCGAAGGACCCGGACAACGTCTACGTCTACATCTCGGGCTCGGCCGGCGTCCGCTCGCCGAGCGAGCTCGCTGGGTGCACGAGCGCACTGCCGGCGACCGACCCGAACTCGGCGCTGTTCCGCATCGAGGTGATCAAGGTTCCGGTCGCGCATCCGGAGCAGGCGGCGATCGTCAGCTCGCCGCGCATCTTCAACGACCTGACCGAGCCCGCCCGCCACGGTGCGTCGCCGGAAGACATCGCTGCCGCCGCGAAGGCCGCTGCCGCGGCGCGGGCCAAGGGTGCCTACACCGCGACGATCATGGGACTCGAGCAGGTCGCCCCGTCGCAGTTCGTCGATCCGCTCCTCGACAGCATCGTCAAGGCGCGCAAGGGGACCGGGGCACCGACGGCCGCCGACAGCGCCGCGCTCCGCGCCGTCTTCCCCGACCTTGTCGCCAGGTTCGTCGCCGCGCACGAGTCCGGCCCGCGACTGGGACCGACGCAGTGCCACGACATCACGGTCTATCCGGCGAAGGGGCTCGCCGGGGGCGCCTGCGAGGGCTACGGCTTCCTCCTCGACATCCGTGATCCGGCGCATCCGACGCGGCTCGCCGCGGTCGCCGACTCCAACTTCTCGTACTGGCATTCGGCGACCTTCAACAACGACGCGACGAAGATCCTCTTCTCCGACGAGTGGGGCGGCGGCGGCCAGCCGAAGTGCCGCGTCACCGACCCGAAGGAGTGGGGCGCGGACGCGATCTTCACGATCAACGGCACATCGCTCCAGTTCCAGAGCTACTACAAGCTCCCCGCGCCGCAGACGGCGAACGAGAACTGCGTCGCCCATAACGGTTCGCTGATCCCGATCCCCGGGCGCGACGTGATGGTGCAGGCGTGGTACCAGGGCGGGATCTCGGTGTTCGACTGGACCGACGCCGCGCATCCGCGCGAGATCGCCTTCTTCGACCGCGGCCCGATCGATTCGACGCGGATGGCGATGGGCGGGTCGTGGTCGGTGTACTGGTACAACGGCGTGATCGTCAGCTCCGAGATCGCGCGCGGGCTCGACGTCTTCGAGCTGACGCCGAGCGGGTTCCTCACCCAGAACGAGATCGACGCCGCGAAGACGGTGCACCTCGACTACCTGAATGCCCAGGGGCAGCCGAACTTCACGTGGCCGAACACCTTCGCGCTCGCGCGCGCCTACGTCGACCAGCTCGCCCGGTCGAACGGCCTCTCGTCGGGACGGATCGCGAAGATCCGCGACGAGCTGAAGGAAGCGGAGAAGGCGGCGGGCGCGAAGCGGACGGACGAGCTGAACGGAGTCGCGAAGATGCTGGACAGCGACGCCGGCAGCTCGACCGATGCGGCGAAGGTCCGGCTGCTGGCCGCGGCGGTGCGTGGGCTGGCGCAGTAAGGCCGGCGATTAGTGGTGAGCGACAAGCAGTGAGCAGTGAGCAGTGAGCGAACGGCGCCGCGGGAAACCTCGGCGCCGTTCGT
>DASZNJ010000363.1:0-3210 GCA_035551575.1 Gemmatimonadaceae bacterium
CAACCCCGTCGCCGCCGCGGCGCGGGCGCGACGGCGGCCCAGTCGCGCCTCGGCGAGCGCGACCGCGCCCATCCCGGCCCACAGCCCCCACGCCCAGAAGGCGAGCACGAAGAAGTAGTCGCGCTCGCGTGCCTCGTGCGGCATCGCGTCGGGCAGGATCCCCCACCCGATCGAGGGCCCCGCCTTCAGGTTGAGGTAGGCCGCGACGCCGAGCGACCCGCTGAGCAGCAGCACGAGCTGCGCCCGAAACCCCGCCGCGTCGCGCCGCCGGTGCGCCCGCGCCCCGGCGACGCCTAACGCGACGAAGGCCAGCGAGACGAGCATGCGCGGGACGCTCGCCGTGGATTCCGGCGCGACGCCGAGCGCGAACTGCCAGTCGGCGTACTGGAAGACGTTCGCCAGCTGGATCCAGGCCGGTGCCTGCCGTGGCCAGAGCCCCTGCACCTCGTACTGCCGGCGGGCAACCTGGTCGGCGAGCGCCTGCCACGTGGCGGGAGCTCCCTGGTTCACCGCCGGGTCGAGCTGCGCCCGGAGCAGCATGATCAGCAGCGGGCTCGCGCCTAACGCGAGCACGACCAGCCCCCGGCCGGCGCCGGCGCGCGACGGTGGGGAACCGCCGTGGAGGATCGCGGTCGCGGCGGCGAGGACGGCAATCCCCGCTGAGGCGGCCGCGGCGAGCCCGAACCGCCCGGTCGCCAGCGCCCCCGCCGCGACGAGCGCGGCCACCAGCACGACGACCGTCAGGCGGCGCTCGCTCCCCCAGCTTCGCGGGTGCGTGCCGTCGTCGCTCGCCAGCCAGATCGCAGCCGGTCCGGCGACGAGTGCGCTCGGATGCAGCGGCGCGGCGAGTGCGAACAGGTAGAGCAGGAGCGTCCGCCGCCGCAGCGCGCCAGGCTCGTCGCCGCCGCTCTGCGCGCGCGCCGCGCTCGCGCCCGCCGCCAGCATCAGCGCCGACAGCAGCAGCGACGCCGAGTACACCTCGGCTTCGGTCGCGCTCAGCCACACCGACGTGGTGCACCCCGCGCAGATCCCCCCCGCGATCGCGGCGACCGGCGCCACCCCGCGCCGCACGAGCAGCGCCGCGCCTGACGCGCAGGCTGCCGCCGTGCATACCGCCGAGAGCGCGTTGATCACTACCGCCGCCGCGGGCATTTCCACCACGACGCGGAGCGCGCGGCCGAGCGTGACGTAGAGCGGCGTGCCCGGCGGGTGGGGGATCCCCCAGCTCTCGATCGCGGCGATGAACTCCCCGGCGTCCCAGAAGGTGACGTGCGGAGCGAGCGACGCGAGGTAGAGCGCGGCCAGCGCCGCGAAGATGATCCAGCCGCTCCGCGCCGGCCGCGCCGCCCGGTCGCCGGCCGTCAAGCCGTCTCGATCGACCGCATCTCGGTGCTCGAGCGCGACGGGCGCCGCGTCAGCAGCTCGCGGACGCGCGCCTCGCTCAGCTCGCGCGTCAGCACCCCGCCCGAGGCCATCGAGATGATCCCCGTCTCCTCGGAGACGACGAGGACCAGCGCATCCGTCTCCTCGGTGAGCCCGAGCGCGGCGCGATGGCGCGTCCCGAGCGAACGGTCGCTCAGCGTCGCCTGCGAGAGCGGCAGGATGCACCCCGCCCCGATGATCGTGTCGCCGCGGATCAGCACCGCACCGTCGTGCAGCGGCGAGTAGGGGGTGAAGATCGTCGCCAGCAGGTCCGCCGAGACCTTGGCGTCCATCGGGCTGCCGCTCTCGAGGAAGTCGTTGAGCGAGACGTCGCGCTCGATCGCGATGATCGCCCCCGTGCTCGTGCGCGCCAGCCGCCCGAGCGCCTCGGCGATCGCCTCGGCGACCTCGCTGTCCTGCAGGTGATGGAAGAGCCGCGAGACGGGGACCTGCCCGAGGTGGGCCAGCGCCGCCCGCATCTCCGGCTGGAACACCACCACCGCGGCGAACGCGCCGTAGGTGAATATCAGCCCGAGAAGGTAGGTGATCATCGTCAGCTTGAGCGCGAGCGCGATGGCGTAGGCGACGACGAGCAGCACGATCCCGATCAGCATCTGCGCGGCACGGGTGCCGTGGAAGAGCAGCATCACCCGGTAGAGCGCGAACGCCACGATCGCGATCTCGATCGCGTCGCGCCAGTCGGGGTGCAGCACTCGCAGGTGCTCGAAGATCGTCATGGAGGCGTCGGCTGGTCACGCGGAGGGCGGTGGTCGCCCGCAATATTGCACGAAATGCGCGCGCGCGCGATGCCTAACGTCAGCGCGCCGCCTCGATCACCGCCCACGCCACGTCGAGCGCCTGCCGGCTCGGCGCGACGTCGTGCACGCGGAAGATCCGCGCCCCGAGGAGGAGCGCCGCGACGTTCGCGCCGACCGTCCCGTGCTGCCGGTCCGACGGATCGCGCACCCCGGTCAGGTCGCCGATGAACCGCTTGCGCGACGCCCCGATCAGCACCGGCCGCCCGAGCGCGGCGATCCGCGGCAGCGCCGCGATCATCGCCAGCGAGTGCTCCGGCCGCTTGGCGAAGCCGAGCCCCGGATCGAGCACGATCGCGGCGGGGTCGATCCCCGACGCCAGCGCACCGTCGAGGGAGGCCCGGAGCTCGGCGACCACCGCGGCCGTCACGTCATCGTAGACCGCGTGGCGGTAGGTGGCCATGTCCGGGACCTCCCCCCGCGAGTGCATCAGCACCACCCCGCACCGCTCGCGCGCGCAGAGCGCGGCCATCCGCGCATCGAGGCGGAACCCGGAGACGTCGTTGACGATGCGCGCCCCCGCGCCTAACGCGGCGGCGGCGGTCTCCGACTTCACCGTATCCACCGAGATGACCGCCTCCGGGAACCGCCTCGCGATCTCCCCGATCACCGGGACCACCCGCGCCCGCTCCTCGGCGGCGCTGACCGGCTTCGCGCCCTGCGGGCGGGTGGACTCGCCGCCGACGTCGATGACGTCCGCCCCTTCGCCGAGCATCCGCGCTGCCTGCTCGATCGCCCGCGACGGATCATCGAACTCCCCGCCGTCGCTGAAGCTGTCGGGGGTGACGTTGAGGATCCCCATCACGACCGGCCGGCCGAGCGGGATCTCGCGATCGCCGACACGCCAACGGCCCCCGGGTGGGGGCCGTTGGACCAGTGCACCGGCAGGCGAGGCTCGCTCGCGCCCGGTCACGCCGGCGCGACCTCCGGTCCGCCGAGGAGGGGGGGGGCCCGCCGCGGCTCGGCAACCGGC
>DASZNJ010000364.1:0-2510 GCA_035551575.1 Gemmatimonadaceae bacterium
TCACCCCCGGCGCCGAGCGGCGCCGGCCCCTCTACGACCTGCTGACCCTCCCCGCCGCGACCGAGCGCGCGAGCCGCGTCGAGGCGCAGGCGCTCGAGGCGGTGGACCACCAGCTGCCGGCCGCGGCGCGGCGCTACCGCGAGCTCGGGCTGACCGCCCAGTCGCTTCGCCTCCGCGCCATCGCCGCCGGCAGCGAGGCGCAGCGCGCCGCCGTCAGGCACGAGCTGGTGTCGATCGTCGCGAGCGCGCCCGGGTCCCCCGCCGCGAACGAAGCGATCGCCGTCCTCGATGAGCGGTTCTCGTCGCTCTCCGGCGGCGAGTCCCTCGTGCTCGCGCGGAGCCTCGCGCTGAGCGGCCCCTACCCGCGCGCGGCCGCGCTGCTCAGGCGCGCGATCACCGGCCGCCGCGCCAACACCGCCGATCGGCTCCTCTATGCGACGGTGCTCCGCCGCATCGATCACCACCGGGAGGCGGTCGCCGTCCTTGCGAAGATCACCGCGCCGCGCGCGATCGCCGCCGACGCCGCGCTCCTCCGCGCGCGCTCGCTGCTCGAGTTGAACCGGGACCGAGCCGCGAAGACCCTCCTGCGATCGATCCCGAAGCGCTTCCCGCACGACACCGCCGCCGCGGCCGGAGCACTCTACCTCCTCGCCGATCTCGCCACCGACGAGAAGCGCGACCTCGCCGCGCGCGACGCGATGCGCGACGTCGCGCGCCGCTACCCCACGAGCAGGCTCGCTCCGGCGGCGGCCTTCCGCGCCGCGCTCATCGCGTACGTGCACGGTCGTCCCCGCACGGCCGCCGACGAGCTGGACACCCTCAGCGCCCGCTACGAGCGCAGCAGCGATGCGCTGGCCGCCCTGTACTGGGCCGGCCGGGCGTGGGAGCGCGGCGGCGACAGTGCGCGCGCAATCGTCCGCTGGAACCAGCTGCTCGTTCGCGATCCCCTCTCGTACTACTCGGCGCAGGCGGCGCGCCGCCTCGGCGAGCACCCCTGGGCCCCCCCCGAGGCTCCCGACGTCTTTCCCGTCGTCCCGGTGGTTGACAGCATCTTCCGCCGCACCGACGCCCTGATGCGGCTGGGAATGGACTACGAAGCGCGCCTCGAGTTCGACGCCGCGCTCCGCGACGCGGGCACGTCGACCGACCGGATGCTGGCGACTGCTGCCGCCTTTCGCGATCGCGGCCAGACGACGCGTACGATCAACCTCGGGTGGAAGCTCATCGCGCGCGGCGAGCGTGATGCACGCGCTTATCGCCTCGTCTATCCGATCGTCCTCGGCGACGCGATCATCGCCGAATCACGGCTCCGTCGCGTCGATCCCGCGCTGGTCGCGGCGATCATCCGCCAGGAATCGAGCTTCAACCCCGGCGCGACGAGTGGCCCCGGCGCGCGCGGGCTGATGCAGGTGATGCCGGGGGTCGGCAAGGCGATCGCCCGCGGGCTGCGCTACCCGTACTGGAACCCCGACCTGCTGTACGAGCCGGACGTGAACCTCGAGCTCGGGATCGCGCACCTGCGGGCGATGCTCAGCGGGCGCGACCCGGTGCGCGCCCTCGCCGCCTACAACGCCGGCGACGGGCGCGTCGCACGCTGGCTGAAGAAGCCGGGCGCCCGTGACCCGGAGATGTTCATCGAGCGCATTCCCTTCGTCGAGACGCGGGACTACGTACGCATCGTCCTCCGCAATCGCGACCTCTACCGCGCGCTCTACTTCACCAATCCATAGCGTGGTGCCCGACGGCGACGATCAGTAGTCGTCCCCGCTCCCGCGCCGGTTCTTCTTCCGTTCGGAGTGGCGTTTCTTCTCCTCGAGCCGCTTCTGCTTCGCGGCGCGGGACGGCTTCGTCTTCCTCCGCGGCTTGTCGCGATGGAGCGCCCCCGCCACCAGCTCGGCCATCCGCGCCTCGGCGGCCTCGCGGTTCTGGAGCTGGCTCCGCCGCGCGCTCGATACCACCCGCAGCGTCCCGTCGGCGTCGACGCGAGTCGGAAGCTTTTCCATGATCCGCCGCTTCGTCGCATCGTCGATCGCCCGGCTCTGCCTGACGTTCCAGCGCAGCTCGATCCGCGTGCTCGAGGTGTTCACGTGCTGTCCCCCCGCACCGCCGGCGCGCGACGCGCGTGCCTCGATCTCGGCACGTGGAATCGTGATCCCCGGAATCACCGCGATCCCCTCGACCTCACCGTCGCTGTTCGCTCGTTCTTCCATTTCCACTCCCGACGTTCCGGATCACCCGCACCGCCGCCACCCGCCGCCCGTCCATCGCCACCACTTCCAGCTCGCCGCCGGGGTAGGGGACGCGGTCGGCGATCTTCGGCAGCCTCCCCAGGCGCGCGAAGGTGTACCCGCCTAACGTCGTCCACTCGCCATCCGGAACCGGCACGCGGTGGTCGCGGCGGACGTCGACCAGCGACATCGACCCCGCCAGCTCGAGCACCCCGTCGGTCTCGATCGAGGTCCGTGTCGTCGCGTCGTATTCGTCGGCGATGTCCCCGATCACCTGCTCGA
>DASZNJ010000365.1:0-5259 GCA_035551575.1 Gemmatimonadaceae bacterium
CCGGGCGCGCTCGCCCGCGGCTGGCGCGCATTCGCCGCCGCCGGGCTGCCGACGCACGCCGCGATCGGGTACACCCTCGCCCACGCGGCATGGCTCTTCCTCGCGCTGACGGGTCCGCACCAGCGTGCGCTGATCGGCGACGCGTTCTTCATCCCGGTCGGTGCCGCGATGGCGGTGATGGCGTGGGTGAACGCGCGCGACCCGCGCCTCCCCGAAGCCGGCCGCACCGCCTGGCGCTGGCTGGCCGCGGCCTACTTCGTCTTCGGGATCTCCAACGACATCTGGGCGGTGAACGACGTCCTGCTCGGCCGGAGCAGGATCCTTCGCGCGCTCGTCGACGGTACGACAGCGATCTACCTCGTGCTGCTCACCCGCGGCATCCTCGCCTTCAACCCGGTGCGCGAGACGAAGGCGAGCGAGACGAAGATCGCGCTCGACTTCGCGACGATCTTCATCGGGGCGGCGGCGCTGATCTGGTACTTCATGCTGCGCCCGCGCTATGCGGCGGCGTCCGAGCTGACCTGGACGGTCGCCTCGAGCCTCCTCTCCCCGGTCGGCGACCTGCTCGGCGTGGTCGCGATCGCGTTCATCCTCATCCGCGGCAGCGACCGCGTCTCGATCCGGGCACTCTCCATCATCGGTGCCGGACACCTGTCGATGGTCGCGGCGGACCTCGCCTATACTCCTCTCTCGCTGTCCGGCACGTATCGTGGTGGAAACCGGGTCGACGTGCTCTGGATGATCGGCGACGCGCTCGTCTTCATCGGCGCCGCGTACCAGCACCGCATCGGGCGGGTCAGCACCGTGGTCCCCACCCCGCTGCAGCGGTACTTCGCGCGCCTTCCATACCTGTTCATCGTCATCGGCTACCTGCCGATCCTGGTCGCCGCCGGGCAATGGACGCGGAACGACCGGCTCGTGCTCTACGCGACGGTGGTGCTCACCGTGCTCGTTCTCGCCCGGCAGTTCGTGGCGATGCGCGACAACGAGGAGCTCTCCCGCGAGCGCGAGCTGCAGGAAGCGCGTTTCCGATCGCTCGTCCAGCGGGCATCGGACACGATCGCGGTCGTCGATGCCGACGGGATCATCCGCTACCTGAGCGGGTCGGCGGAGCGGCTCTTCGGCTACGCCGCGGAGACGCACATCGGCGAACCGATGACGGCGCGGCTGCATCCGCAGGACGTCGCCGCAGCGCACGCACTCCTCGAGCAGGCCCGGGCAGGGGCGAATCCCGGCCCGGTGATGCGCCTGCGCGTCAGGCACCGCGACGGGAGCTGGATCCCGATCGAGACGGTCGCGACGAACATGCTCGCCGACCCGGCGGTCGAGGGGATCGTGCTCAACGCGCGCGATGTCAGCGAGCGGGTCGCGCTCGAGGCACAGCTGCTCCACGCCCAGAAGATGGACGCGGTCGGCCGGCTCGCCGGCGGGATCGCCCACGACTTCAACAACCTGCTCACGGCGATCCGGATGACCGCGACGCTGGTCATCGACGAGCTCCCTCCCGGTTCGCCGCTGGCCGAGGAGCTGCGCGAGATCGAGCGCTCGGTCGACCGCGGATCGTCGCTGACGCGGCAGCTGCTCGCCTTCAGCAAGCGCGAGCTGCTCCAGCCGACGCTCGTCGACCCGGCGGAGGTGATCGCCGGGATCGAGCCGATGCTCCGCCGGCTGATCGCGACCGGGATCGTCGTCGAGATCGACGCCCCGCTGCAGGAGTGGCGGGTGTTCGCCGACCAGGGGCAGCTCGAGCAGGTCGTCCTCAACCTCGCGATCAACGCGCGCGACGCGATACCGGAGAGCGGGCGGCTGTTCATCGGCGTCGGCGCGACGACGATCGACGTCGCCACCGCCCGCGGCCATCCCGGGCTCCTCCCCGGTGACTACGTCACCGTCACGGTCCGTGACAGCGGGATCGGGATGTCGCCCGAGGTCCAGGCGCATCTCTTCGAGCCGTTCTTCACGACGAAGGAGGTCGGGAAGGGAACCGGGCTCGGGCTGTCGACGGTCTACGCGATCGTCCAGCGGTGCGGCGGGACGATCCACGTCCACAGCACGTTAGGCGAGGGATCGACGTTCACGGTCTACCTGCCGCGGGCGATTCCCGATGCTGCGGTGAGCCCGGCGAGCGTGCTCGCGCCGACGCTCGACGTCGGGCGCGAGGTGGTACTCGTCGTCGATGACGAGGAGACGGTGCGGATGGCGGTGCGGCGCATTCTCCAGAAGTCGGGCTATCGGGTGCTGGTCGCGGCCAACGGCGTCGAGGCGCTCGAGCAGCTCGGGGCGGCGGGCGCGCAGGTCGCCCTCGTACTCACGGACATGGTGATGCCGGAGATGGGCGGCCGCGAGCTTGTCGATCGGGTCGTGCGCGACCATCCCGGCGTGCGGATTCTCTGCATGTCCGGGTACACGGAGGACCCGACGCTGCGGCTCGGCCAGCTCGCCGGGGAGCAGGGCTTCATTGCGAAGCCGTTCACGGTGGCCGAGCTGACGGCGGCGATCCGCCGCGTCCTCGACGGCGCACCGGGGCGCGCACCCGGCGGCGCCCCCGAGGGCGCGGCGCGTCCCCCGGTCAGCTCGGGGTCCACCGCCAGAGTGTGAGCGGAACGCCGTCGCGATAGAGATCGGGGACGGTGCCTTCGCGCTCGAACCCTGCGGCGGCGAGAAGCTTCATCATCGACGCGGTGTCCTCGTCGTCCGGCAGCTCGGCGACGACGAGGCGCGCGTGCTCGGCGACCAGCTCCGCCTTGGCGAGCGCGAGGAGGGCGCGGGCGATCCCGTGGCGGCGCCGGTCCGGACGGACGCCGATCCAGAGCACCGCGCCGGTGCCTGACGTTCCGGCGACGAGCCCGACGAACACCAGCCCGGCAGCGGCGCCGTCGCCGTCGAAGACGGCGAGCCCGCGGCACTCCGGGTTGTCGCGCAGGGCGCGCTCGAACAGCTCACGCGGGCGCCCGGGGGGGCAGAGCGCACGCGCCGAGGCGATCGCGTCGGCGCCGAGTGCGAGCGGGTCGAGCGGGACGACCCGAATCGCGTCCGTGTGCGTGCTCAGTGGCGGCCTGGGCTAGATGTGGAGGGCGCGGCCGAGAGCGGCGAGCGCGGCTTCCTTCACCGTCTCGGAGAGTGTCGGGTGCCCGTGCACCGTGATCCCGATGTCGTCGGTCGACCCGCGGTACTCCATCGCCAGCACCACCTCGGCGACCAGCTCGGACACGGCGGGCCCGATCATGTGGCAGCCAAGGATCTCGTCGGTGCGGGTATCGGCGATGAACTTGACGAAGCCCTGCGTCTCGCCGGCGGTGCGGGCGCGCCCGTTCGCGGAGAAGGGAAACTTGCCGACGCGATACTCGCGGCCGCTCTCCTTCACCTGCCGTTCGGTGAGCCCGACGACGGCGATCTCCGGCCAGGTGTAGACGATGCCGGGGATCGTCCGATAGTGCATGTGCACGGGCTTTCCGGCAATGACCTCGGCGGCGACGACCCCTTCATCCTCGGCCTTGTGGGCGAGCATCGGGCCGGGAACGCAGTCGCCGATCGCGTAGACGTTCGGCAGGTTGGTGCGCATCTGGTCGTCGACGAGGATCTCGCCGCGCCTGCCTAACGCGAGGCCGAGGGCGGCCGCGTCGATCCCGGTGGTCGACGGCCGGCGACCGACCGAGACGAGGACGTGGTCGCCCTCGAGCCGCTCCTTCGCGCCATCCTTCTCGACTTCGACGAAGACGCCGTTGTCGGTGCGGCCGCCGCCGACGACCTTCGTCCCGGTGCGGATGTCGAGCCCCTGCTTGCGGAAGACGCGGTCCGCTTCCCTGACGACGTCGTCGTCCATTCCCGGGAGGATCGCCGGGAGCAGCTCGATGACGGTGACCCGGGCGCCGAGCCGACGCCAGACGGAGCCGAGCTCGAGCCCGATGACGCCGCCGCCGATGACGATCAGGTGCTGCGGGACCTTCGGTATGGTGAGCGCGCCGACGTTGGAGAGGACGCGCTGCTCGTCGAACCTGAGGAAGGGGAGCTCGACCGGTACCGAGCCGGTGGCGATGATGACGTGCTTCGCCTGGTACGAGGTGATGTTGTTGTCGGGGGGGCCCCCCTGCACCTCGACGACGTTGTTCGCCTTGAGAGTCCCCCGTCCCTTCGCCCAGGTGACCTTGTTCTTCCGGAAGAGGAACTCGATCCCCTTCGTGTTCTGCCCGACGACGTCGTCCTTCCGCTTCTGCATCGTCGCGACGTCGAGCGTCAGGTCGGCGAGCGAGATCCCGTGCGCCTTCGCCTCGTGCCCCATGAACTCGAAGTGGTGCGACGACTCGAGCAGCGCCTTCGACGGGATGCAGCCGACGTTGACGCAGGTCCCGCCCAACGTCCGGTCCATCTCGACGCAGACCGTGTTGAGCCCGAGCTGGGCGGCGCGGATGGCGGCGACGTACCCGCCGGGGCCGCCGCCGATGATGACGACGTCTGCTGTGTTCATGTGCCGGGTCGCGTTGGGGTCGGGCTACCCGATCAGCATGGAGGCGGGGTCTTCCATCAGCTCCTTCACCCGCACGAGGAAGAGCACCGAGTGCTGGCCGTCGACGATGCGATGGTCGTAGGACAGGGCGACGTACATCATCGGCCGGATCTCGACCTTGCCGTCGATGGCGACCGGGCGGTCCTGGATCTTGTGGAGGCCGAGGATGCCGACCTGCGGGTGGTTGACGATCGGCGTCGACATCAGCGAGCCGAAGACGCCGCCGTTCGTGATCGTGAAGGTGCCGCCGGTGAGGTCGTCCATCGCCAGCTTGCCGTCGCGCGCCTTCTTCGCGAGGGTCGCGATGTCGCGGCTGATGTCGAGCAGTCCCTTGGCGTGCGCGTCGCGGATGTTGGGGACGACGAGGCCGGCGTCGGAGGCGACCGCGATCCCCATGTTCACGTAGTGCTTGTAGACGATGCTGTCGCCATCGATCTGCGCGTTGAGGACGGGGATGTCGTTGAGCGCCATCACCGCCGCCTTCACGAAGAAGGGCATGAAGCTCAGCTTCACGCCGTACTTCTTCTCCGCCTGGGTCTTCCAGCGCTCGCGGAGCTGCGACACGGCGGTCATGTCGATCTCGTTGAACGTCGTCAGCATCGCCGTTGACTGACGGGCGTTGAGCAGGTTCTCGGCGATGCGCTTGCGGCGCGTCGTCATCTTCTCGCGCGTCTCGCGCGCGCCGCCGCTCGGCCGCGGCGCGGCGGCGGCGATCGACGCGGCATCGGGGAGGCCGGCGCTCTTCGGCGGCGGTG
>DASZNJ010000366.1:0-7794 GCA_035551575.1 Gemmatimonadaceae bacterium
GAGCCGGTCAGGGCGAGCGCGCCGGCGCTCGCCGTCCACGGCCCGCCTAACGGCGTGAAGTAGAGCGCCGGGTCGAAGAGGCGCGTGACGTTGGACAGCTCGTTCAGCGGGACGATCCCGACGCAGAGCAGCGGTACGGCCAGCGCGCCGAACCGCGCGCGCAGCCGGCGCCGCGACCGCCAGATCGCACCGACGAAAGCCGCCAGCGCGAGCGCGAGCAGCAGCGCCCCGCGCAGCCGCGCGCCTTCGACCAGCCGCAACGTCGTCTCCGCGGGTGAGGCGGCGCGCGGGACGAGCACCAGCGGCGCCCCGCCATCGGCGAGCCGAAGCGTCGCGATGCTCCGTCCCCGCTCCGCGGCCCCTGCGCCGGGCGTGCGACGGGTGCCGTCCCGCGCGACGTCGAACTCCCGCGCCCCCGCCGCCCGCGCGACGACCACGTCGAGGGGATGGGCAAGCGCGGTCCCCGGCGGCTCGGCGTGAATCAGCGCGGTTGCCACCGCGCGCCGTGTCCCCCCCTTCGCCACGGCATAGAGCACCGTGTAGGTCGGCGTCGCCGCGACCCCGACGGGCGAGGCCAGCGTGTCGGTGGCGATTCGCACCGTCCCCGACCAGGCGAGCGGCTCGTCGCACTCGTAGAGCACCACCCCACGCTCGCCGACCCCGCCCGACAGCCCGCCCAGCGCCTCGAAGGCCGCGCCCCGCTCCCTCGGGACGACGAGGGCGCGGCGCGCAACTTCCACCAGCTGGCTCCGGACGGCCGCAAGCTCCGTCTCCATCCGGCGCGCCGCTCCCGCGCGGACGCCCGCGTCGTAGCTCGCCCAGTCGCTGCGAACGAGCGCGAGCTCCCGCTGCTCGACGCTCGCTGCCAGGCAGCCGGCGAGCGCAAGCCCGGCCGCGATCCCGCGCCAGACCCGTGCGCGCGTGCTTCCAGGGCGAAAGACGAGCACCGCCGAGACCAGCGTGGCGAACCACGCGGCCGCGAGATACTCTACGCGAGCATCACGGAGCCACCCGGCAAGTGCGAGCAACGCGATGCCGGTCGCCAGCCCCCAGAGCGGAAGCGCGTCGCCCCGCTCGGGACGGCTCGTCGTCGGCACCCCCATCATGCCCGAGATGGCGTCTTCACTCCCCGCCGGCGCCCCGCGCCGCCTCAAAGAGCTCATTCCGTCGCAGGTCGCGGCGCTCCTCGCGGACGACCCGCGCCTCATCGTCCCGGTCGGGACCTGCGAGCAGCATGGTCCCCACCTCCCGCTCGGCTGCGATACGCTCATCGTCGAGCGGCTCGCCGACGACCTCTCGATCGAGTTCGGGGTCCTGCTCGCCCCGACCTTCGAGTACGGCGTGAACGTCGACACCGAGCGCGCCTTCGCCGGGAACGGGTCGCTCCGCAAGAAGACACTGCATCGCGCGCTCAACGACCTGCTCGCCTCCTGGGAAGCAAGCGGTGTCCGCGAGTTCATCCTCCTGACCGCGCACGAGCACGATCCCCATCAGGAAGCGCTGGCCACCGTGATCACCGCCGAGGCGCGCGTCCGCGTCGTCGACATCTTCAACATTGATTTCGCCGATCTGCTGGAGGGACAAACGGAACCCATGCACGGTGACGAAGTGGACACGTCGATCATGCTCCATCTCGCCCCGCACCTCGTACACCTCGAGCTCGCACAGGATTATATGATGTCGCGCGATGAGCTGCGACGTTACCGGCGCGGGTGGCTCAAGGTTCCGAAAGGCAGCCCGGGCTCGATCGGGCGTCCCACGCTGGCCACCGCCGAGAAGGGCAAGGCGCTCTACGACCGGATTCGCGGGCGGATCAGCGAGCGGGTTTTTCTCGCACCGGCCCCCACCTCATGAACCGGAATGCGCGCTTCCGGGTATCATGGGGGATGCGAACTCGACTGCTCGCGGCCTCGGTGCTGGTCATCGCCGCCGTTCCCCTGCCCTCGTCCGGCCAGACGACCACGATCGACGAGGGAAGCTTCACCGTGTCGCGGGCCGGGCGCACGGGACGGGAGGATTTCCGCATCGTCCGGGCCGCCTCTCCCAGCGCCGTGCTCGTCGGAACGGGCACCTCGGTGAACGGGACTTCGCGCATCGTCGCCGTCCTGCGGACCGACACGACCGGCGCACCGCTGGACTTCCAGCTCGACGGCCGGGAGTCCAACGAGCTGCGCGAGCGAATCACGATCCGGGCTACCCGTGACCGGCTGGCGGCCCGCTCGCAGTCGCCGCGGGGTGAATCGGCTCGCGAGTACTTCCTTCGCCCCGGGATGGCGATCTTCGACGACGAGTTCGCCTACCAGTACTACTTTCTTGCACTTCAGGGGCGCGAGGCCGTCGCCGCGGTACTTCCGCGCCGCAACGAGTTGGCCCAGCTTCACGTAGTGTCAAAGGGCGACGATGCCATCGAGATCGCGGGCACGCGGGTGACGGCCCGGCACTACGTCGTCAGCGATGCGATGAGCGACCGCCAACTCTGGACTGATACCGCTGGCAGGGTGCTGCGGGTCGAGGCGCCCGCGTTCACCGCCGTACGCGACGCACTGCCGGCCGGCCGCTGACGCGAGGTGTGCGAGCGACGCCCCGCGCCATGCGGGGCGTTTTTGCTGTCGCTCACTGAAACTGCTTCGCAAGCTTCAACGTACGGCGCGCCGTACTCACAGCCAGGAACCCCCCGAATGCGTCTTCCCCTGCTCTTCGCGGTGCTCGTCGCCGCGAGCCCGCTCGCGGCGCAGAACCGCGACTCGGTCGCCACCGCCGGCCCGGCGCTCTCCCTCGACGACGCCCTCAGGCTGGCCCGCGGCAACAACCCCGACCTGCAGCAGGTTCTCGAGAGCCGGCGCACCGCGCGCGCGAACCAGCTTGCCGCGTACGGCTCCCTGCTCCCGAGCCTCGACGCCTCCCTCGGTGGTCAGTATCAGGAGGGCGGGCGCCAGATCTACAATGGCGTGACGCTGGGGACGAACCCGAACACCATCGGGTCCAACTACTCGCTGTCGATGAACTACAGCCTCAACGCGAGATCAGTGATCGCGCCGCGAGTCGCGGCCGCGAGCCGCGATGCCGTCGAGGCGGACATTACCGGCTCGACCGAATCGCTGCGGTCGCTCGTCACGCAGCAGTACCTGACCGTGCTGCAGGCGTCGGCGAAGGCCGACCTGGCCGACACCCTCGTCTCGGCCGCGCAGGCGCAGGTCGAGCTCGCGCGCGCTCGTGCCGCGGTCGGCTCGGCCACCTCGCTCGACGTGCAGCGCGCCGAAGTCGAGCTCGCGACGCAGCAGGTGCAGGCGCTGCAGGCCCGCAACCAGATCGAGATCGAGAAGCTCCGGCTCTTCCAGCGCATGGGAGTGGACCAGCCGGCGAACGTCGAGCTGACGAGCGCGTTCACCGTCACCCAGCCGACGTTCACGATCGACCAGCTCCTTTCGCTCGCCCGCGAGCAGAACCCGCAGGTGCTCGCGCTCCGCGCACGGGAGAAGGCGTCGAGCCTGACGGTCCGGCAGTCGCAGTCCGAGTACACTCCCTCGCTCGACGTCACCACCGGGTGGGGCGGGTACACGCAGCGTTACACGGACGAGAACGCACTGGTGGCCGGCGCCCGCGCGAACGTGGCCCGGGGCTATGAAAGCTGCCTCGCCGACAACTTTGCCCGCTCGGGCGCGGGACTGTCGCAGCATCCGTGCAGCTCGTCGTTCACCGCCGCCGACGAGGCGGCGATCCGCAACGCGAACGACCAGTACCCCTTCAACTTCACGAAGAGCCCATGGTCGATCCGGGCGGCGATCCGTCTCCCGATCTTCAACGGCTTCCAGCGCGAGCTTCACGTCGAGCAGGCGATCGCGGCGCGCAATAACGCGCGCACCAACGTCCGCGCCCGCGAGCTGCAGCTCAACGCCGAAGTGACCGGTGCATACCTGACGCTCACCACCTCGCTGAAGAGCATCGCGCTGCAGGAGCAGAACGCGGCGCGCGCGCGCGACGAGCTGCGGCTGACGGAAGAACGCTACCGCGTCGGCGCGGCGACCTTCCTCGACGTGACGCAGGCCCGGGCGACGTACGAGCGCGCGGAGAGCGACCGCATCAACGCCGTTTACGACTACCACAAGGCGTTCGCCGCGCTCGAGAGCGCGGTCGGACGTCCGCTGCGCTAACTCCCCGAGGCAACAACATGAGCAAAAAGGTGAAGTACTCGATCGTCGGCGTCGTCGCTGCTCTCGGCATCGCGCTGGTCGTCGTGACGGCGATGAGGAGCGGCAACAAGGGCGTCGAGGTGCGCATCGAGCCCGTCGCCAGGCGCGATCTGGTCGCCTCGGTCACGGCGAGCGGCCAGGTCAGTCCGCACACCAAGGTCGACGTCGCGTCCGACATCAGCGGCCGGATCGTCAGGCTCGCGGTGAAGGAAGGCGAGATGGTGAGCAAGGGACAGTTCCTGCTGCAGATCGAGCCGAACCAGTACGAGGCGGCGGTGCAGCGGGCCGAGGCCTCGCTCGCCTCGGCCCGGGCCGGTGAGGCGCAGGCGAAGGCAAGCCAGGTCCAGGCACAGCGCAACTACGAGCGCTCGGCTGAGATCCGGAAGACGAACGCCGCGCTCATCTCCGATGAGCAGCTCGAGCAGCTCAAGACGCAGGCCGAAGTCAACACGGCGCTCTACGACGCCGCCGCCCACCAGGTGGACCAGGCGATCGCGCAGCTGCGCGACGCGCGCAGCTCGCTGGCGAAGACGACGATCGTCGCCCCGATGAGCGGGCGCGTGACGCGGCTGAACGTCGAGCAGGGCGAAACCGCGGTCCCGGGCACCTTCAACAAGGACGCCGCGACGCTGCTCACGATCAGCGACATGGGGGTGCTCGAGACGAAGGTCAAGGTCGACGAGACCGACGTGGCGCGGATCAGCATCGGCGACTCGGCGCAGATCCAGATCGACGCGTTCCCCGACACGACCTTCACCGGTCGCGTCGTCGAGATCTCGAACAGCTCCGTGAAGTCGGCGACGGCGACGTCGCAGGGCGACCAGGCAGTGGACTACGAGGTGACGATCAAGCTGCTCGACCCACCGAGCGAGACGCGCCCCGACTTCTCGGCGACGGCGAAGGTCGTCACCGACAAGCGGACGAGCGTGCTCTCGATCCCGATCATCGCGCTCACCGTCCGCGAGGACGAGGCGCTCGACAAGGGCGATACCGCGGTCGGCCTTGGCAGGGCGCGCCCGGCGAGGGAAGTCGGCAAGCGCGACATCGAGGGCGTGTTCGTCGTCGGCAAGGACATGAAGGTCGAGTTCCGCCCCGTGAAGGTCGGCATCGCCGGCGACAAGTACTTCGAGGTGGTGTCCGGCCTGAAGGCCGGCGAGCGGATCGTTGCCGGTACCTACCAGGCGATCCGTGACCTGAAGGCCGGCGCGCTCGTGCGTGAGGCGCCGCAGGGGGACAAGAAGCCGAAGACCGCGGCCGAGGCAAAGGGCGCATGAGCACGACCGGGGAGTTTCCGATCAGCACCACCGAGGAGCGTCAGGCGGTCGTCGCGACCGCGGGGGCTCCGCCGGAAGCGGACTGGGTGATCGTCACGCGCGGGCTGAAGCGCGAGTACGACATGGGTGGTGAGGTCGTCCGCGCGCTGCGCGGCGTCGATCTCGCCATCCGCCGCAACGAATACGTCGCGATCATGGGTCCGTCGGGGTCCGGCAAGTCGACGCTGATGAACCTCATCGGCTGCCTCGACACGCCGGACGACGGCGAGTACTGGCTCAACGGCAAGCTCGTGTCCGACATGAGCGACGACGCGCTGGCGCGTGTCCGCAACAAGGAGATCGGGTTCGTCTTCCAGACCTTCAACCTGCTGCCGCGGGCGAGCGCGCTGCACAACGTCGAGCTGCCCCTCGTCTACGCGGGGGTTCCCGGCGACGAGCGCAAGCAGCGGGCGAAGGAAGCGCTCGAGCGCGTGCAGCTCGGGGAGCGGATGCACCACCGGCCGAACGAGCTGTCGGGGGGCCAGCGGCAGCGCGTCGCGATCGCGCGCGCGCTGGTGAACCGCCCGTCGATCCTCCTCGCCGACGAGCCGACCGGCAACCTCGACTCGACGACGTCGGAAGAGATCATGCGCGTCTTCGCCGAGCTGGCCGCGCAGGGGCAGACGGTGATCATGGTGACGCACGAGCCGGACATCGCCGCCAATGCGCGGCGCGTGATCGTGCTCCGCGACGGCGTGATCTCGAGCGACGACCGCCGGGATGCATTCACGGCCAAAGTCGGTCTGTAGGACGCACCACCAACCGCGGAGCACCCCGTGCCACTCTTCGATGCCGTTCGCCTCGCCCTCGCCCAGATCTGGGCGCAGAAGCTGAAGAGCAGCTTCACGCTGCTCGGCGTCACGATCGGCGTGATGTTCCTCATCGCGGTCGTGTCGATCGTCGAGGGGATGAGCAAGTACATGGAGGACGATTTCGCGGGCCGGCTCCTCGGCGTGAACACCTTCACGCTCAAGCGCTTCCCGTGGTACCAGGGCAACACGACCGAGGAGATGTGGCGCGAGTGGCAGCGGCGGCCGCGCGTCTACTACTCGGACCTCGACTTCGTGAAGAGCGTGCTCCCCGCGGGGACGCGCTACGCGGTCGAGAGCCAGGACCAGGTTCGCGCGACATCGCCCTTCGCGCGCCCGCGCCAGATCGAGGCGCACGCGGTCGACGGCGACTACTTCACGATCAAGAAGTACGACCTGACCAGCGGCCGTACCTTCACCGCGCAGGAGCTGCAGCTCGGCACGACGGCGATGGTGATCGGGAGCGAGGTGGCCGAGTACTTCTTCCCCAACCTCGATCCGCTCGGGCGCGAGCTGAAGATCGGCGGCGTCCCCTACACCGTCGTCGGCGTGCTGGCGAAGCAGGGGACGCTGTTCGGCCTCTCGCTCGACAAGATCGCGCTCGCGCCGTACAAGTCCCCCCTTCACCGGATGACGAATCCGCGCGGGGACATCGACGGGATCATGGTCCAGGCCCCGACCGCGCTGGCGATGGACGACGCGATGGAGTCGGTGCGCGAGGCGATGCGCGGGCACCGCAAGCTCAGGCCGAGCCAGCCGGACAACTTCGCGATGGAGACGTCGGCGTCGGCGCTGTCGTTCTTCGCCAAGATCAAGCAGATGCTGGTCGTGGCGGCGACCGCGCTCCCGGCGATCGGGCTGATCGTCGGCGGGCTGGTGATCATGAACATCATGCTCGTCGCCGTCGCCGAGCGGACGCGCGAGATCGGGATCCGCAAGGCGTTAGGCGCGAAGCGGCGCGACATCCTCAGCCAGTTCCTGGTCGAGGCGGCGACCCTCAGCACCTTCGGCGCGGTGATCGGGATCGCGCTCGGCGCCGTGATCGCCTTCCTGATCGCCAGGTTCTCTCCCCTGCCGACGCACGTCGCACTGTGGTCGGTGATCATGGCCACCGTCATCGGGACGGGGGTCGGCGTGGTCGCCGGCGTCTACCCCGCGAGCCGCGCGTCGCGCCTCGATCCCATCGCCGCGCTGAGGCAGGAGTAAGGAATGTCGTTTCTGAGCGTGACGAGCAACCTGAAGGAAGGGGTCGGCATCGCCTTCGACGCGATGCGGGCGAACAAGGTGCGCGCCGGCCTGACGATCATGGGGGTCGCGGTCGGCGTCTTCGTTGTCGTGGCGATGTCGGCGGCGGTGCACGGGATCAACGCCAGCGTCGCCAAGGACCTCGAGTCGGCGGGGCCGACGTCGTTCTACGTCTACAAGCGGCCGATCTCGTTAGGCAACGTCTGCGACGGCACCGACGAGACCTGTCCGTGGCGG
>DASZNJ010000367.1:0-4481 GCA_035551575.1 Gemmatimonadaceae bacterium
CGTTCGCTGTCCTCCGCGCCTCGGTGGCGCTGTTCCGGAGTTCTCCCCGCCAGCCCCGCTCCCCGCTCCCCGCTCACTCCCGACTCACTGCTCCATCCACGAATCCTCGCTCTTCTGCCACCAGCCCTGCGGGACCGCACGCTGACGCGGCCAGATCTCGGTCAACGTCCCGGCCTCGTAGAGACGACCGTTCTTCATCACCCAGTGGATGGTCCTGATGTTCTGGAGGTCGTCGAGCGGGTTCGCGTCGAGGATCTGGAGGTCGGCGAGCTTCCCCGGCTCGATCGAGCCGATGTCGTGGTCGAGGCCGATCGACTCGGCGCCGTTCATCGTCCCGATGCGCAGTACCTGGCGCGGCGTCATCCCGCCCATGCCTAACGACCAGAGCTCCCAGTAGGTGCCGAGTCCCTGCAGCTGGCCGTGGGCGCCGAGCCCGACGCGGCCGCCGGCGTCGGCGATCTTCTTCGCCTGCGCGGCGATCAGCGGGAAGGAATACTGGTCGTCGCGGAACCACCCCGCGCGGCGGAGCCCGCGCCGCTCGAGCTCCACCTTCGGGACGAAGCGCATCAGCTTCGGATCCTTCGTGACGTCGTACCGCTCGTACCAGTAGTTCTCCGCCCACGGACCGCCGTACTGGACGATCAGCGTCGGCGTGTAGGTGATCTGGCTCTTCGCGATCGTCTGCACCGCGTCGTCGAAGAGCGGGGCGATCGGGTACGCGTGCTCGCTCCCCGCGTAGCCGTCGATCGCCTCGGTCAGGTTCTTCCTGAAGTCGAGCCCACCCTCGAGCGTCGGCGTCAGCTTCAGCTCGCGCGCGGCCATGACGACCCATTGGCGAACCTTGCGGTCGCCGACCATGTACTGCTTGATCGTGTGCGTGTCGTAGTAGTCCGAGTAGCGGCGCAGCACGTCGCGCGCGTCGTCGAGGCTCTTGATGTCGTCGGAGGCGAAGACGCCGGGCCCCGTGGAGTAGATCCTCGGCCCGATGATGTCCCCGGTCTCGACGAGGTCGCCGTAGGAGAGCACGTCCGTGGTGGAGGTCTGCGGGTCGCGCGTCGTCGTCACGCCGTAGGCGAGCTCGGCGAGATACTCCCACACTTCGGTGCGGTGCACCCCCCACGCCGGCCACATGTGCGCGTGGACGTCGATCCAGCCGGGGATGATCGTCTTCCCCGTCACGTCGACCACCTTCGCGCCGCCAGGCACCGTCACGCCGCCTGTCGGCCCGACCGCGGCGATCCGGTTGCCGCGAACGACGACGTCGCCCTTCTCGATCACCTCGTCGCCCTTCATCGTCACGATGCGCGCGCCGCGGAGCACGACGGTGCCTTCGGGCCTGTCCTTCTTCACCTCGATGACGACGTCGACGCGGACCGGTTCATACGCCGGCTTCTTCACCGTGTCGCCGGCGACCTTCCGCTTCATCGTGTCGGCGGCGGCGGCGGCCTTCTTCGCCGCGCTGTCGGTGCCGGCGGTCGCCTTGCTGTTGGTGTCCGCGCCGGCATTCGCCTTCTTCGCCGAGTCGGAGGCGGCCTTCCTGGCGTCGGCCTTCGCGGTCGAGTCGCGGACGAGCGAGTCGGCGACGACGAGGTCGTACATGAAGAACGAGTGGCCGATCGAGTAGTAGGCGTGGCGCCCGTCGCGCTGCCAGCCGACGAAGTCGCCGCCGACGCGCGTCAGGCGCCTGACGGGGACCGGGGCCGCGGCGAGGTTGACGACGTTGATCGTCGGTGCCGTGGCGCCGATCTGCGGGATCTCGACGACGTAGACGTTGTTGCTCGCGAGGACGAGCGCGCGGTCCCCGTCGGGTGAGATGAGGATGTCGCGGGCGGGGTCGGGGCGAGGCGTCGGCGAGAGGGGGTTGGTGTAGCCCGTCGCGTTGAGGACGACCTTGCGGTCGCTCCCGTCGAAGCGCATCGAGACCAGTCCGTCGACGATGTCGTCGACGTAGACGCGCGTCGTGTCGCGGGTGAAGTGCGGATAGCCGTAGTAAGTGAGCGGAGAGATGACGTGCGGCTCGCACCCGGCCCTGCCGCACCCGTTCGCCGGGAACCAGACCAGCTCGATCCCGGCGCTCTTCGGGTCGCCCATCGCCTCCTCGTTCTCGATGCGCGGGCGGCGCGGCCCGCGGGCGACGACGATCTTCCCGCCGTCGGGGCTGTAGTTCGGCGAGTCGAAGTAGCCGGCGCGCTGGGCGATGCGCTCGGGGGCGCCCTTTCCGTCGGCGCGGGTACGCCAGAGGTTCCCGCCGTCCTCGGTCCAGGTGACGTAGGTGATCCAGCGGCCGTCGGGGGACCAGACGGGCATGTGCTCGCCGGTGCCGGGGCCGCTCGTCGTGAGGCGGCGCGGCTTCCCGGCGGCGGTGCGGCCGTCAGGGAGGTCCATCACGTACAGCTTGTCGAGCGCGGTGAAGGCGATCCGCTTGCCGTCCGGCGAGGGGCGCGCGCCGCGGACCTGCCTGACGATCATCGTCGAGTCGTTGACCGGATACTCGAAGCGGGCGAGTGGTCCCATCCACTGGTTCACTTCGGCGGTGAACGGGATCTCGGTGGCCTGCCCGCCCGGCACCGCGATCCGCCAGATCTTCCCGTCATAGGCGGCGACGAGCGACTTCGAGTCGGGGGTGAAGGACATCCCGGGCATCAGGTCGCGGGTGAAGCGCGACTCCATGTCGTCGCGCTGCACCTTCGGGGCGAGGGTCTTCTCGTCGCCCGTCTCGAGGTTGCGGACGCGGAGCGCGGTGACGGTGTCGGCGCGCGTCGCGTAGACCAGCCACTTGCCGTCGGGGCTGACCACCGGCCGGACGGCCCCGCCTAACGCGTTGGTGCGGGCGTAGGTGCGGCCGGTCTCGCGGTCGTAGACGACGACCTGCCAGTCGAACGATGTCAGGTTGTACCCCCACCCGCCGCGCTTCGCCGCGGCGTAGACCCAGCGCCCATCCTTCGACGGCGCGGGGCCGGTGTAGTTGTTCGGCGCCGGCGGGGCGAAGGGGACGGTCGGCGCCGGGGTCGTCTGCGTCATCTTGATCCCCTTGCCCCCGTCCTTGTGGAAGAGCCAGAGGTCGAAGAGGTTGGGCGAGCTCTTCGCGGCGACGACGTACTTCCCATCGGGCATCCAGCGCGGCGAGAGGTACTGGGTGTTGTCGCCCTTCGTCAGCGCGCGCGGGTGCGAGCCATCGGCATCGACCAGCCAGATGTTGTCGGCGCCGCTCCGGTCGCTGATGAACGCGATGGTCCTGCCGTCGGGCGACCAGACCGGGTTGCCGTCGAACGCCGTCCCGCTGGTGATGCGCTTCGCCGTCCCGCCGCCGACCGGCAGCGTATAGAGATCGCCGACGAGGTCGAAGACGATCGTCCTGCCATCGGGCGAGACGTCGGTCGACATCCACGTCCCTTCATGCGTGGTGAAGGTGACGTTCCGGGTCGGGACGAGCGGCAACCCCTCGGGGCGCGCCGACGAATCCGGCTTTGCCTTCGCGGTGTCCTGCTGCGCGGCGACAGGCGACGCGACGATGAGAGCCGCGACGAGGGCGAGAGCGAGACGCATGTCGTTTTCGGAGAGCGAGTGAGGCGGGAGGAGCGCGCTCTACTTTACCAACCCGCCAGCGCGGCGCAAGGACGCCGAATGTACGGGCACGGTAAGGCGACTTCCTCACGAAGCGAGGGCGCGTGCCCTGGACCGGTGAAGGCGTTCAAGGCTGTGCGTCGGGCTCCAGTCGTACAGCTGGTCTGTGGAGACACGGAGCACGGCGGGGGACACAGAGATCAGCGCGCAGGGCCGAGCTGTTCGCACCATGGTCGAACCGCCTGGGGCAAGCGGGGCGAGATGGTCTTGCAAGGCTTGCCCCAAACAATCCCGGCTCGCGCCATCTCGCGCTCTGTTGAAAAGGGTGGCCCCCGTGTCTCCCGCCGTGCTCCGTGTCTCCCACGACCAGCTGTACGCCCCCCGGCGCATCGCACAACCGTGAACGCCTTCAGCGATTCCCGTCGCCCAAGCTCGCGAATTCGCGCCCCTCCAAACGACACCGCGCCCCCGCCTGATGATCAGGTGAGGGCGCGGTGCCTAACGGCGGGTCAGAGGCCGCCGTCGCTCATCAGGTTGCTGGAGAGACCGCCCGCCGGACGGTGCCAGGCGTCGCTGACGGCGCTGCGGGCTTCGTTCCATTCCATCTTCGACGTGCCGCGGGCCTTGTCCCAGCCCTTCTGGAGGTCGCCGGCAACGGTGTCGAACTCCTTGTTGCCGTGCTTCGCGCGCGACTCCCAGCCGTAGCGATATGCGGGCTGATAGTACTCGTAGCCGCGATCGGCGGTGGCGTACGGGCGCCTCGAGTAGTTCTCGCGCCAGTACTGGTCCTCGATCGTCGGGTTGATCGCTTCGGCCGCGCCCTTTCCGGCGAGCCCGCCGGCGACCGCGCCGATCGCCCCGCCGACGAGCGCCCCGACCGGGCCACCGACCGCGCCGATCGCCGCACCCGCCGCCGC
>DASZNJ010000368.1:0-5358 GCA_035551575.1 Gemmatimonadaceae bacterium
GTGTTGCCCATTCGGCATGTCGCGGCCTGGTTCCATCTCCATTGGGACACGGTCAAGCAGCTCGACCGCCGAGCGCTCCACACGCGCCTCGGCCCGATCACCGCGGAGAGTCTAGCCGACGTGCGCCTGCTCGTGATCGACGATTTCGCGATTCAGAAGGGTCATCGCTACGCCACCGTCATCGTGGACCTGACCACCAAGCGCGTTCTCTGGGTGCATCGAGGACAGCGACTGAGGTCCTCGGCCTCTGAGCCGACGACCTTGCCAAGCCACTCGCGCATTTCAGGACTGTTGACCGCGTCGTTGTAGACCCACCCTTCGTTCCCCGTGTTGTACGGAGGGTCGATGTAAATGAGCTTCACCTGCTGCGCGTAGTACGGCAGAAGCGCCTTGAGGGCGATCAGGTTGTCGCCCTGCACGACGAGATTGCCCGCCGTGGGGTCGCCGGCCGAGAGCCCGGCATTTTCCTTGAGAAGGTGGAATGGAACCTCGCGGTGGTGGTTCAACACCGCGCGCTTACCGATCCAGTCGAGCGTGGGCATCAGAAAATCCGGCCGGTAGTGGTGCGGCCGCCAGCGAGGCGCCGCGACGGTGTGGACACGCCGGGGTAGAATAGCGTTAGGCGCTGACGGCGCGGGAAGCGCGGCTCAGGCACGTGCCAGCTCTCCCTCCGCCCAAGACGCGAACGCCGCGGCCTTCTCAATCGCGTCGCGCGCGTCACGCATGGGAATGAAGCGGTGCCCGTACGCGCTGTCATCCTTGCGGGCGAGAAGCCTCGTCAGGCGCGTGAGCTCGCCCGCGGGCGCGGCGTTGCCGAGCGCATGGCGCACGGTGGCGGGCAAGCGCTGATGATCCGCCTCGTTGCGGATGCCGGCGACCTTGATCGTTAGCGCGTCTCCGTATGCGATTGCAGCCAGGATGGCGCCCTGCACGATCAGGCGACCGTCGTCGCTTTCGTCGGCGACCTCGCAGGCGTTCCGCGCAGTCTTGAGGTGCGCGCGGCCGGCGTCGCGCCGGCCGGTCCACTCGCCGCGGTTAACGACCGGCCGCCAAGTACCCCGGGTGACCATCACCGCTCCCTTCCGCGGCGTGCGCGGGCGAGGACGTCAGCGGGCGCGTCGCCGAGGAGCACAACGGCGTCACGCTTCAGGCTTTCCCAGAAGGGCGTCTTCTCCCGCGCCGCGCGGCGCACGTCCGCGGGGGCCATGGTGATAACGGCGACGCGCTCTACGCTGGCCGCGCGTGTGCGTGAAATAGCGTCGCGGAGTGCGTCGGCCTGCGCACTCGGCTCTGGGACCGCCGTGACGAGCGCGATGTCGATGTCGCTTGCCGCGTCGTCCTCACCTCGGGCAACGCTGCCAAAGAGCCAGACCGCCAGCGGTGCGGGGGTGAGCCGCCCCGCGGCGTCGCGCACGGCGTCGAGGACCGCGCTGGCCTGCTGCTGCTCCGCTTGAAAGAGCTGCACGAGAACCGGTACCAGCGGGTGGCTTCGTCGGAGTCCGCAGACCATGCTGCGGCCGGCACCGATGGCGGTCGCCACTTCGAGGTCGAGCAGCCGCCGCAGCGCAGTCCGGACGCTCGGCAGCGTTAGCCTCGCCCGGTGAGCGATGTCCGCGACTGCTAGCCTTCCGCCGTGCCCCGCCAGGACGCGAACAACGCGCACCAGGGCGCGGGTGCCTAAAACCTCATCGAGCGGGTGGTAGAGCGTACTGGCCGGAGAAGGGCGCACAGGGATAGAGTAAGTGTTGTTTCTGCAAAGAAAGAAATCTTTCGCTGGAGAAAGTACACCTTCCCGGTCGGGGCACAACCCTGCGCCGGCGCGGCGATGTCCTCACTGCAGCCCGGCGGCTGTCCGGTGCGCGTGCGAGAGGGCGCGTCGTCCATGCATGAAGGGTCGGGCAGCTTCGCGGCCGGCGTTGCCCGAAGCGGTACTCCCCCTTCGGCGTCGAGTTCGAACCTGACGCCGTGGGCACCGCGGTCGGCACCAACGAAAACGCCGTCGGAATCAGTGATTCCGACGGCGCTGTAACGCGTTGATACGTAAGGAGCGGGCGACCGGACTCGAACCGGCGACGTCCAGCTTGGGAAGCTGGCATTCTACCAACTGAATTACGCCCGCAGAACCACTGATACCAACTGCACCAGTGTACCCGCGTGGCGGCAGAAAATCAACGCCGGGCGCGGCGCTGGCCGGTGATTTCTTACCTCGCGCGCCGCGGCGCCGAGCCATACGTTTCCCGCAGCACCCCACTTCCGCGCCGTGACCGATACGACCCAGAGCCACGCAACCATCGAGGAGCAGTCCGGCCCGCGGAAGGGGACGGTCCTGATCGTCGACGACAAGACCGAGAACCTCGACGCCTTCGAGGCGGTGCTCGAGCCCCTTGGCCATCCCGTGGTCCGCGCGAGCACCTCGGCCGAGGCGCTCCGCCTGCTGCTCAAGCAGGACTTCGCCGTCGTCCTGCTCGACGTCCGGATGCCCGGAACCGACGGGGTCGAGACCGCCCGCCTGATCAAGTCGCGCATCCGCTCGCGCTCGACGCCGATCATCTTCATCACCGCGCTCGAGGCCGACCGCCGGCAGGTGAGCGACGCATACGCATCGGGAGCGGTCGACTACCTCTTCAAGCCGGTCGATCCCGACATGCTCCGCGCGAAGGTCGGGGCCTTCATCGAGCTCTATGAGAAGCGCGAGCACCTCGCCTGGGTCGAGCGCCGCCGCTATGCGGACCTCGTCGAGCAGGAATCGCAGGACCGGATCCTCGCCGACCGGATGCGCGCCCGCCAGGCGGTGGAGAGTGTCCAGCGCGACATCAGCTACATCCTCGAGAGCATCAGCGATCCGTTCGTCATCTACGACGCCGAATGGCGCTTCCGCTACGTCAACGGCGCGGCGCGGCGTGTGTTCACCGACCTCCCCTCGGGGGAGACGACTGACGTCACCAACCGCTCGGTCTGGGATGTCTTCCCCGCTCTGCGCGGGACGGCGTTCGAGCGCGAGGCTGCCGCGGCGATGGTCGATCGCGCCCCGCGCGCCTTCGAGATGGAACACGCCGACGGCGCCTGGACGGAGACCTACCTCTACCCGACCGATGACGGCGGGCTCGGCGTCTCATGGAAGGACATCTCGGCGCGCAAGCGCGCCGAGAGCGCCCTCCGCTTCCTCAACGAGGCATCGACCATCCTCGCGTCGTCGCTCGACTTCGAGGCGACGCTGTCCGCGGTCGCGCGGCTCGCCGTGCCGCGGCTCGGCGACTGGTGCGCGATCGAGATCGTCGGCGAGGACGGCCTCGCGCGCCAGCTCGCCGTCGCCCACACCGATCCGGCGAAAATTCCGCTCGCGCAGGAGCTGCGCGCGCGGTACCCCGCCAACCCCGACGCGCAGGCCGGGCTCCCCCTCGTCCTCCGGAGGGGTGTCACCGAGTTCTATCCGGTGGTCACCGACGAGCAGGTCGCCGCCGCGGCCGTCGACGCCGACCACCTCGCGCTCCTCCGCGCGCTGCAGCTGCGCTCCGTGATCATCGTCCCCCTCATCGCCCGCGAGCGGATCTTCGGGGCGCTCACCCTCATCGGGACGGAGAGCGGCCGGCGGTTCACCACCGACGACCTCGAGGTCGCCGAATCGCTGGCGCGACGCGCCGCCCTCGCCGTCGACAACGCGCGGCTCTATCGCGAAGCCGAGCGCGCGCGCGCCGATGCCGAAGCCGCCAACCAGGCGAAGAGCGACTTCCTCGCGACGATGAGCCACGAGCTGCGGACGCCGCTCAACGCGATCGCCGGCTACACCGAGCTGCTGGAGATGGAGCTGCGGGGCCCGGTCACCCCCGAGCAGCGCGAGGACCTCCGCCGGATCCGGCGCAGCCAGCGCCACCTGCTCTCCCTCGTCAACGACGTGCTGAACTTCGCCCGCCTCGACAGCGGCTACCTGCATTACGACATCGCCGCCGTGCCCCTCGCCGAGACGTTAGGCGAGGTCGAGGCGCTCGTCGCGCCGCAGCTGCAGACGAAGGGGCTCTCCTACCAGCTGTCGCTGCCGCCGCAGTCGGTGGCCGTCATGGCCGACCGCGAGAAGCTGCAGCAGATCGTCGTCAACCTGCTCTCCAACGCGCTGAAGTTCACCGCGCCGGGGGGACGGATCGACGTCGGCTGCGCCGCCCGCGACTCGGTCGTCGTCATCACGGTGAGCGATACGGGACGGGGGATCCCCGAGGACAAGCTCGAGGCGATCTTCGAGCCGTTCGTCCAGGTGGAGCGGACCCTGACCCGCGAGACGGAAGGGAGCGGGCTCGGACTGGCGATCAGCCGGTCGCTGGCCCGGGCGATGAATGGCGACCTGACCGTGACGAGCGAGGTGGGGGCGGGATCGACCTTCACCCTGACGCTCCCGCGCGCCGGAACGCTTGCCTGACGCCGGGGCGCGCCGCATCTTGGCGCAGCCACATCAACCGGGATCGACGATGCCGAGATCGAAGTCAACCCCCTCGCCGGAGCGGCCCGCGATCGCCCTGGCCGCGGCCCTCGCGATCGCGTTCACCGCCGCGTGCGCGGCGACGTCGACCTCGGCTGCCGCACCCGACACCACCCCCGAGGTGCTCGTCGACCAGGATGGGCGGGTCTACCGCACGACCGACGCCCCGGCGGCGACGAGCCTCGCGGCGTCTCCCGACTCGACGTTCAGGGCGGTCCTCGCCGCCTATACCGCGCTCGGGCTCGAACCATCGACGATCGATCCCGCCGGCCGCGTCGTGGCGCGCCAGCACATGCTGCTGCGCTCGCGCTTCCAGGGTGAGCCGCTGTCCGCGGTCTTCGATTGCGGCGCCGGGCAGTTCGGCCCCCGCGCCGACCAGGGACGGATCACGGCCGACATCGCGACGCGGATCATCGCGACGGGCACCGGCTCATCGATGTCGACGATGATCCAGGCATCCCTCGTGCCTAACGACGGCGCCTCGCGCGACCCGATCCGCTGCGTCAGCCACGGCCGCATCGAGGAGCGGCTCCGCCGCGAGGTCACGCTCAACCTCGGGCTCCCCTACGGGAAATCCTGATGCCGACCACCGCCGCCGTCCGTGCCCGCTCCGCCGCCGTCCTCGCCACCGCGGCCGCCGTCGCGCTCGCGGTGGCCGGCTGCGCATCGACCCCGTCGGTCACCGAGGAGCACCACACCGTCATCGATGCCGACCGTGACGTCTACCGGCAGACCGGGCAGGGCATCCCGATCCTCTTCGGCGCGTCGCGCGACGCGGTCTGGAAGGCGCTCGTCGGCGCCTACTCCGACATCGGCCTGCTCCCCGACGCGGCCGACACCGCGATGCGGGCCGTCGGGCGGTCGAAGATCACCATGCGCGGCTCGTACCA
>DASZNJ010000369.1:0-16467 GCA_035551575.1 Gemmatimonadaceae bacterium
CGCGTCGCTGGCGTAGCGCGCCACGGCGCGCGCCTCGCGCGCCGAGTCCGGGAGCCGCGGCAGCCCGCCCGTCGCGGCGAATGCGGAGCGGAAGACATCGCCCTCTTCGCTCTCCTTCCCCCCGGGGAAGGCCGGGTCGCCGAAAGCGAGGAGCCGCGTCCGTTCTCCGCTGCTGCGGCGTGCGCGCGTCAGGCGGGCGAGCACCGTCGCCGACGGCGCGATGCCGATCGCGAACCGCTCCGCCGCGTAGCGGCCATCGGCGAGGCGCAGCGCGTCCCACGGCACGCGATGGAGCGGCCCGTCGGGGACGATCACCAGGCGGGTCACCGACGCCGGGAGCGTCCGCAGCGCCGAATCGAGGAGCGCGATGCCTAACGCGCGCTCGAGGTCGCGCGGGTCGTCGCCGCGCTCGAGCAGGCTGACGAGCCGGCCGATGTCGGCGACCAGCGAGTCGGCAGGCGACAGGATGCGCGCCCTGCCGGTGTCCGCCTGGCCGCGGGTCACGATGAAGAGCGAGGTCGGCGCGCCGCGCGCGCCGGTGACGTACTCGAGCAGCGCGGTCCGGTCGTCGGGGATGGCGAGGGCGGCCTCGGCGAGCGTCACGCTGCGCGCGGCGGAGAGCGAATCCCGCGCTGTCGAATCAGGGCGCGCAGCGGCCGCGGCGTCGTGCTCGAGCAGCGCGTGCGTCCGCGTCATGCGCTCGGCGAGGTCGCGCGCACGCCGCCGCTCGGCGAGGCCGAAGGCGGACGCGGCGCGGCCGCCGCGAACGAGGGCGGCAAGCACCGTCGCCACGCTCGCGTTGCGGTCGTTCGCCTCGAACGGGCTGGCCTGGAAGGCGAGGATCCGCATCTCGGGGTCGCTCAGCGACGCACGCCAGCTGTCGAGCTCCGTCCCGGCGCCCGCCAGTTCGCGTTCCGCGCGCCCAACGTCGCCGCGCCGGCTGTAGACCTCGGCGAGGCGGACGCGCCCCTCGTAGCGCAGGAGGTGGCTCGTGCTGTCGAGCAGGGCGACGAAGCGGCGGAAGCCGCGCTCCGCACCAGCGAGATTGCCGCGCTGGAGTGCGAGCTGCCCCCGATGATAGGCGACCGACGCGATCGACGCCGGCGTCCGCACGCGGCGCGCGGCGGCATCGGCCTCGTCGATCGCGCGCTCCGCGGCGGCGTAGCGGTGGTCGCGCATCTCGATCACCGACCGCTGCAACAGCGCTTCGGCGAGCTGGCCCCAGTCCTCGATGTTGCGCCAGAATCCGAGGACCGCCTCGCTCTCGCGCCGCGCCGCGCCGAGATCGCCGGCCGCCATCGAGACGAAGGGACGGAACGAGAGCGCGAGCATCAGGCTCCCGGAGTCGTGCGCCGCCTCGAAGGCACGCACCGCGCGCTCGACGTACTCCCCGGCGGCGGCGTGATCGTTCAGCGTCAGCGCGGTCCCCCCCATGCCGAGCGCCACCGTCGCTTCGATGTAATGATTGCGCGAAGCGCGCGCTTCGGCGAGCGCCTCACGAAAGAGCGGGAGCGCGCCGCCGAAGTCGCCCCGGGCCCGCAGGTGGTCCGCGCTCAGCGTCAGCGCGATCGCGAGGCCGCTCCGGTCGCGCATCTGCCGGCGCAGCTCGATCAGCGCGCGATCCGCGATCGCCATCGAGTCGAGCTTGCCGCCGAGCCAGTACTGAAGCGCGCTGGCGCGGAGGCACACCGCCCGCGCCTCGTCGTCGCCGGTGCGCCCCGCGAATTCCCGCGCATCGCGCAGGGTGTCGGCGCTTCCCGGCCGCGCGATCGCGACGAAGATCTGCGCCCGGCGGCAGCGCACGAGCGCGCGCACGTCGTCGGCATCGGGAGGGAGCACGCGCATCGCGCTGTCGAAGTACTGGAACGCCTCGGCGATTCCGCCGGCCGGCGCGAGGGTGTTCCCGATGCGGAACTGCGCAGTGCCGGCGGCCGCGCGGTCGTTCGCGGCGCGGGCGTCGGCGAGTGCACGGTGGTACAGCGCGAGGACGCGAGCGCCGCTGATCCCCTGCGCTTCCATCCCGAGCGCGAGCCCGATGCGCGCATAGGCGTCATGACGGCCGGGAGCCGCACCGGGCATCGTGTCACCGGTGAAGATGCGGCGAAAGCGGCGGTCGGCGTCGTCGTAGTCGTAGCGGAGGCGGGCGAGGGTGGCGAGGCCGAGCGCCGCGCCCTCGTCGGACGAGTCGGCGCGAAGCCGGGCCGACCAGCGCGCGGCGACGGCGTCCGCGCTGTCGCCGCGCATCGCCAGCGCGGCAGCGCGCACGATCGCTCGCGGGTCCTCGCCGGAGGCGGCAGTCGCGGTGGAGTCCGGCGAGGGGGGCGCGGCACCAAGGAAGAGGAAGAGCGGGATCGAGATCGCTCTGCGCATCGGCGAAGTCCCGGTGGTCGGTCGGCAAGGGTGTGGGAGCGATGACTATAGAACGCGATGGTGCTGGCGGCAACTCGCCGCCTGGATGGCAGGTGAGAAGAAACCCCGGGTCGTCGCGTTCAATGGGCGCGATGCGGAGTGCGCATGCGCGAAACGAAATTCTTGCGGGCCGCGACCGGCGGCCAGGGGAGGTCATGAAGCTCCTGACTTGTGCGGTCCTCGCGTGCGTCGTTCTGCTCCCTGGCTGCGGCCAGGGGACCGAGCCGAAACCGAAGTCCTCGAACTTCACGGCCGACGTCGTCGGCGATGAACGGGCGTCGCTCAGCGGGGAGGCCGGTTTCGTGATCACGCCGACGGCCTTCGTGATCACCCTCGCCAGCGCCGCGAATCGGAATCAGGTCATTCAGTTCAACCGCCTCGGGGGAGCGCCGGCCGCGGGAAGCTACTCGCTCGCATACGGCCCGGCGGCGAGCGGGATCTTCGTGGGAATGTACCTCGGTGGCGCACAGGCCAACTACGTGTCGACGGACGGAGTCCTCACCGTCACGTCCGCGTCCGCGGACCGGATCAGTGGAAGCTTCACCTTCGCCGCCGCCGGGGGCACCACTGGCAGCGCCCATGTCAGCATCGACGGTCGTTTCGATGCCAGGCGCCTTGCCGCACCCTGAGTGAGAGCAGTCACCGCCCCGCTGCGTACCACGGACGCGCGGCGACGGGCGGGCCGTCGACCGCAGTTTCAAGCTCACCGGAGGGATCGATGCAGAAGTTGCACGTTGCCACTGCCCTGCTTGGTGCAGTGATCCTGCTCGGCGCGCGGCCGGCTGCCGCGCAGTTCGGAGTGATCGACCGGATAAAGAAGGAAGCGGCCGAGAAGGCGAAGGCGCGGAAAGCCGCGGCCGACAGCGCGATGATCGCCCGTGCCGGCAGGGCCGTCGATTCCACCCTCGAGAAGACCGGGCGCGGCGTGGATACCGCCGTCGCGAAGGTCGGCACCGTCACCGACACGGTGCTCAACCGCGGCGAGCGTGGCGTGAAGTCGCTCGCCGCGGGCGAACGTTCCGGCGGCGACGCGCAGCTCGCCGCCGACCTCGCCGACGACGGCCGCGTCGTGCTCGACGGGTTGCGCTTCGCCGCCGACGGCGCGCTCGACGCCGCGTCGCGAGCGACCGTTCGCGCGCTGGCGAAGCTGCTCCGGCAGGAAGGCGGTGCATTCCTCGTCGAGGGACACGCCGCCGCCGGGGGTGGCGCGGCGGCGGAGCAGTCGCGCTCCGAATCGCGCGCGAAGGCTGTGAAGGCGGCGCTGGTCGAGGAGGGCGTCGACGCGTCGCGCCTCTTCGTAATCGCGTTAGGCGCCTCACGGCCACGGGCCAATGGCAGCCCGGGCGCGGCCGAACGCGTCGAAGTCGGCCGGATGCAGTGACCCGCAACCCATACCGGATCGTTCAATGAACAAGAGCCAGACATTGGCGTCGCTCGCCGCGCTGTGCATCGTTGCGCCGGCCATGCTCGGCGCCCAGCAAGTCGTCAAGCCTCGTCCCGATCGGCGCCCTCCCGCCGCCCGCGTCGTCACGGCGGCCACCCCGACGGTCACGCCGCGCGCGGACACCGTCTCGCGGGCGTTCCAGGCCGGCGCCGCGATCCCCGGCCGTTCGGTGGACGGGAATCTCGTCGGCCGGTGGACCCGGGCCGCGAATGCGTCGCGCCTGTCGTACGACGAGATGGTCGGCGCGTGGACCGAGATCGCCTACGCGGCGTTCGCCTACGACCAGCTGCTCGGGCGCGCACCGGACGATGCCGAGCTGCGGCGGCACATCGCGGCGATGAAGGGGGGCGCGGCATGGACCGATCTCTGGCGCGAGGTGGCGACGTCGCCGGAGCGCGATCGGAAGTACGGATTCTTCGCCCCGGCGCCGATGTCGGCCGCGCAGGTGGAGCAGCTCTATCGGATCAGGCGCGACCTCGTGCGGGCGGAGGGCGAGCAGTGCTTCGGCGGAGTCGGCCCCGGATGCGACATGCCGAAGGAGATCAGGGACTTCGCCTGGACGTTCCCCCGCTGGCACGACGAGTTCGTCCTGCCTGACGGCCAGCGGATGGCGTGGGTCGACGTCGGCGTCGTCGTCGGCAGCATCCTGCACGACAACAAGTGCGTCGACGTCCGCCCGGCCGTCGGGCACTTCTGTGGCGACATGGTCGCCGCCGCGTTCGGCGACGTCGTGAAGACCAGCGACACCCCGGCGGGGCTTGAGTGGAACAAGGCGGTCTACAACGTCCGCGACCACCGCGGCTGGACGGCGACCTTCGGACCCTATCCGATCGGGGCGACCGCGCGCCACGGGTGGTTCGACGACCTCCGCCCTGTTGCGGCGCGTCCGGCGATGATGGCGCCGATCGTCTCGGTCATCACGATCCCTGCGCTGACGGTGCGGTTCAACGGGCAGGAACGTCGCGCGTCGCGCCGCCTCGCGGCGCCGAGCCGGACGAAGCTCGACCAGAGCGACGTGGCCTTCTGCCAGTCGAAGGCGTTCAGCGAGACGAGCTCACCCCCGCTGTTCGCGCCGGAGGGAACGTGCCGATGATCGCGCACCATGCGGGCTCATATCACCACTGGCGACGGCTTCAACCCGTGATTCGAATCGCGCCCGTCAGGCACGCCGGCCTCCTCCTCGCCGTCCTTGCGGTCGCCGGAACACCGCTCGCGGCGCAGCGCCCGGTCGGTCCGCGGCGGCCGGTTGCCGTCCCGGTTCCCGCTCCCACCCCGCGCCCGCCGGTGGCGGCGGCCAGCCCCGACGCCCCACTCACCGCCGGAGCGCGCCGCGGCACCTATCGCGTGAGCGTCACCGGCTTCACGGTGAACAAGGAGACCTACGACGATCCGCTCCAGCTCGACGGCAAGCGGGACGAGGTCTACGTCTCGTCAGAGGTGATGCTCGTCGACAAGGAGCACAGGACGCTCCAGCCCGGGACGCAGATCGTGCAGTCGAAGGTCTTCGGCGACGTCGGGGGGATGTTCGGCGGAACCGGTGGTCATAACGGCCGGCTTCGCGCCGGCACGGCGAGCCCCGAGGGAGGGCTCCGCACCGGGGACGATTTTCCAGGGAGCCCGTGGCGCCGGCAGGGAGAGCCGTCGGCCGACGCGATGCCGCTTGCGCTCTGGCAGGGTGAGCTCGCGCAGGACTCGAACGCGGTGCTCCTGACGCCGACGCTGTGGGAATACGACGCCCCCGATCTTCGCGCCGCGTATCAGGCATGGATGGAGTGGAACGGCCGGGCGACGGACACCCTGCTTGGCTCCAAGGAGTTCATGGGGCTGCTCGGTACGCTCTTCGGCCCTGAGGCACCGGCGACGCTGGCCGCCCTTGCCCCGGTGCAGAAGATCGAGATCAGCCTGCTCGACGAGATCGGCAAGATGGGAGATCGCCCGATCGGGATGACCGCGTCCACCGACGCGAAGAGCGGGAAGACTGTCTACTCCTTCGCGCCGACGACGATCGTCCTCAACTACGACACCGCCGAGCGTCTCCTCGCCCAGAACGTCGGTGGCAAGGGGCCGGGCGTCATCGCGCTTCCGTTCCGCGAGAGCCATCCGAAGCTCGGCGGGAGCTACACGCTCTACCTGGTCGTCGAGCGGATGCGGTGAAGCGGTCGGGGGTCAGGTGTCGGGTGTCAGCTGCCGGCAACAGCCTTCGCTGTGCCCGATTCCTGACCCCTGACCCCTGACCCCCCGCCGCTGACCCTAACGGTTGACGGCTCGTCCTGAGCGCCGCGTCAGCAGCCCGCGTTCGGGTTGGTCGTGCACTCGGCCTGCGGCATCGGCAGGAACGACGCCTTGGCGACGCCGCCGGCCAGCCCGGCGAACCGGCGAATGTCCTCCCAGCGCAGCCCCTGCGAGAAGAGCTCGAAGCGACGCTCGTATGCGATCCGCGTGAGGACTGCGTCCGGGTTCGGGAGATCGGCGGTCGTCAGGCTGTCGGCCTTCGCGAACCCCGCGCCCGGCGTCGTTGCCGTCGGCACTTCCTCGCGCTCGGCGTTGATCAGGTCGATCGCCGCCTGCAGGTTCGCCGCCGCGTCGGGCAGCCGCATCAGCGCCTCGGCCCGGATCAGCCGCATCTCGCCGGGGACATAGAGCGGGAACGGGTCGTTGCGGTGCCCGAACATGTTGAACGGCACCAGCTGCAGCGTCGGCGGGTTGCCGTTAGGCGGGGTGGCCAGGGTGTCCACCCAGAACGGAACGCGCTTGTCCCCCGGCTTGGCGGCCCGGGCCCAGCTCCGCAGCGGCGCGACGTAGCCGGCGACGACGGAATAGTTGTAGATCGGGTTGATCTCGGTACCCGGGTAGCTGAGCAGCGAGGTCTTCGCGAGGTTCACCCGGCCGGCGGCATCGAACGCCTGCTGGTACTGGCCGGTGATCAGGTAGTAGCGGGCGAGCATCGCGTCGATCGTGTTGCGGAGGTCGACGCCCGGCGACAGCGCGCGGGTCGTGAAGCCGCTCAGCTCCGCGTCGGTGACGTTGGCGACGTCGGCGCGCGCCGACTCGAGCAGGCGGATCACCTCGGTGAAGACCTGCGCCCGCGGCACCGGCGTGCCGCCAGCGGGGGAGGCGTCGATGGGCAGCCGCTCGTACTGCTGGGCGGCCATGCCTAACGCCATCGCCTTGAACAGCTTCGCGTTGGCGGTCAGCCCGGCGGCGAAGCCGGCGCTCAACCCGCCGAGCTTCGGCACCGCGCCGATGATCACGTCGGCGGTGCGGGCGATCCGGTAGGTGTTGTAGTACGGGTCCGCCACGACACCGTACGACGCGTCGATCGCGTCCCCGCTGAACAGCGACTGGTCGGCGGCCAGCGCCTTCGACGCGGTGCCCCATTCGTCGGTGACCAGCGCCGGCGCGCGCACGTACGACAGCACCGACGCGGCGAACTGGTCCTGCATCCCGAGCTCGGTGGCGACGATCCCGTCGATGCTCGACAGGGCGGTCTCCTGCGTCGGGGCGTTCGGGTTGTTGAGGTTCAGCCCCGTCTCGCAACCGGCGGCGAGAACGAGGGCGAGTGCTGCAGTGCCAGCGCGAATGCGCATGCGCGTCGCTCCCGTGGGCGTTGTCCGTGTCTCTCGGCTCATGTTCATGGTCTCCTCAGAAGTTGAGCGTCGCGCCGAGAGTGAAGATGCGGGGAATCGGCGAGGTGCCGAACTCGGTGCCGCGGGCGACCGTGTTGGCGGAGAAGAGGTTCACCTCGGGATCGATCCCGCTGTACCTGGTCCAGGTGTAGAGGTTGCGCCCGGCGAGGCTGAGCGTGACGCTCTGCGGCCCGGCGCGGCGGACCCACGGCTGGTCGAGCGTGTAGCGGACCGCCGCCTCGCGCAGCTTGACGAAGCTGCCGTCCTCGACGAACTCCTCGTAGAGGAGGTGGCGCTCGATGTTGAGCGTCTCCTGGCAGTAGGTGGTGGTGCCGGCGACGACGCACTGCTCGTTCGCGTTGCTGGCACCGGCGCCGAAGTACTCGGAGATGCGCCGCGAGAAGTTGGCGACCTTGTTGCCGAAGCGGCCGTCGAGGAGGAAGCTGACCTGCGCGTGCGCCCCGATGTTGAAGTCGTTGTTCCAGGTCAGCGTGTACTTCGGCTCCGGGCTCCCGAGGAACTTCCTGAGAATCGAGCAATTGGCGCCCCGCGCGCGCGAGGCGATGATCCCGGCGGTGCCGGCGATCGGGTTGCAGCTCGCGTCGAGGCGGCCAGCGAGGATGATTTTGCCGTTGGCGTCGCGGGGGTAGTACGAGCCGTAGAACTCGCCGACCGGCTGGCCGACGGCGACAGCGTTGAAGTAGCCGTAGATCAGCGTGTCGTTGGGGGTGACGAGCTTCTCGATCCGCGAGCGGTTGGTCGCGTAGGCGACCCGCGAGCTCCACCTGAGGAAGCTGCCGTCGAGGACCTGCCCGGTCACCCCGAGCTCGATCCCCTTGTTGGAGAGCGCACCGACGTTCTGCAGCTGCGAGCTGAAGCCCGAGCTGAGCGGGAGCGGGACGCTGAGGACGAGGTCCTTCGACTGCTTGTCGTAGACGGTGAACTCGACCGACGCCCGGTTGTCGAGGAACGCTGCGTCGAAGCCGCCCTCGATCTCGCGCTGGCGCTCAGGCTTGAGCTCTGGGTTGCCCGAGACCGAGCTCGGGACGAGCGATGGCAGCCCGCCGCGCGATCCGACCACATAGTTGTCGAAGACGCTGTACGGCGAGGGCGGCTGGCCCCCTGTCTCACCGTAGGCGAGGCGAAGGCGGAACGTGTTCAGCGCCCGCTCGAGGAACGTGCCCTGCCACATCGGCTCCTTGTCGAGGTTCCACGACGCGCCGACACGCGGGAAGAGCTGCCAGCGCTGATCGCGCCCGAACGCGCTCGACGCCTCGTAGTTCAGGCCACCGGTGATGAACAGCCGGTCGTCGAAGCCGAGCCGCTCCTGCGCAAAGCCGCCGACGGTGTGCAGGTCGACGATCCCCTGGCTCGCGCCAGGAGTCGCGCCACCGCCGCCGACCGTCGTCTGGCCCGGAGAAAGGCCGCTCGCCGCCGCCCGCACCTCGTCGGTGTGGTCCGCGGTCTGGCGGAAGCCTAACGTCGTCGTCGTGTGGAGGAAGCCGAGCGGCTGCGCCTCGTGCGTCGCGGTCAGGTCGTTGTTGAAGCGCTGGACCGCGCGCGTCGGGTTCTGGACCGAACCCGTGAACCCGGGTCCCGTCGCCCGGGTGGGGATGTAGTACGTGAACGCCTCGTTGTCGCGGTCGAAGCCGAACAGGTAGTTCACCGTGACGCTCGACAGCGGGTTCCACGTCGTGTTGAAGCTGCCGATGAAACGGTTGGTGTTGTCCTCCGCCTTCCAGTTGGCGATGACGTCGAGCGGGTTCGTGCCAAGGATGGGGCTGTACGGGTACCGGCCGAGCGTCGGGTTGTAGGCGGGGTTGAACGTCGTCGGCGTGAAGATCAGCGTCGTGATCACCCCCTGCGTCTGCTCACCCTCGGGCACGAAGTCGGTGCGGCGCTGGATGTAAGTCCCGTTGACGGTGAACATCAGCTTCGACGACAGCTGCTGCGTCAGCGAGGCGCGGACGTTGACGTTGTTCAGCCCCGTGCTGCGCATGATCCCGGTCTCGTTCTGCCAGAGCCCGGAGACGTAGTACGTCGTCTGCCCGCTCCCTCCGTTCACCGACAGCTGGTTCGTCAGGCTGTTGGTGTTCTGGAAGATCTGGTCCTGATAGTCGTAACGCGTGACCGGGACGCCGATCGCCGACGCGCCGCCGAAGAGCACGTCGCCACGTCCCGCCGTCGGCGAGCTGTTCAGCTTGTAGCGCTCGGGCGCGTAGCCAGTCGCCCCCTCCACGCGGTAGGTGACGCGCGGCGCGCCCTGCTTCCCGCGCTTGGTGAAGATCTGGATGACGCCGTTGTTCGCGCGCGATCCATAGAGCGCCGCGGCCGCCGCCCCCTTCACGACCTCGATCCGGTCGATGTCCCCGGGGGCGATGTCGGCGAGGCTGTTACTCAGCGCCGCGCCCCCGCGATTGGCGTTCGCGCCGAGCCCGACCAGCGCGTCGGAGTTGTTCTCGACGAGCACCCCGTCGATCACGATCAGCGGCTCCGCGCCGCCGAGGATCGAGCCGGTGCCGCGCAGCCGAATGCTGACGCCGCCCCCCGGCTGCCCGTTGTTCTGGCTGATGACCGCGCCGATGACCTTCCCCTGCAGCGCCTTGTCCACCGACTGCGCCGCGGGGGCGTCGTTCACCTCCGCGCCGGCGACGCTGGTGACGGTGCTGCCCAGCTGTCGCCGCTCGGTCGGCGCGCCGGTGCCCGTGACGACAACCTCGCTCAGCTGGATCGAGGCCGCACGCAACTCGATCACCCCGAGGTCGATGTCATGGTCCGCGCCGAACCGGACCTCGCGCACCATCTTCCCGTGCCCGATGTGCGCGAACTCGATCGGATGCGTTCCCGGCTCGACGTTCGCGAGAAAGGTGAACGCACCGTCGCTGCCGGTCAGCGTCCCGAGCCGGGTCTCGCCGAGAACGACGGTGACACCCGCCAGTGGACGCTGGCTGGGGGTCTCGACCACCCGGCCGCGCACGGTGTAACCCTGCTGCGCAGCGAGCGGCAGCGCAGCGGCGACAAGGCTCGTCACGAGCGCAATGCCCCACTGATGAAAACGCGAGAGTTGCATGGGAAGACCGCGTGAAGTGAAAGACTGATGCTCCCATCGCGGACGGGAGCGCGGCAACCAGGGCGTGGCCGCAGGGGGATCCGACCAGCCCTCGCGAACGCAGGGGAGGGAACTTCGCGTCCGTCGAGCCAGCAATATGAAGCAGGGGCCCAAATTGGCAAGCGCTGCCTCCTGCCTCCTGCCTTTCACACTTCACTACTCGGCGTGCCTCCTGCCTCCCGCCTTTCACACTTCACTACTCAGCGTGCCTCCTGCCTCCTGGCCCTAGTACTTCACGAGGTAGCGCTCCAGCTCCCATCCCGTCACCTGCGTGATGTACTCCCGCCACTCCTGCCGCTTCGCCGCGATGAAGTTGGTCGCGATGTGATCGCCTAACGCTGCGATGATCGTCGCGTCCTTCTCCAGCTCGTCGCACGCCTCGTTCAGGTCGTGCGGCAGGTCGTCGATCCGCAGCCGCCGCTTCTCGCGGTGGCTCATCTCCCAGATGTTCGCGTTCACCGGCTCCCGCCAGTCCGCCTCGGTCTCGATCCCGTCGAGCCCCGCGGCGAGCATGACGGCGAGGGCGAGGTATGGGTTGGCCGCCGGATCGGGGACGCGATGCTCGACGCGCGTCCCGGCGCCCCGGCGGTCGGGGATGCGCAGCATCGGCGACCGGTTCCGCAGCGACCAGGCGACGTTCACCGGCGCCTCGTAGCCCGGCACCAGCCGCTTGTACGAGTTCACCAGCGGGTTCGTGATCGCGCACGACCCGCGCGCGTGGCGGAGCAGCCCGCCGATGTAGTGCAGCGCGGTCTTCGACAGCTGCCACTCCGCCTTCGCGTCCCAGAACGCGTTCTCCTTCCCGCGGAACAGCGACTGGTGCGTGTGCATCCCGCTCCCGTTCTGTCCGAAGATCGGCTTCGGCATGAACGACGCAACGAGCCCGAATTGCCGCGCCACCTGCTTCACGACGAAGCGGAACGTCGCGATGTTGTCGGCGGTCGTCAGCGCGTCGGCGTAGCGGAAGTCGATCTCGTGCTGCCCGTGGGCGACTTCGTGGTGCGCGGCCTCGACCTCGAACCCCATCTGCTCGAGGGTGTCGACCATCTGCCGGCGCGCGTCCTCGCCGAGGTCCACCGGCGCAAGGTCGAAGTAGCCGCCGACGTCGTGCGTCTCGGTCGTCGCTTCCCCGTTCGCCCCCGGCTTGAAAAGGAAGAACTCCGCCTCCATCCCCGCGTTCATCGTGTAGCCCAGCGCCGCGGCCCGGGCGAGCTGGCGCTTGAGACAGCCGCGCGGGTCGCCGGCGAACGGTGTCCCGTCGGGCATCGTGATGTCGCAGATGACGCGCGCCACCCGTGCCTGCTCGTCCCCCCCCGGCAGCACGCGGAAGGTCGCCAGGTCGGGAGCGAGCAGCATGTCCGACTCCTCGACCCGGACGAATCCCTCGATCGACGACCCGTCGAACATCATGTCCCCGGCGAGCGCCTTCTCGAACTGCGACGCCGGCACCTCGACGTGCTTGTTGACGCCGAGGATGTCGGTGAACTGCAGGCGCAGGAAGCGGACGTTGAGCGACCGGGCCATCTCGAGCAGCTCGCTCGGTCCCGCGCCGCCGACATCGGGGGTGATCGATCGGTCGTGACGAGCTCTGCTCGTCTCTGACGTTCTCTTTTGCATCAGCCGTTAGCCTTTAGCCGTGAGCGTTGAGCGACGACGGATGTAACGGCGCGTCCCTCCTCGCCGCTAGACACGTCGGTCGGTGGACGCTAATTGGTCGAGCCCGGCCACCCAAGCCCATCGGCACTGTCCTTGCCGCCGGCCACTCCGCACCTATTTCACCGAGGCGAGAAATGAAGGCACAGGATATCATGGCCAGGGACCCGCGGTGCGTGACCCCGCGGACGAGCATCCAGGAAGCAGCGCGTCTGATGAAGACCGAGGACGTCGGCGCACTGCCCGTCGTCGAATCCGACAGCTCACGCAAGCTGGTCGGCATCATCACCGATCGTGACATCACGATCCGCGCCGTCGCCGACGGCCGCGACATCGGCAGCGTCACGGTCAGCGACGTCATGTCGAAGGGGGCGACCACGGCGAAGGCCAGCGACAGCGTCGACGACGTCATGAAGGTGATGGGCCGCGAGCAGGTGCGCCGCATCCCGATCGTCGACGACCGTGACCAGCTGGTCGGCATCGTCTCGCAGGCCGACGTCGTCCTCAAGGCGAAGAGCGACAGCAAGTCGGAGCGCACCGTCGAGAAGATCTCCGAGCCCGGCGGGCGGCACAGCTGAGAAGCGCAGCCAAAGGAGTCAGGGGTCAGGGGTCAGGCACAGCGAAGGCTGTTGCCGACCCCCCGACCCCTGACCCCTGACCCCTGACCCCTCACCTCCTCCCGCCTGACGCTAACGGCCGACACTTATAGTCGCGGGGACGCGCGACTATCTTCCGCGCATGGCTTCCACCACCTGCCCCGCCTGCGGTGCCGCCGCGACGGGGCGTTTCTGTGCCGAGTGCGGCACCCCCGTCGGCGGCGCCAGCTGCGCCACCTGTCACGCTCCCATCTCCGCGGGCGCGAAATTCTGTCATCGCTGCGGAACCCCCGTCGGCGAGCGCGCGCCGCGACCGGTTGGTGAGCGCGGGCTCGCCAACGCCATGCCCTGGGCGGTCGCGGCGATCGCGCTCCTCGCGCTGGTCGCACTCGTCGCCGGCCAGCGCTTCGCCCGCTCGCGCCCGGCGAGCAATCCCGCGACCGCGGGCGCGGAGCAGGGAGCGCCCGTGGGGATGCCGTCGAGCGGCGATGCCCCACCGAGCGATCGGTCGCCGACCCGCGCCCCGGACATCTCGAAGCTGACTCCCGAGGAGCAGGCCGATCGTCTCTTCAACCGGGTGATGACGCTCTTCGAGCAGGGGGACACCGCCCGCGTGCAGTTCCTCGCGCCGATGGCGGTCGAGGCGTACCAGCGTCTGCCGAAGCTCACCCCCGACCAGCGCTATCACCTCGGCCGCGTCGGTGCGGTCACCGGGGTCGCGCCGCTGGCGAGCGCGCAGGCGGACAGCATCCTCCAGCAGCGGCCGACGCACCTCCTCGGCCTCATCCTCGCCGCGCAGGGAGCGCGCATGCGTGGCGACGAAGCGACCGCGCGCGGCTATGATCGCCGGCTGCTCGCCGCGCTCGCCAGCGAGGAGAAGGCGGCGCTCCCCGAGTACGACCAGCACGCGAACGACATCACCCGCGCGGTCGAGTCAGCGCGCGCCCGGGGGAACTGACGCGGCCTTCGGCCGGCGCGGATCGCGCCCGAGTATCGGCGCGAACTGCCGATCCTGAAGCGGAGAGGTCGTTTCGACCGAAAATCGCTCCGCTGCCGCCCAATTGCGTGACAGCGGCGACCGTGAGGCGTCCTTTGAAAGCATAGGACCAGCGCGTCCCATCGGCTTTCCCGTGGGTCGCGTCGCGCGTGACGTCTCACGCCGGTTCTCATCTTCCCGCACGCGCCATGAGCGACATCCACGCTACCTCGTCCACCCGGCCGACGCGCTCGATTCGCGCCTTCGGTGAACCAGGTACGAAGCGCATACTGATCGTCGACGACGAGGAGACCATCCGCCTCGCGCTCGGGAAGTTCCTCCGGTCGCGTGGCTACGAGGTCCTCACCGCCGACTGCGGTCCTGCCGCCCTCGAGGCGCTCGAGCGGCAGCGCTTCATCCTGATGCTCTGCGACGTCCGCATGCCGGGGATGTCCGGCGTCGAAGTCGTCACGCAGGCGGCGAAGGTCGATGGCGACATGGCGATCATGATGCTCACCGCCGTGAACGACGCACCGACCGCGACCGAGGCATTGTCGCACGGCGCGATGGACTACCTGATGAAGCCGATCGAGCTCGAGGACCTGAGCCAGGCCGTCGAGCGCGCCCTGCACAAGCGCGAGCTCACGATCGAGCAGCGCAACGTCGAGCGGATGATCCGCGAGGAAGTCGCGCTCCGCACCGAGGAGCTGGAGAAGGAGAAGGCCGCGCTCCGCACCCTGACGATCAGCATCGCCGACTCGCTGATCAACGCGATGGAAGCGAAGGACATCTACCTCCGCGGCCACTCCCAGCGGGTCGCCGAGCTCGGCGCGTCGATGGCCGAATCGCTGGGCCTCGACGCCGACACCGTCGAGAACGTCCGGCTCGCCGGCCGGCTGCACGACGTCGGCAAGATCGGCATCCGCGAGGAAGTGCTCAACAAGCCGGGCAAGCTCACCGCCGAGGAGTTCGAGCACATCAAGGCGCACGTGAAGATCGGCATGGACATCCTCGCCCCGCTCAAGCACATCGACACCGCGCTCAGCTTCGTGCAGGACCATCACGAGCACTACGACGGCAGCGGCTACCCGCGCGGCATCTCCGGCGACCAGATCTCGATCGGCGGCCGCCTTCTCGCCGCGGCCGACGCGTTCGACGCGCTGACCTCGCGCCGCGCCTACCGCGACCCGCTCACCCCGCAGGACACCCTCGAGCTGCTGCGCGGCCAGATCGCCCGGCTCCTCGACCCGACGGTCTTCGACGCACTGGAAACCGTCGTGCTTCGCAAGAAAACGCTGGTCTTCATCGACGACCTGCACGGCTGAACGGCAGCGACGACCGCCAGGCGACGGCCGGTCGCCTGGCGGCGGCACGCCCCTTCAATGCCTGTGCGCATGCGCCTCGTGTGACTTCGCGTGCCGCACCCACTCGGCCACCTTTGCCACTCGCGCGCCCTGTTGCCTGGCTCGCGCCAGGTCACCCGCCGCGGCCGCCGAAGCATCGCCGTGCCCCGCCGGGACGATGATCATCCCGAAATGCATCATCGGGATCAGCATCGACATGACGTTCATCTCGTGCCCCCCCGGCTCCTCCGACACCGACCCGAAGGCCGAGCCGACCTTGTCGGCCAGCGCACCGCGCGCGGCCAGGGCGCCCGCCATGTCGAGGGTGTGCTTCAGCTCCGCGCTCATGATCCCGGAGCGGGCTGGACTGCCGACGATCAGCGCGTCGTACCGGGTGAGCGACTCCACCGACTCGAGGGTCCGGTATTTCTTCCCCAGCGCCGCGCGCGCGCCCTTCCACGATTCGTCGGCCTCGATCACGGCCGCGGGCGCGAGGTCCTCGATCCGCCGCACCTCGACCTCGGTGTACTTCACCGATCCCGCGCCCTCGGCGATGGCGTCGGCCAGCGCGGCGGTGCGGCCGGTCCGGCTGTAGAACAGAACGAGAACCTTCGGCATCGCGGCTCCTGCCTCGAAAGGGGGTGCGCGCCGGCACGGCCCGCTCCCGACGAGTGACCGCGGCGCGCCACTGCGTCGAATGTAATCGGATGGAGTGTGTCGCACCCCGCTCACTCCGGGGGCGGAGCGCGGAACGTCGGGGAATTCCCACTCACCGATCGCGTACAACGTTCGGCCCCAGGCACGCGTAGTTTACGACATGCATTTTTCAGCCTTGCTCAGGGCGGCGTTCGCGCTCGCCCTCGTTCATGGTCCACGCCTCCTCGCCGCGCAGGATGCGCCGCGCGGAGACACGCTCCGCCTGTCGATCGAGGACGCGGTCACTCGCGCCGAGCGCCGGAGCGACGCGGCGCGCGCCGCCGTCGCGCAGCTCGAGGCGACCGAGGCGCAGCTCGACCTGGCGCGCGCCACCGCGCTCCCGTCGTTGCGGCTGACCGGCGGCTACACGCATTCGTACGCGAGCGCGCGCGGGAGCGCGGTGTCCGCGAACTTCAACCAGACGAACACCTACACGGTCGCCGGTTCCTTCAACCAGCCGCTGTTCCAGGGCGGGCGTGCCCTGCTCGGAATCCGCGCCGCGAGCCGGCTTCGCTCGGCGGCTCGGCTGGCGGAGGAGGACGCCCGCACCGCGGCGGGGCTCGACGCCCAGCGCGCCTATCTCACCGCGCTCCTCGCCGACCGGCTCGTCGAGAT
>DASZNJ010000370.1:0-26116 GCA_035551575.1 Gemmatimonadaceae bacterium
CCGCCCCGAGCGCACCGTCGTCGACGAATCGACCGCGCCCGCCGCTGACCGGCTGATCTCGTCGAGCAGCGCGTCGAGCCGGTCGCGCTCGACCACCGTCAGCTGTGAAGACCGCGACAGGTCGGTGATCATCAGGTCGGCGAGCCCGCGCCCGAGCGACGACAGCGTCGTGTCGGTCCCGGAGAACGCGAGCGGCAGCACCGCGACCGTGCGCGGCGAGCCCGCCGCCGCGCCGATCGCCGCTTCCTGCGCGACCGTCGCCTTCGCCTCGGCCTCGAGCTCCCTGCGTGCGAGGGCGGCGAGCTTTCCGCGCAGCTGCGAGCGGACCCGTGAGGTCCGCCCGAAGCGGACGTAGCCTTCGTACGCGGCGCGCGCGGTCGCCAGGTCGCCGGTCGCCTCAGCGCTCATGCCGAGGTAGAGCGCGGTCACGCCGTCGTTCGGCATGAGCTCGCGGGCGCGGCCGAGCACAGGCACCGCGTCGGCGGGGCGGCCCGCCTCGTAGTAGGCGATGCCTAACGCGCGGAGCGTCCTCGCCGCGCCGGGGTGCGCGGCCCGCTTCGCCTCGAGCCTCGTCACCGCGCTCGCCGGGCTGTGGGGCACGCAGCCGCCGGTGCCGGCGAGGCCGGCCAGCAGCAGCACGATGAGCGAGCGTCGCATGTCCGTTCTCTTCACTGGTTCACCCCTCCGGGACGCTGCCTAACGATCGGGGTCGAGCATGTCCTCGAACCGCATCCACTTCTTGTAGAAGTACAGGTCGGCGTACCCGGTGCCGCCGTTCCGGTTCTTGTTCACGATCAGCTCGGTCGCGCCCTCGATCCCGCGCGCCGTGTCGTACATCTCCTCGCGGAACAGCCCGAGGATGACGTCGGCATGCTCGGCGATCGCGCCGAGTGCGCCATAGTCGGCCAGCTGCGGCCGCATGTCGGGGCGGTCGCGCTGCAGCTCGGTCAGCCGCGTGGTCACGACGATGGCGATGTCCGTCTCGACCGCGAACAGCTTGAGCTCGCGCATCGTCGCTGCGAGCTCCTCGTCGCGGCTCCGCACCCCGCTCGCCACCGCCTGCAGCGAGTCGCAGATCGCGAGCTCGAGGTCGAGCCGGCGGCGCAGGTCGTCGGCGAGCGCCGACACCCCACCCGGGACGATGCGGTCCACGTCGGGCGCTCGGTCGCGCAGCTTCACCGCCGCCGCGCCGAGGCTCGCGCGCGAGACGTCGTCGAGCTTCCCGCTGCGGATGTCGTCCACCGGGACTCGTCCCTCGATCGCCAGCGCCCGCTCCATGATCCGCGACACGCTCATCTCGCCCGACAGGAACGCGACCGTCCGCTCGTTCTCCGCGGCGCGCAGTGCCATCGCCAGCGCGAGCGCGGACTTCCCGCTCGCCACGTCGCCGCCGATGACGATCAGATCCCCCCGCCGCACCCCGCCGCCGAGCAGCTTGTCCACGCTCGGGAAGCCGGTCGCGATCGAGTCGGGGGACGGCGACCCGTCGGTCGCTTCGTCCACCCGGCGCATGACGCGGGCGATCGGGGAGATGTCGGTCGAGTGGGACATGCGGGATCGGATGCGGACGGGCGTGCGAAATCTCCCGGTCAGGTGAGCTGTGCCGCGAGCGCGCGCAGCTCGGCCACCGCGGGGTCATCGAGATACGACGCCGCGATGTCGGCGGCCGTCACGAGCGCGACAGCCACCGCCGGCCGGCTGTCGTGGCGAGTGCTCTCGATCACCTTGACCAGGGGCGCCCGCACCGGGACAGGCAGGGCAAGCGATGCCAGCCAGGTCCGCGCCGCCGCGGCGCGATTCGTCCGGTCCTCGAGCGGGAGGGCACTCCCGGCAAGACAGCCGGCCGCGAGGCGGGCCACGACGTACGAGGCGAGCGCGGTCTCGCGTCCCCCGCCGAGCGGTGCGCGGCCCGCCAGCGCGGCGAGCGCGCGAAAACGGAATGTCGTGGGGGCGAGCGCGTACGGGGGGGCGAAAGACACCCCGCAATGTACGGCCTTCAGGTCTTTCCGGCCATTTTTCACCGGACTACATTCAGCACTACATGCCCCGTCAGGCGAGAACGATACTGTGGGTGGACGACGAAGCTGAGCTTCTCGAGCCGCATCGGCGCTTTCTCGCGGACCGCGGATTCGATGTCGCGTCCGCGAGCAACGCCGACGATGCGTCGGAGATGCTCCGCCGCAAGACGTACGACATCGTCCTTCTCGACGAGCAGATGCCCGGACGCCGCGGGCTCGACGCTGTCCGCGAGATCAGCGAGATCGCGCCGACCACTCCCGTCGTGATGGTCACCAAGAGCGAGGAGGACAACACCCTCGCCGAAGCGCTCGGTGCCAACGTCGGCGAATACCTGGTCAAGCCCGTTTCCCCTCGCCAGGTGCTGGCGATGGTGACGAAGGTGCTCGACGGCCCGCGCATCCGGCAGCAGGCGCTGGCGCGGCATTTCGTCGAGCGCTTCCGCGAGATGGAGCAGGCCGACGCCCGCACCCTCGACTGGCGCGGCTGGGTCGATCGCTATGCCGAGCTCGCGCAGTGGGACGTCGACCTCGCCGACGCGCGCGAGATGGGGCTGTACGAGTCGCTGCGCGGGCTCTACCCGGCGATGCACCGCGAGTTTGTCGCCTTCATCAAGACCCAGTATCCGCGCTGGCTCGCCAACCTCGACGGCGAGCGCCCGTCGCTCTCCGTCGACATCGTCTCCGAGTACCTGCTTCCCCTGCTTGGCTCGCACAAGGCGGCCGTCTTCATCGTCGTCGACTGCCTCCGGCTCGACCAGTGGAACGTGCTCCAGCCGATCATCGCCGAGCTCTTCGACGTCGAGACCGCGCACTACTTCTCGATCCTCCCGACGGCGACGCCGTATGCGCGCAACGCGCTGTTCAGCGGACTGTTTCCCTGCGAGATCGCGGCGAACTTCCCCGACTGGTGGGGTGAGCGCGATGACGAGTCGCTCAACGCGCACGAGCGGCAGCTCCTCGAGGAGCAGCTCCGCGCGCTCCTTGGCGCTCCGACGCCGGTCCACTACGAGAAGATCTCGACGCATGCCGACTCCGAAGACCTCGAGCGCCGCGTCGGCCGGGCGATCGCGCCCGACGGGGTGAGCGCCTTCGTCTTCAACTTCGTCGACCTCCTCACCCACGGGCGCAGCGAGTCGGCGATTCTCCTCGAGGTCGCGCGCGACGAGATCGCGCTCCGTGCGCTCACCAAGCAGTGGTTCCAGCGCTCGGCGCTCCTGTCGGTGCTCCGCGAGGCGGCACGGCGCGGCGTGCCGGTCGTCCTCACCAGCGACCACGGCTCGATCCACTGCAGGACGCCGGCGACGGTGTTCGCCAAGCGCGACGCCACCGCCAACCTGCGGTACAAGTTCGGCGAGGACCTCCGCGCCGAGCGCCCCGAGCAGGCGCTGCTCTTCACGAAGGAAGAGGTGTTGAAGCTGCCGCGCCGCGGGCTCGGCGCCAACACCCTGCTCGCCGCCGGCGACACCTTCTTCGTCTACCCGACGAAGCTGCGCGAGTACCAGAGCCGCTATCGCGGCGCGTTCCTGCACGGCGGCGTGACACCGGAAGAGGTCATCCTCCCGGTGTCGCTCCTCACGCCGCGCCGCTGAACATGTACTTCCGCCTCCTGAAGATCCTCCGCCCGCACAGCTGGCGGATGGCCGGAACGATCGCGTGCAGCGTCGGCGCCGCCGCGCTCGACACCTTCGCCTTCGCGCTGCTCATCCCGTTCCTCAACGCGCTGTTCGGGGAGCAGTCGCTGCTCCCCGACAAGGCGGGGTGGGTCGGCAACATCCTTCGCGCGACCATCGGCCACCTCCTCGTCCCGTCCGATCCGATGGGGTCGCTGCAGCGCGTGATCGTCGTCATCCTCGCCGCGATCGTCGCCAAGAACTTCCTCGCCTGGATGAGCGGGCAGCTCGGCGCCCAGCTGCAGGAGTACGTCACCCGTGACCTGCGCGACCAGATCTACTCGCACCTCCAGCGGCTGCCGTTAGGCTTCTTCACCCGGACGAAGGTCGGCCAGATCATCTCGCGCGTCCTCGCCGACACCGAGTCGACGAAGCAGCTGATCACCCAGCTCGTCACCCAGTCGATCCAGAGCATCGCGACGATCCTCGGCTACGTCGCCTTCCTCTTCGGGATCTCGACCCGCCTGACGCTCTACGCGCTGTTCGTCGCGCCACTCCTCATGGGCGCCCTGCAGCCGCTCCTCAAGAAGCTGCGCAAGGGGTACCGCCGCCTTCGCAACGACTACGGCGAGATGACGAGCGTGCTCCAGGAAGTCGTCAGCGGCGTTCGCCTCGTGAAGTCGTATGGCGCCGAAGGCTACGAGGAGCAGCGCTTCACCGACGCCAGCCATCGCTACTCGAAAGGCATGGTCCGCGTCGTGCGCCTCGCCTTCATGGCGCAGCCGGTCACCGAGATCATCGGCACCGCCATCGCCGTCGTCCTCCTCTGGATCGGTGCGCGGCAGGTGATCCTCGACAAGACGCTCGCCGGTGCGTCGCTCATCACCTTCCTCGCCGTCGTGATGCGGCTGCTCCAGCCGCTGAAGCAGGTCTCGCAGATCCCGACCACCGCGCAGGGCGCGCTCGCCGCCGCCGAGCGGGTGTTCGAGGTGCTCGACACGCCGACGGAGGAGGCAACCGACAAGGGGACGTACGTCGCGAGCAGCTTCGACCGCGACGTCGTCTTCGACCACGTCAGCTTCGCCTACGGCGAAGAGCCGGTGCTTCGCGACGTGTCGTTCACCGCGCGCCGCGGCGAGATCGTCGCCTTCGTCGGCGCCAGCGGGGCGGGGAAGAGCACACTTGTCGACCTCATCCCGCGGTTTTACGAGCCGACCAACGGTCGTATCCTCCTCGACGGCCGCGACACCCGCGACATCACCCTCCCGTCACTCCGCTCGCTCACCGGCATCGTCAGCCAGGATACGGTGCTCTTCAATGATACCGTTCGCGCCAACATCGCCTATGGCGCCGCCTCGAAGTACACGGCCGCGCAGGTCGAGGCGGCGGCGCGCGCGGCGAACGCGCATGGGTTCATCAGCGAGCTGCCCGAAGGCTACGAGACGATCCTCGGCGAGCGCGGCACGCGCCTTTCCGGCGGACAGCGGCAGCGCATCGCGATCGCCCGCGCCCTCCTCACCGATCCGCCCATCCTCATCCTCGACGAGGCGACTTCCGCCCTCGACACCGAATCCGAGCGGCTGGTCCAGGAAGCGATCGACCGGCTGCTCGCCGGCCGCACCGTCTTCGTGATCGCGCACCGGCTTTCCACCATCGTCCACGCGACGCAGATCCTCGTGCTCGACCGCGGTGAGGTCATCGAGCGCGGTACGCATGCCGATCTTCTCGCGCAGGGGGGTGCCTATCGCCGGCTCTACGAGATGCAGTTCCGCGACCGTGCCGCCGCGCCCGGCCTCGCGGCGGCGGCCGCCTCACAGGAAGCCTGATGCGCGCACTGTTCGTGGTCAGCGATGTTTCGTGGTCCGGTTCGGCTCGCGTCTTCGTCACCGCCGCGCGCGGGCTCGCCGCGCGCGGCTACCAGGTGACCGCGGTCTGCCAGCCGGAGACCGCGGTCGAGCAGCGCCTCGCGTCGTCGGGGGTCGAGACCGTTCCGGTGGAGCTCGACGGCACCTGGCGCGGCGCGGCCCGCCGGCTGCGCCGTGTCCTCGAGGACCGCTTCGTCGAAGTGGTGTTCGTTCACGGCGAGCGCGACTCCCTCATCGCCGCCGCGGCGACCCGCATGGCGGACCGTGGCGCGGTCGTCCGCCGCGTCAGGGTCGGCGAGACGCTGACGATGCACTGGCGAGGCAAGCTTGGCGGCCGCCTCGCCGCCACCGGGTTCGTCTTTCCCTCCGAGGAAGAGCTGCGCGCCGCGCCCCCACTCCCCGACCGCGCGTTAGGCGCGGTCCGGGCTGATGTCGGCGTCGACATCGACGACTACCTCGATGTCCAGGGTGTCGAGCGGTCGAGCATCAGCGCCGCCGGCAGTGGCGTGAAGTTGATCGCCTGCCTCTACGACCCGACCGCGCGCTCCCGCGTCGCGACCGTCTTCCGGACGATCGGCCTCCTCGCGCCGCGCCACCAGAACCTGCGCCTCGTCCTCGTCGGCCCCGGCTCGGACGACGAGGGACTGCGCATGCACGCCGCCGCCCTCGGCATCACGCCGATGGTCTCCTGGCTCGGCGACCGTGAGGACCGCCTCGCCGTCCTCAAGGCCGCCGACATCGGCTGGGTCGTGTCGTCGAGCGACGACGCGGCCTACGGATTCCTCGACCTGATGGCGCTCCGCGTCCCCGTCCTCGCCGAGCGGAGCATGATGGCCCAGCGGTACGTCGCCGACGGGATCGGCGGCGTGCTCCTCCCCCCGAACGATGCGCCGACCACCGCCGCGATGGTCACCGGCTTCCTCGCCGACGACGAGCGCCGCGCCGCGATGGGCAACGCGGCTCACGTCCGCGTCGCGCGCGACTTCCGCGCCGACGAGATGATCGACGCCTTCGCCCGCGTCACCGACGCCGCGCGCGACCGCAGCAAGTGGGTGACCTGACCGTGCACGGCGCCGCCGCCGAACGCCGCGCGCCGGTCTCCGTCGTCATCGCTGCCCGCGACGCCGGCGCCCACATCACCGAATGCATCGCCAGCGTGATCGACTGGGCGGCCGAGACGATCGTCGTCGAGAACGACTCGACCGACGACACGCTCGCCCTCGCCGAGCACGCCGGGGCGCGGGTGTTCGCGCACCCTTTCCACACGATCGGTGCCCAGCGCAACGTCGCCATCGTTCGCGCGACGCAGCCCTGGATCTTCGTCCTCGACGTCGACGAGCGCTGCACCCCCGAGCTGGCCGCGGAGATCGCGACGACCGTGGAGAAGGGCGCGTTCGACGCCTATCGCGTGCGCCGCCGCAACTTCTTCCTCGGCCGCGAGATCCGCCACGGCGGCTGGGAGCGCGACCGTCCGGTGCGGCTCTTCCGGGCATCCCTTCGCTACGACGAGCGGCCGGTCCACGAGCACGTCATCACCCACGCGCCCCCCGGCGCGCTGTCGACGCCGATGCTGCACTACACCTATGATTCGCTCAACGAGTACTTCGAGAAGTTCGGCCGGTACAGCCGCTGGTGGGCCGAGCAGCAGCACGCGCGCGGCCGTGCCGCGTCGCCGCTCGACGTGCTCGTTCGCCCGCCGCTGCGCTTCCTCACGATGTACCTGCTGCGCGCGGGCTTTCTCGACGGTGCCCACGGACTCGTCCTCGCCGTCCTCGCCGCGATGAGCGTCGGCGCGAAGTACGCGCGGCTCTGGGCGATGGGATCGCGGTTCTCCGGAATCACCCGTTAGGCGGCGGTGCGGATCCTCGTCATCGGCAGCCGCCGGCGCTGGCGGATCGAGTCCTGCTTCGCCCGCGCCTTCGCGCGCGCCGGCCATCGCGCGCTGGTGCTCGACGACCGCGCGCTGTCGCGCACCATCGGCCGGGCCGCGGCGCAGCGCTGGGTGCGCCTCCGCGCCGCCGCCTTCCGCCCCGACTTCGTCCTCCTCTCGAAGTGTCTCGGCCTCGAGCTCGAGACGGTCGCCGCGCTCGTGAAGGACCGCGAGAACGCGATGTGGTACAGCGACGCGCAGTGGTTCACCCACGTCGCGACGCGGAAGGACATCGGCCACATCGCCGCCGTCGCACGCCAGGCGGCCCGGCTCTGGCTCCCCGCCTTCGTCGAGGAGTGGCGCGCGATGGGGCATGACGCCCGCTACCTGCCTTTCGCCGCCGATCGCGACATCACCCCGGCGCCCCGCGACCCCGCCCTCGCTGCCGACGTCGCCTTCCTCGGCACCGGCTACGACCCCGACCGGGCCAGCTTCCTCGTCGAGCTGGCGAAGCACGTCCGCCTCCGGGTCTGGGGGCTCGGATGGGAAAGATGGCGCGACCGGATCGACTGGGCCGGCCACCCGGTCGAGGGGCGCGCCTTCGCGGCCGTCTGCTCGAGCGCCGCCTTGACGTTAGGCATTACCGCCGCCGCGGCGCGCGGCAACCCCTTCTACACCGACCGGATGTTCATCGCCATGCTCGCCGGCGGCTGCTATCTCGGTGAGGGCGGGCGCGACGCCGGCCGGATGCTCGCCGACGGCGAGCACTGCATCTGGTACGACTCCCTCCCCGACTGCGTCGCCCGGGCAACGCGCTACCTCGCTGACTCCGCCGCCCGCGAGCGGATTCGCGCCGCCGGCGAGCGCTTCGTTCGCGAGCACCATACCTACGACCAGCGCGTGTCGCACTTCCTCAGCGGCGCACCGTACGTGGCGCCGTTATGAGGCACCTCTTCGTCACCCAGGATTTTCCCCCCGACAGCGGGGGAATGGCGCGCCGCCACATCGAGCTCTGCCGTCACTTCCCGCCGGGGGAGATCGCCATCTCCACCGTCGCCTCCCCGGTCGCCGCGAGCGTCGACCCCGCCGAGCGTTATCCGATCACGCGCGAACGCTTCGATTTCGCCGGCGCGAAGGTCATCACCAACCAGCTGCGCTGGGCGCGCTCGCTCATCGCAGCGCGCGCGTCGTACGACGTGCTGCACTGCGGAAACGCGCGCCCCGTCGGCTACGCGGTCTGGTGGGCGGCGAAGCGCACCGGCGCTCCTTATCTCGTTTACGTGAACGGCGGCGACGTCCTGCGCGAGCTCGTGAAGTCGAAAGGATGGCTCAAGCGTCAGGCGGCGCGGCGCATCTTCGGTGACGCGGCCGGGGTCGTCGCGAACTCGCGCTGGACCGCCTCCGTCACCGAGGACCTCATGCGCGAGATCGGGGTCCGCACCCCCCCGCCCGTCGCCGCGATCGACCTCGGCACCGACCCCGAGCAGTTCCGCCCCGATCGCGATCGCGGCGAGCTGCGCCGCCGCCTCGCGTTAGGGAGCGGGCCGCTGATGCTCACCGTCGCCCGCCTCGTCCCGCACAAGGGACAGGACGCCGCGATCGAGGCGCTCGCCGCGCTCGCCCCCGACTTCCCCGGTCTCCGCTACCTGCTGGTCGGCGGCGGGCGGGATCGCGCGCGGCTCGAGGCGCTCGCCCGCTCCTTCGGCGTTGGCGACCGCGTAGTTTTCGCCGGGATGCTCACGGACGCAGAGATCGCGGAGGCCTACGCCACCGCCACCGTTTATGTCGGGCCGTCGCGCCTCGATCGCGGAATAAACGTCGAAGGCTTCGGCATCTCCTTCGTCGAGGCCGCGGCCAGCGGCACGCCCTCCGTGGCCGGCGATTCCGGCGGCGTTCGCTCCGCGGTCCGCGATGGTGAGACAGGATTCGTCGTGCCCCCGCAGGACATCAAGGAGATCGCCGGTGCGCTGCGCACCCTCCTCGCCGATCCGGCGCGCTGCACGGCGATGGGCCGCGCCGCTCGTGCCGCGGTCGAGTCGCACTACAACTGGGCTCGTGTCGCCCGCGAGACGCGCGCCTTCGCCGAGCAGCTCGCCGCCCCGCGCCTCGCCCCCCGCCGCGAGGCCGCCTCGCGCCCCCGATGAGCGACCAACCGGAAACGCCGAACCTCCGCCACCGCTTCCAGTACGGCGCGCTGCGCATGGTCATCGGCGCGCTCCGTGCCGCCGGCTGGAACGCGGCCTCCGCGTTCGGCGCGAAGCTCGGCACGCTCGGCTATGCGCCACTCGGCATTCGCCGCCGCGTCGTCGAGCGGCAGATCGCCGCCGCCTTTCCCGGACTCTCCCGCGACGAGGTGCTCGCCATCGCCCGCGCCTCGTACGAGCACCTCGGTCGCACCTCCATCGAAGCGGCGCTGCTCCCGTCGATCGGGCAGGAGGGAGTGCTCGCACTCTTCGACGGCGTCGACAACTGGTCCGCGGTCGAGAAGGCGATGACCGCGGGGAAGGGACTCATCTTCGTCACCGGCCATCTCGGCAACTGGGAGCTCGCCGGCGCGTACGTCGCCTCGCGCGGCGTCCCGCTCGATGTCGTCGCCCGCCACATGGAAAATCCGCTCTTCGACCGCTACCTGACGAGCACGCGCGAGAGGATCGGAATGGCGGTCGTCCACGATTCGGATGCAGTCCGCCGCACCCCGCGCTCGATCAAGTCGGGGCGCGCGGTCGCCTTCCTCTCCGACCAGGGGGTGCTCGGCCTCGCGTCCACTTTTGTCCCCTTCTTCGGCATGCCGGCGAAGACGCCCCGCGGTCCGGCGGTCTTCGCGCTCCGGCTCGGCGTCCCGGTGGTCTTCGGCTGCGCGCTTCGGCAGCCGAACGGCCGCTATCGCATGAGCTTCGAGGCGGTGACCGTGCAGGACACCGGCGACCGCGAGCGCGATGTCGACGCGATCGTCGCCGCCTACACCAAGACCCTCGAGCGCTGGGTGCGCCGCGCTCCCGAGCAGTACTTCTGGCACCACCGCCGCTGGCGGCGGCAGCCGCCGGGCACTCCCGAGGAGCTCCGCGATCCCTCGCGCTGACGCCCCGCCGGCTCGCCGCTGGAAATCGCCCGGCGCCCGCACGACATTGCGGACGCCATGAGACGATCCCTCTGGAACCGGCTGCTCCACGACCCGCGCGCGGTCGGCGGTGTCGCCGTCGTCGTGCTGCTCATCCTCGCCGCGCTCGCCGCCCCGATCGTCGCCCGGCACGATCCGCTGCGCGTCGACCTGTTCGCGCAGCTGCGCGCCCCGTCGGCGCAGCACTGGCTCGGCACCGACATCCAGGGGCGCGACGTCTGGGCGCGGCTCGTCTACGGCGCCCGCATCTCGCTCGCCGTCGGCTTCTTCTCGCAGATGATCGCGATCGCGATCGGCGTCACCCTCGGGCTCATCGCCGGATACTACGGCAAGTGGACCGACGAGGTCGTGATGCGCCTCGCCGACGTCACCCTCGCCTTCCCGACGCTTCTCCTCCTCGTCGCGATGGTCGCCGCCCTCCAGCCGTCGTTAGGCGTGGTCCTCTTCACCATCGGCGTCGTCGGATGGGCGGGGATGGCGCGGATCGTCCGCGCCCAGGTCCTCGTCGTCCGCCAGCTCGAGTACGTGCAGGCGCTCCGCGCCCTCGGCGCCCGCGACGCCAGGATCGTCGTTCGCCACGTCCTCCCTAACGTTGTCGCCCCCGTTGTCATCGCCGCGACCCTCGGCGTCGCCGGCGCGATCATGGCCGAGGCCGCCCTCTCCTTCCTCGGCCTCGGCGTCGCCCCGCCGACCCCGAGCTGGGGGTCCATGATCGCCGAGGGACGCGACCTCTCGCAGCTGCGCACCGCTCCCTGGACCTCGCTCTTCCCCGGTGTCGCGATCGGCGCTGCGGTGCTCGGCTTCAACCTCCTCGGCGACGCGCTCCGCGACGCCCTCGATCCGCGCTTCCGCCGCCACGCCGCGGCGGCCGACCGCTCTCTGGTGCCCTGAGCGATGTCTCCGAACATCGACGTCGCCGCGCTCCGCGCCGCCGAGTTCCCGTGGGCCGACCGCACCGACCGCGTCTACCTCAACAACGCGTCGACCGGTCCGCTCACGCAGCGGGCGATCGCCGCGACCGCCGAGGTGATCGCCGAGCGCGAGGAGCCCTTCCGCATCGACGACGAGAAGAACTTCGCGATGCTCGCCCGCACCCGCGATCTCGCCGCGCGGCTCATCGCGGCGGATGCCGGGGAGATCGCGATCCTCACCAACACGACCTACGGCATCAACATCGCCGCCCAGACCTTCTCGTGGGAACCAGGGGACGTGATCGTCGTCCACGACCGGGAGTTCCCGGCGAACATGTATCCGTGGCTCGCCCTCGAGAAGCGCGGCGTCGTCGTCAGGCGGATCCCGCCGCGCGGACTCCTCCCCGACGAGGATGCGCTGGTCGAGGCGATCGCTGCGCCGCGGGTGAAGCTGGCCGCGGTGAGCTGGGTCGGCTTCTCGACCGGATACAAGTCCGACCTGGAGCGGATCGGCAAGGCTTGCCGCGTCCACGGCGTCCGCTTCGTCGTCGACGCCATCCAGGGGCTCGGCGCCGACTTCCTCGCGGTGCGCGATTGCCACATCGACGTCCTTGCGTGCGGCGGACAGAAGTGGCTGCTCAGCCCGTGGGGGAGCGGCTTCGCGTACGTCCGGCGCGAGCTCGTCTCGACGCTCGATCCGAGCCCCGTCGGCTGGATGTCGGTGAAGGGCTCCGACGACTTCAGCCGGCTGATCGAGTACGACCTCACCTGGCGCGACGATGCCCGTCGCTTCGAGGTCATCACCCTCCCCTTCCAGGACATCGCCGGCCTTGGCGCGAGCCTCGCGCTGCTTCACGAGCTTGGACCGGCGGCTGTTGCCGCGCGCGTCGCCTCGCTCGCCGGCGAGATCGTCGACTGGGCGCAGGGGCGGCGCGGCGTCAGGCTGGTGACGCCCGCCGATCCCTCGCGCCGCGCCGGCATCGTCTCGATCATCACCGCTGATCCCGCCGCCAGCTCGGCGCGGCTCCACGCGTCCGGCGTCGAGCACTCGCTGCGCGAGGGGGCAATCCGCCTCTCTCCACACGTCTACAACACCAGCGAGGAGATCCGCCGCGCCCTCGCCCTGCTCGGCGCGGCCTGAGGCGGCGTTGACACCAGCGCGCCGCCGGACCATCGCTCTCGCGTTAGGCAGCGCCGGCGCGCTGCTCCGCCTCTGGCAATACTTCGGTCGCGGCACCCTCTGGATCGACGAGGCGGCGATCGCCCGCAACGTTCTCGGGCGATCCCCTGCCGCCCTCCTCCAGCCCCTAGACTTCGCCCAGATCGCCCCGAAGGGCTTCCTCCTCGTCGAGAAGCTCGCGGTCGATACGTTCGGCGCGAGCGATCGCGCGCTCCGCCTCTACTCGATCCTCACCGCGCTCGCCGCACTTCCGCTCTTCTACGCGCTCGCCCGGCGCGTCCTCGGCGAGCGCGGCGCGCTCCTCGCCTTCGCGCTCTTCGCGGTGCTCGGCCGCCCGATCTATTATGCCGCCGAGGCGAAGCAGTACGGCGGCGACATCTTCTTTGCCTGCCTGCTTCTTCTCCTCGCTGTCCGCATCCTCGCCTGCGACGCCGCGCCGCGGCACTGGCTGCGGCTCGGCGTGCTCGGCGCGATCGCGGTCTGGTTCTCCCAGCCCGCGCTCTTCATCCTCGCCGGCGTTGGCCTTGCCCTGGCGGTGGCGGTCATCCGGCGGAGGATCCCGCTCCGCTGGCCAGCGGTCGTCGCCTGTGCGCTCTGGGCCGTCAGCGGCGCGCCGTCGGTCTGGCTGACGCTGCACAGCCTCGCGCCGCACGAGCAGGCGTACATGCGCAGCTTCTGGCGCGACGGGTTCTGGCCGATCCCCCCCCACTCGCTGCGCGAGCTCGCCTGGCCGCTCGTCAACCTCTACGGCCTCTTCCGCGACCCGCTCGGCATGCCGGTCACCGCGTTGGGCGTCGCCCTCTTCGTCCTCGGAGTGGTCGCGCTCGCCCGCCGGCAGCCCGTGCAGCTCGCCGCACTCGCCGGCGCGATCGTCGTCGTCTACGTCGCATCGGCGCTGCGGATCTTCCCCTTCGACGCGACGGTCAAGGGCTTCAACAAGGTCGCCGCCGGCAATGGCCGCGTCCTGTTGTTCCTCCTGCCGAGCCTCGTGCTGCTCGTCACCGCGGGAGTGATCGAGCTGCTCGCGTCGCCGTCCCGCTCCCTGCATCGCGTCGGGCTCGCGTCCGCTGCCCTCGTGATCGGGGCGCCGTTGTACTACGCGCTCACCGGGGTGCCGTATTCGCCGCAGGACCTCCGCCCCATCCTCGCCGCGATGCGCGCGCACGAGGCGCCAGGTGATCGCCTCTACGTCTACTACGGCGGGAGCCAGCCATTCGAGTGGTATCGCTCGCGCTTCCCCTTCGCGGACGACCACCTCGTGCGCGGGGGCTGCTACCGCCCCGCGTGGCGCGAATACCTCCGCGAGCTCGACGCCTTTCGCGGCACCGGCCGCGTCTGGGTGATGATCGTCCACCCCGCCGGGATCAACGGCATCCACGAGGGTGGAACGATCGAGGCGTACCTCGGAGCAGTCGCCCCGAGGGTCGGGCGCTGGGGGGCGAAGGATGCGTTCGTCCTCCTCCACGACTTCACCCGCGTCCCCGCGCTGGCGCGCCCCGCCGCCGAGTGGCACCCGCCTCCGCGGCGCCTCCCGCAGGACACGGTCTCGCTCGGCTTCGCCTGCACCGGTGTCTTCCCCGGACCGGGCGCGCCTAACGTCCGGTGAGCTTCACCAGCGCGTAGTCGCGTGCCCCCTTCCGCAGCAGTGCGTGTCCGCCGGCGAGCAGCCCCGCCGGCGTGACGGTTCGATCGGCCATCGCCACCCGCGCCCCGTTCACGTAGACGCCCCCCTGCTCGACGAGCCGCTTCGCCGCCCCCCGCGACGCCGCCAGCTTCGTCTCGGTCAGCAGGTCGAGCACGTCCACCCCTTCGGCCGGGAGCGGGAGCTCGGCCGTCGGGATCTCCCTGCCTAACGCGTCGATCGCGCCGGCCGACAGCGACCGCGCGTCCGCCCCGCCGAACAGCAGCGACGACACTTCCTCCGCCACTCGCGCCGCGTCGGCGCCGTGCACGCGCGTCGTCACTTCGCGCGCCAGCGCCCGCTGCGCCTCGCGGCGCTCGGGATGCTCGCTCGCACCGCGCTCCAGCTCCTCGATCTCCCCGCGCGGCAGCAGCGTCAGGAAGCGCAGCCACCTCCCGACGTCGCGGTCGTCCGAGTTCACCCAGAACTGGTAGAAGCGGTACGGCGAGGTCAGCGACGCATCGAGCCAGACCGTGCCCCCTTCCGTCTTCCCGAACTTCGTCCCGTCGGCCTTCATCATCAGCGGCAGCGTCAGGACGTGCGCGTCGCCGGCCCCCGTCCGCCGGATCAGCTCCATCCCCGCCGTCATGTTCCCCCACTGGTCGCTCCCCCCGAGCTGCACCGTGACGTCGTCCCGCCGCTTCAGCTCGAGGAAGTCGTATGCCTGCAGCAGCATGTACGAGAACTCCGTGTACGAGATCCCCGCGTCGAGCCGGGACTGCACCGAGTCCTTCGCCAGCATGTAGTTCACCGTGAAATGCTTCCCGACGTCGCGCATCAGGTCGATCGCCCGCAGCGGCCGAAGCCACTCCGCGTTGTCGAGCAGCACCGCCGGGTTCCGCCCGCGAAAGTCGAGGAAACGTTCGAGCTGGCCACGGATCGCCCGCGCCTGTGCCTCGACCTGGTCGACGCTCGCCAGCGGACGCTCGGCGGTCTTCCCCCCGGGGTCGCCGATCAATCCGGTCCCGCCACCGACGAGCGCCACCACGCGATGCCCCGCGCGCTGCGCGTGCACGAGCCCCATCACCGGCAGGAGCGAACCGACGTGCAGGCTGCTCGCGGTCGGATCGAACCCCGCGTAGATCCCGCGCGGGGTGGCGAGCCACCCGCCGATCCCTTCGGTGTGCTGGTAGAGCAGTCCGCGCCAGGAAAGCTCGTCGAGTAGCGAAAGTGGTTGACCCATGGCACAAAAATAGACACCGCGGGGTGGAATGTGAGGGGACGAGTTCACCGGGTGTGCGGACAATGGCTGCATCCGCCCCGCCCCCGGGTTAGTTTCTCGTCTCGACCACCCTGACTTCTGCCGTGGCTCTCTTTCGGGACTTCCGGCGGCGCCACCCGCGCCTCGTGCGCTCGGCGCTCGTCCTCGCGACATTCTGCATCACCTTCGGCCTCGGCCTGGCCTACGCCGGCTGGGCGCTGGTCTGTCGTGGCGACGAGTGCCCCTCGATCGACATCCTCGAGGACTATACCCCGCGCCAGACCTCGAAGCTCTACGCCGCCGACGGCCGCTTCATCGCCGAGATCGGGCTCGAGCGCCGCACCCTCGTCCCGCTGCGCGACATCCCCGTCGTCGTCCGGCAGGCGTTCCAGATCACCGAGGACAAGCGCTTCTACCAGCACGCCGGGATCGACTGGATCCGCGTCTTCGGCGCCGGACTCCACAACATCCGCTCCGGTGGATACGGCCAGGGCTTCTCGACGCTGACCATGCAGCTCGCGCGCAACGTCTTCCCGGAGCGCATCTCGCGCGAGAAGACCCTCGTCCGCAAGCTCAAGGAAGCGAAGGTCGCCCGTGCGATCGAGGCGAAGTACAGCAAGGACAAGATCCTCGAGCTGTACCTCAACCAGATCTACCTCGGCAACGGGGCCTACGGCGTCGAAACCGCGTCGCAGCGGTACTTCGGCAAGTCCGTTCGCGACCTCAACCTCGCCGAAGCCGCGACCCTCGCCGCGCTGCCCAAGGCGCCGGAGCGCTACAATCCGCGCCGCTTTCCCGATCGCGCCGTCACCCGGCGCAACACGATCATCGAGCTGCTGCACCGCGAGGGCGCGATCTCCGCGGAGGACGCGCGCCTCGCGCGCGCATTCCCGCTGAAGCTCGGCGGCAAGACGGTCTCCGGGGAGGTCGCCCCGTACTTCGTCGAGTGGGTCCGCCGCCAGCTCGACGCGCAGTTCGGCCAGCAGCTCTACGAGCAGGGGCTGCGTGTCTACACGACGCTCGACATCGACATGCAGTCCGCCGCCGAGCGCGCGATGGAAAGCCAGCTGCGGAAGATCGAGAGCGGCGAGTACGGCCGTTACTCCCACACCACCTACGAGCAATACGTCGCCCGCGCCGCCGGCGGTGAGGAAAACGGTCCCAACTCGCCGTACCTGCAGGACGCCTTCATCGCGATGGACCCGCGCACCGGGGCGGTCCGCGCGCTCATCGGCGGCCGTGACTACGACGACTCGAAGTTCAACCGCGCGACCCAGGCGCTGCGTCAGCCCGGTTCGACCTTCAAGCCGATCGTCTACTCGACCGCGATCCAGAACGGCCGCCCCGCGTCATACATCCTCGACGACTCGCCGATCGTGCGCGACCTCGGCAACGGCCAGACGTGGACCCCGCAGAACTACGACCTGAAGTTCGAGGGACCGATCCCGCTCCGCCGCGCCCTCATGCTCTCGCGCAACATCCCGACGATCAACCTCGGGATCGAGCTCGGTGAGAGCGCGGTCATCGACATGGCCCACCGCTTCGGCCTGTCCACCGACATCCCGCCGTATCCGTCGATCCACATCGGCTCCGCCGACGTCTACCCGATCGAGATGGTCGCCGCCTACTCGACCTTCTCGACGTTAGGCACCCGCGCCGCGCCCATCGGCATCCTCCGCGTCGAGAACGCCAAGGGCGACGTCCTCTGGGAGCCGCAGCCCGTCCGCTCGCAGGTGCTGTCGCAGGACGAGGCGTGGCTGATGGTCGACATGCTCAAGGACGTCGTCCAGCACGGCACCGCCTACCAGTCGGTCTGGGGCGCCGGCTTCCGCATCCCGTCGGGCGGAAAGACCGGCACCACCAACGACGGCACCGACGTCTGGTACATCGGCTTCACCGCCGACCTCGTCGCCGGCCTCTGGATGGGGCTCGACCGCCCGCAGAAGATCAAGGCCAACGCGCAGGGCGGCGTCCTCGCCGCTCCGGCGTGGACCGCGTTCATGAAGGAAGTCTATTCGCGGAAGCCCGCGCCGCCCGACTGGCCGCGTCCCGAGGGAATCGTCATCCGCGAGATCGACCGCAGCACCGCGAAGTTGAAGAACCCCTTCTGCCCGGCCGACCTCGTCGGCACCGAGTACTACATCCCGGGCACCGAGCCGATCGAGGAGTGCCCGGTGCACTCGCCGTTCACCGGTGTCCTCGACTCGACCGGCGCGCCCCCGCAGCAGACGTTCGACACCTCGCGCAGCGCCCGCATCACCCCCGGCTCCGCCCCGATCCCGCAGGCGTCGCGCCCCGCACAGCCGGCCACGCCGCGCCCGACGCCGATCCCCGACAGCCTCAACCCGTTCGCCGGCCAGAAGCCGTGAGGCTGGTCGACAACCACGCGCACACCACCTTCTCCGACGGCGTTCTCTCGGTCCAGCAGCTGATCGAGGTGGTCTCGGCGCGCGGGGTCCGGCCCTCGGTCGCCGACCACTGCTCCGGCGACGTTCGCGGGGCGCTCCACACCGTGGATGCTGTTCGCCTCTACCTCGACGAGCTCGAACGTCACGACGTGCTTCGCGGCGGGGAGTTCTGCTGGCACGACTCGCTCTGGCGCGAGCTGCCCGAGCACCTCGCCGCGCGCTTCACCCATCGCATCGGCAGCCTGCACGCGATCTTCCTGCCTGACGGCTCGGTGATGCACGCTTTCTACAGCGCATGGCCCCCCGGGCTCGACCCGCAGCGCTACATGGACGCGCACGTCGAGAACCTGGAAGCGTTCGCCGCCGAGATGCCGGTGGACATCCTCGCTCATCCCACGCTCCTCCCCATGAAGCTTCGCAAGCTGCCGCTCGAGGAGCTCTGGACCGAGGAGCGCGAAGAGCGCGCCGTCGCGGCCCTCGCGAAGGCGGGCATCGCCTTCGAGATTTCGAATCGCTACCGACCGCACGAGCGCTTCGTCCGCCGCGCGGCCGCCGCTGGCGTTCGCATCTCGCTTGGCTCCGACGGGCACACCGCCGAGCAGGTCGGCCAGGTCGCCTGGCCATGGGAGGTCGCCGCGCGCGCCGGGGTTCGCGAGGAGGAGCTCTTCGATCCACTCGTGCACGGCAGCCGCGCTCGTTAGCTTTATCTCATGGCAACCGCCCCCTCCGGACGTACGCACAGGATCTGGCGCGACGGACAGCTCGTCGCCTGGGAAGACGCGACCATCCACGTGATGAGTCACGTCGTTCATTATGGGTCGAGCGTCTTCGAGGGGATCCGCTGCTACGCGACCCCGAAGGGGCCGGCGGTGTTCCGCCTTCGCGAGCACATGCGGCGGCTGCTCGACTCCTGCAGGATCTACCGGTTCGCCATCGACTACACCGTCGACGACCTCGTCCAGGCGACCGTCGATCTCGTCGCGGCCAACGAACTGGAGGCCTGCTACCTCCGCCCCGTCGTCGCCCGCACCGGCGAGCAGATGGGAGTGTTCGCACCCCATGCGCCGATCGAGACCTTCATCATCGCCTGGAAGATGGGCGCGTATCTCGGTCACGATGCGCTCGCCAGCGGTGTCGACGTGCGCGTCTCGAGCTGGCGGCGTGCTGCCCCCGACACCTTTCCGGCGATGGCCAAGGCCGGCGGTAATTATCTCAATTCGCAGCTCACCAAGATGGAAGCGCGCGCCGATGACTACGTCGAGGGGATCATGCTCGACAGCTTCGGGTACGTCTCGGAGGGAAGCGGGGAGAACCTCTTCCTCGTTCGCGACAATGTCCTCTACACGTCGCCCCTTGCGTCGGGAATCCTCAACGGCGTGACTCGCGATTCGGTCAGGCAGATCGCGCAGGACCTTGGCCTCGAGGTCCGCGAGCAGGTGCTCCCGCGCGAGATGCTCTACATCGCCGACGAGCTTTTCTTCACCGGGACCGCGGCTGAGGTCACGCCGATCCGGTCCGTCGATCGCATCGTCGTCGGGGAAGGGAAGCCGGGGCCGGTCACCCTCGCGGTGCAGGACCGCTATCTGGGGATAGCGACCGGGAGGTACCCCGACCAATACGGGTGGCTCACGGCGGTGCCGGCGACAGCCGGCGCCGCACGCTGACGGGGCGCCTCACGAAGCGACGCCCTCATGAGACGCCCGGGCACCGTCGAGCCGGGCGTCTTGTTGCAGGTTAGGCAGGCTCGTAGCTTCGCCAGCGGGAACGCCGCCGCGTAACTCGGCGATCCCCGCAGTCGTCGGAATGAAAGGAGGGAGCGCCCCGCAGCCAGCGGGACATGCTCCACCTCACGCCGCACAGGGAGGCACGTTCGTGATCGTCGGTTGTCTCGCACTGAACGCGTCGTTCGAACCCCTTACGATGGTTCCGCTCCGCCGCGCCCTTCGCCTCGTCATCGACGGCAAGGCCGAGATCGTCGAGGCGGATAGCGGGCGCTCGGTTCGCTCCGAGCGCCTGACGCTCCCGCGCCCCGCGGTGATCCGTCTCAAGGCGTTCGTCCACGTGCCGCGCCGCTTCCGGCGGCAGGTCACCAACACCTTCCTCTTCGCCCGCGATCGCTACCGCTGCCAGTACTGCGGCCGCACCGGCGCCGAGCTGAAGCCGCGCGAGACGCTCACGCGCGACCACCTGATCCCGATCTCGCGCGGCGGCAGCAACGAATGGACGAACGTCGTCACCGCCTGCAGCCCCTGCAATACCCGCAAGTCGAACCACCTCCCCGAAGAGATCGGGATGCACCCGCTGGTCCGCCCCGTCGAGCCGCACTTCGTCCACCTGAGCTGGGCAGTCCGCAAGCTGACCCCGACCCAGGCCCGCTACATCCGCCTCTTCTACGGCGAAGGCGTCCTCCACCAGCTCGAGAAGACGCTCTGAACGGGTGTCAGGTGTCAGCTGTCAGGCGTCAGGCACGGCGGGGAGGACGAACGGTGGCGTTGTTCCTGGCACCTGACACCTGGCCCCCCGTCATGGCTTGAACGTCCCCGTCTTCGCCTCGAAGTGCCGCTTCGTCCCGCCTAACAGCCGCACCACCAGCGTCCGCACCCCGCGTGTCAGCGCCGTGCCGGGGTTGCGCCGCCCGCTCACCGCCGGGCGCAGCTCACCGCGCAGCCACCGCTCGAGCTCATCGAGATCGCTCAGCGACAGCACCTCGACGTCGAGCGTCGCCGCGTAGTAGTACCTTGACCGCGACGGGGCGTTGAGCGGCACCCGCACCGGCCGGCCAACCGCGTCCCCGGCGGCGTTGACGTCGGGGAACCTGCCTAACGCGACGGCCTGCGCGCCGGCGATCCGCACCACCTCGTAGACCTTCTCCAGCGGGTCGTAGCGGACGATCACGTCCCACGTCGTGCTCGCCTCGAGGCTGTTGAAGAACCCTCCCGTCGACCAGAGCTCCACCCGGAAGCTGAATCGCGCCGGGAACCCGTTGCGCACGAGGTCGCGCAGCTGCGCGTCGGCCAGCAGCCCGCTCCCGCGAATCGTCGGCCCCTCGCGCAGCAGCGCGCCTTGCGCCGGCAGCGTGATGTCGATCCGCGGCCCCTGCTGCGCCGCGGCCGGCGACGCCGACGCCAGCGACGCCGACGCCAGCGTCGCCGCTGCCAGCAGCACCCCCAGCATTCGCGGACTCGCGGAAAACCGGCGACTCATCGTCTAGAAACGGTGCCGGATCCGGATGAACACGTTAGGCGGCTCGCCCGCGGTCGACACCGCCTTCGCCACGTAGAGCCCGACGATCGAGAAGTCGAGACCCGCCCCGACGTCCGTCAGGAAGGTGTTCAGCGCCGGCAGCGTCCGTGTCCCGAAATCCACCGCGTCGGTCACCTCGTTGCGCACCCGCCACCCGCGCCCCGCGTCGACGAACGCCACCACCGCGCCTCGCCCGTACCAGAACGGCACGACGCGCCGCATCCGCTCGAGGCCAAGGTCGACGCGGTACTCGAGCTGCGCCACCGCGATCCGGTCGCACTCCGCCGGCCGTCCCGGGCGCACCGTCGGGCCCGTGCAGCGCAGCTTGTCGCGCCCCGGCGTCCCGTCGTTGAAGTCGTAGCCCGGGAGCGTACCGAACCCCCCGACCGACAGCTGCCGCTGCAGCGGCAGCGGATCGCCGGCGAGCCACCCGCCGGCGAGCACCCGCGTGTTCAGCTGCGTCTGTGGGGAGAGCCGGGTGTAGCGGCGCAGGTCGAGGAGCCCCCGCGTGTACGCCGGCCGCGCCGACTCCACCCGCGCTCCCGGCGCCGGCGGCGTCCGCGACCGCGCGCCAAAGCTGTCCACCTCGCCCCGCCCCCGCTCCATCTCCGCAAACACCGTCCAGCCGTCCCACGGATCGTCAGCATTGTTCCGGGTGTCGAGCGTCCCCGTCATCCGGAACGTGTGATACCTCCCGCCGTCGAACGTCGGGTTCGCGCGCCACGGCTGCGCGTCCCGGAACAGCGTCCACGGATCCCGCTCCCGTCGCGACGCCCATCGCTCGTCCGACAGCGACGCGATCACCGACAACCCTCGCGCCCCCGATATCCCGGCGAACACGGTCCCGCCAAGCCGCGAGTACCAGTCCCGGTAGTCCCGATGCAGGAAGAACGTCGCCAGCGCCGTCTCGCTGTTGCTCATCTGCCACGGCTGCGTCGACTCGACCACGTCCTGCAGCCGGCCGCCGGCAATCAGCTGCACTTCGCCGTTCGTCCGCGCCTCGAGCGTTGCCCGGTGCCCGATGTTCTCGCTCGACCAGCGGAAATTCTCGGCGCTCCGGATCACCCCGAACAGCTCCGCGGTCACCACCCCGCGCGGGATCGGTCGCGTGATGTACGGCCCGGCGTAGATCGGCAGCCCCTCGACCCGGTTGTACGTCGCGAAGTTGCGGAACCGGAAGCCGTTCTCCCGCTCCATCCGCGGCCGGAGCCGCACCCACGAGAACAGCGCCTCCGCGCCCTCCGGTTCCTCGACGGTGATCCCTTCGCCTCCGCCAGCGTTAGGCGTGTAGCGCAGCGGGGCCTGGTACGTCCGCACCTCCCCGGCCACCCGGGCCACGTCCAATCCGCTGACGATCCCGCCGACGACGAAGATCCCTCCGTCCACCCGCGCCCCCGCCCGCAGCGTCACGCTCGCGTTGATCGCGATCACGTCGCCGCGCACCACCCCCGCGATCGTCAGCGGCGCTTCGATCGTCGCAACGTCGCCGTCGACGACCTGGCCACTGTCGATCGTCGTCGCGCTCTTCACGCGCAGCGCCACCGCCGCGTTGTAACGCGATGCCGCCTCCCGGGCGACGAGCGCCGGCAGCGCCGGCGCCGCCGACGGCAGGGTGTCCGGCAGCTGCGCTCCGGCACCGCGCGCCACCGCCGTCGCCGCCGCGATCATCGCCACGCGGGCGACCACGCTCCACCTTCCTGCCGTCATTCTCCATCCTCGGTCGAGCGTTTCACGCATTCCGGCTCCCCCCGCTTCCACTCCCCCCTCCACCTCCGTGACTCCCGCCCTCGGCCACGCCGAGGCGCTTCATCCGCCGGTAGAGGTTCGGCCGATCCGTCTTCAGCCGCCGTGCCGCCTCGGCCACGTTCCCTCCCGAGGAGGACAGCGCGCGCACGATCACCGCGCGCTCGAACTCGTCGAGCGTCTCGGTCAAAGGCCGGTCGAGCGAGGCCGGGTCGGGAAGGGGCGCGCGGGTTGGCGCACCATCGCGATCCACCGGCAGCACCTCGCGCACCTGTTCCGCGTTCACCACCTGCCCGGCGTGCAGGATCGCGAGCCGCTCGACGATGTTCGCCAGCTCGCGCACGTTCCCCGGCCAGCGGTGCCGCGACAGCACCTGCATCGCCTCGTCGGTCCACATCGGCAGCGCGCGCCCCGTGCGCGCACGGTGCAGCGCCGAGAATTGCCGGACGAGCGCTGGAATGTCACCCGGCCGGTCGCGCAGCGGCGGCAGCACGATCGGGATCACGTTGAGGCGGAAGTAGAGATCCTCCCGGAACGTCCCATCGGCGACGCAGCGCGCCAGGTCCTTGTTCGTCGCCGCGAGGATGCGCACGTCGATGCGGATCGGCTTCGCGCCGCCGACTCGCTCGATCTCCCGCGCCTCGATCGCGCGCAGCAGCTTGGCCTGCGCCTCGGGTCCGAGGTCGCCCACTTCGTCGAGGAACAGCGTCCCGGTGTGCGCGAGCTCGAACCGGCCGATGCGCCGCTCGGTCGCGCCGGTGAACGAGCCCTTCTCGTGGCCGAACATCTCGCTCTCCACGAGGTCGCGCGGGATCGCCGCGCAGTTCACCCGGACGAACGGCTTGTTGCTGCGCGCGCTCCCGAAATGGATCGCCGAGGCGACGAGCTCCTTCCCGGTTCCCGATTCCCCGGTGATCAGCACCCGCGCATCCGTCGGCGCGACGCGCGCGATCATCTCCCGCAGCGCGCGCATCGAGGGATCGTCGCCGATCATCTCGGTCACCAGCCCGAGGTCGGCGCGCAGCGCGCGCGCTTCCTGTCGCGCGCGCCGCAGCTCGAGCGCCGCGGCCAGGGCGAGCAGTACTCCTTCGGGCGTCAGCGGCTTCTCGAGGAAGTTCGCCGCGCCGAGCTTCGTCGCCTTCACCGCGTCGGCGAGCCCGGCGCGCCCGCTCATCATCACCACCGGAACGTCAGGCGCGAGCTCGCGCAGCCGGGCCAGGGTGCTGAGGCCATCCAGCTCGCCGGGCATCATCAGGTCGAGCAGCACGACGTCGGGCTCTGCTTCGCGCGCCTTCGCGATCCCCTCGGCGCCCTCCGCGGCCTCGCGAACGTCGTATCCTTCGCTGCCGAGCAGCGCGCCGACCATCCGGCGGATGTTCGGCTCGTCGTCGATGATGAGGACCGAAGCCACGCGCTAGCGGTCGCCGCGCTCGGGCGCCGAACGCGGCGACATGTCCGCCGCCGAACGCTCGGCGAGCAGCTTCGTCGTGAAACGCTGCCCCTCGGAGATGCGCTCCACCTCGACCGCGATCGCCTCCACCGCGTGCTCGATCCGGTCGAGCCGCGCATCCGTCCCCGCCGGGAGCTGCGTGACCTGCGCCTTCCCCTCGATGCGGCGCGCCAGTGCCCGCGCGATCGGGAAGAGCACCGCGCCGATGATCGTCAGGCTCCCGAGAATGCCGATGACCTCTCCCGGATCCGCGTACGTCATCGGCCCTGGCCTCCGCTCACCGCCCGCGGCACCGTGCCGCGATCGCTCCCCCGCTCGGTCAGCAGCTTCGTCGTGAAGCGCTGCGCCTCGGAGATCCGCTCCACCTCGATCGCGATCGACTCGATTGCCTGTTCCATGCGCTCCAGCCGCGTAGCGGGCAGGGAAGGGACCGCCGCCCTGGCCTCGAGCCGCTTCGCCCACGCCGCGAACACCGGCTTCACGAGCATGTAGCCCAGCGGCAGGCTGACCAGCGTCACCGCGGTGATCGACGCGTCGTTCATGACTCGCTCCCTCCCCCCGCGACGCGTGCCGCCGCCCGCTCCGACAGCAGCTTGGTGGTGAAGCGCTGCCCCTCGGCGATCCGCTCCACCTCCACCGACATCGCGTCGATCGCGTGCTCGATCCGCTCGAGCCGCGCATTGGTCTCCGATGTCGACGGCGGCGCCGCCATCCGCGCGTCGAGCCGCTTCGACATCAGGCGGACCAACGGGATCCCCAGTACCAGGGCCACGATCATGAACATCCCGCCGAGCGGGACCAGCACGCTAGCCGCGTCACCCATCGAAATCTCCCGCGAAGGACTGCCGTATTAGACACATGATGTTACTAATTTCCCTCGTCGCCGCTGCCCCCTGCCGGCAGGAGGAAGCGGATCTCGGTGCCCGCGCCCGGCGCGCTGGTCGCCTCCACTCGCCCCCCGTGCGCGTCGATCGTCTGTCGCGCGATCGCCAGGCCGAGCCCCGTCCCCCCCTGCTTGTACGTCACGTACGGATCCCAGATCCGCGCCAGCCGTTCCGGGGGCATCCCGCATCCGTTGTCCCGCACCGAGACGACGACTCGTCCCGCCGCTCCGTCCCCGACTTCACGCTTCACCCGGACGTCGATCGCGCCGCCCCCCGCGCACGCTTCGACGGCGTTGATCAGCACGTTCGACAGCGCCCGCGCCAGTGCGTCGTGGTGCCCTTCGACCATCGGTACCCCCTCGGCCACGTCCACCGTCAGGGAGACGTTGGGCGGCACCGTCGCCCGCGCAGTGTAGCGCGCCAGCTCCCCGACATCCACCGCCGCCGGCGGCCCCTCTGGCAGACGACCGAACTGCGCAAAGCTCTTCGCCATCTCCTCGAGCCGCCGCGACTCGACCGCGAGCACTTCCACCGTCTCGGTGAGCTCCGGTCCCACGTCCCGCCGCAACCGCTCCACCGCGAAGCGAATCGGTGTCAGCGGATTCTTCAACTCGTGCGCGATCTGCCGCGCCGTCTCGCGGAACGCCTCCGCGCGCTCGGCCTGGATCGCCGTTCGTCGCCCCAGCTCGAGCTCGTGCGACATCTGTCGCATTCGCTGGCGGAGCACCTCGAACTCCGGTGCCCCGCGTCGTGCCGCGGTCTCGGGAAGGGTCTCTCCCCGGCCGATCCGCTCCGTCCACTCCACCAGTTCCGCCAGCGGGCGACCGAGCTGACGGCTGAGGTGCCCGGCCACTCGCGACGCGAGGAAGACGAGAATCCCCACCACCGTCAGCGACACCACCACCACCACCGGGAGCGCCCGCTGTCCGACATA
>DASZNJ010000371.1:0-37121 GCA_035551575.1 Gemmatimonadaceae bacterium
GCCGCGGGACCCTGCCGTGCCAGCGCTTCGGCGTGGTCGCCGAGGACCACGTTGGCGACGACCCCCGCCGCCACCCCTCCGACGACGCCGAGCATCGCCCGCCGGGTGACGGTCGGCGCGCTCCCCGCATTTTCAGGCTCGTGATCTTCTGACACCGTGCTGCGCTCCCGGGTGGCCGGATCGTCGCGTGACATGGTCATTTCTTCTCCGCTGTCGTCGAGGCCGCCGCCACACGCGTCGTGCGCTTCACGGGCGGTGGTGGCGGGACGATCGCGCCGGCGGGATTGCGCCGGGGGAGCAGCTTTGCCGGCGGACGGTAGGCCTTGTGACCCCGCGTGTCGTACGGCACATCGTAAGGCACCCCCTCCGCCGGCCAGTCCTTTTCCTTCTCCGGCGAGTCGGGGCGCGGGTGCGAGTTGATGTACGCGGAGACGTCGAACGCCTGCTGGTCGGTGAGCGACCCCCGGTTGTTCTGCGGCATGAAGTGCCGGATGAACGACGCCGCCCGCTCCTCACGCGCCATCGACGCGCCGATGCTGTACGACTTCGGACCCCAGAGCGCGGGGAACGCGGGCGGGTTGCCCTGCCCGTCCGCTCCGTGGCACATCGCGCACGTCGTCGCGAATATCTGCCGGCCGCGAGCCGAATCGCCGACGAGCTTCGGCATCTGCGGCATCCCCTCGCCCATGACGTGAGAGCCGGTCGGCACTCCGGTCGAGATGAACGCCAGGTAGGCGACGATGTCGCGCATCTCGCGGCTGTCGTTCGGGATCTTGTTCCCGGCGAGGCTTCGCGTGAAGCAGTAGTTCACCCGGTCCTCGACCGGGATCACCGCGCCGGTTCGATCCATGTACTTGGGAAAGCGGGCGTACACCCCGAGCAGTCCGGCGGCGTCGCGGGTGCGGCCGGCGTTGATGTGGCAGCTCGAGCACTGCAGGCTGCTCGTGGCGTACTCGGGGAGGCTGTCGGTGGTGTGGTTGAGCAGCGCCTCCCCGCGCCGGATCGCCTCGCCGAGGAGGCCGCCGGGAATCTGCGAATCCGAAGGCGGCGTGTAGTCGAGCGGCTTCGCGTTCTTGTCGGCCGCCGCCGCGGACTTTCCTCCCAGCTCCGTGTTCGCGGAGCCGACGGCCTGCGAGTCTCCCTTTTTCGCCGTGTCCCCCGCGGACGATCCGCTCCCTCCGCCGCAGGCGACCAGGGCAAAGGGAAGCACGAGCAGCACACCCCCACCACGCCGATTCCACCGCCCCCATCCCTCGTGCCCGTGGGCGCGATCGCGCAACGCTTGCATGTCTCCGGCTCCCTCCCGTGGTCGAAACGACGTGGTCAGTAAAACAGCTCCCACCGCGCGTGGAAGCGCTGGGTGTTGCGATTGAGCAGCGCGCCGGGGGGAGCGCTGCCCCCGACCCTTTCCGGCCGATCCCACTCCCAGAACGCCATCACCCGGGACTGCCTCTGCACGAAGTTGACCGCGCGGCCCAGCCGCGGGTTGATCGGCGCGTTCGATTGCTGCAGGTAGAAATTGAGGCCGGCGACGTACTCGGTGACCCTGTCGCCGCCGCGGGCGCGGTTCGGGTCCCACTTGTCGTAGCGGCCCGCCACCTCCCAGCGACGGAGCGCCGGGGACAGCGCGTTCAGCCGCAGCGAGCCGGTGACGTTGTACCCGCCGCGGTCGAGATGGCCGGGGACCGGGATCGGGTTGAGCGCGCGTGCGTTGTGCTCGAGCCGCTCCCGTCCGTACTCCGCGGCCAGGTCGAGCGCGCCACGGCCGATGTGCAGGTCGATGTTGCTGCGGTGGAAATCGGCGTTGTCGTAGAACGACTTCAGCGGGGGTGCACCGACGTTGCGGACGAAGAGCGATCCGGTGTGTCCCGCCCAGGCGCTCCCTCCGAGCTGTACCCCGGGCAGCAGGGTGTAGCTGAGCCGCGCGGCGTAGTCCCGCGTGCTGTCATTGTCGGTGACGACGTTGATGCCGGCGCCGTTGAACACCCCGGCGCTGTACTCGAGCGGGCCGGTGACCCCGTTGATCGTGACACCGATGTCGCGAAACGCGCTGACACGCTGCGTGGTGTAGCGTGAAAGCTGGTCGTACTCGGGCACGGTCATCGGCGGGCCGCCGGTCGTCGCGTTCAGCGTGAACGGCACGCGCTGCTGCCCGGCACGGATGACGAGCTTTGCGGGCAGCGCATAGTCCATGTACGCCTCGACGAGCGGAACACCCCGGTAGGGGGCTACCGACTGCGGGCCGTTGGCCAGTGCGGTCGGATCGAAGTGAAGCCGGAACGAGAATCCGGCTGGTCCATTGAGCTGCGCGAAGAGGCGCGCCCGGCGCAGGCCGAAGCCGAGCTGCGGCGGTTGTGCCTGCGGCTCCTGGCTCACGTAGTCCACGTCGAACAGCACCTTGAACTGGATCGGGGGAAGCGCGGCGGGAGGAGCCGCGGGTGTCCGCTCGGCGGGCGTCCCCGCGGCCGCAGGCTTCTCGCCGGGCCCCGCCGCCTGCGCAAAACCCCGACCGCTGGCGATCGCGAGGAGCGCGACAACCGCCCCGCCTGCAATGCCTCCCCGCACACGATAGTCCCGCATGGGCGTCCTCACTTGATCAGGGTGACATCGCCGAGCGCCGGCGCGCGGATCGTCCCCATCGCCCGCAGCGCATCCTCCAGCATCTTCGCGAACGGCACTTCGTCGCGCTCGATCTCGGTGCCGTTCGCGAAGGTGACATATCGGTGCGTCCCCTGCAGCATCCCGCCGTTGGTCATGACGGTGTACGTCTTCGCCGGATCGAGTGGCGTGCCGCCGATCGAGACGTCGCGGATCCGCTCCCCTTCCGGACGCGTGAGGTCGATCGTCCAGCGCATCCCGGCGGTCTGCACCATGCCGCCGACGCGATCCATGTCGTCGCGGGGCTTGAGATTGGTCGCGCTCTGCTCGAGCACCTGGAGGATCTGGGCGCCGGTCAACTTCTCGTGGACCACCGTGGTCGGATGCGGGAAGAGCGCGACCACCATCTCGCGGGTGACCGGTCCGGGCTGGATGGTCACGCCGAAGCCGAGCCCGGGGAGGAAGGCGACGTCGGACTTCCCGAAGCTGCGCAGCGCCTCGGCGGCGAGCCGGTCGACGGGGCTCTCGGACTTGTACTGCCGCCCGATCCGGTCGGCGGCGGTCGCGACGACCGCCTCGAGAGTGTCGCGGTGCGGTGCGCGGATGCTGTCGAGCATCGCGGCGAACCGCGGGTCGGGCTGGTACTTGTCGGCGTAGAGCTCGTGCACCACCCCCGTCACCGCCGAGACGCGCCCGCCGCGGACGGTGACGGTGAGCTCGCCTAACGCTGACGCGTCGGAGAGCGCCTGGACCATCCACGCCCCGCCGACCCGGCGCGGCGGCTGGATGCGGTCGTGCGAGTGTCCGCCGACGATGATGTCGATCCCGGGGACGCGGGCGCCGAGGATGCTGTCGACCACCGTCCCCTGATGCGAGACGACGACCACGACATCGGCGCGCTTCCGCAGCTCGGGAACGTATTTCTTCGCCGCGTCGATCCCGCTGGTGAAGCGCAGCTCCTTCGTGTTGTCCTTGTTCCCGGTCTGGTCGGTGTTGTGATAGGTGAGCGCGAGGAGGCCGACGCGGACCCCGCCGACCGTTATGACCGTCGTCGGGTCGCCGAGAAAGGGCTCGCCGGTGGCGGCGACGATCGCATTCGCGGCGCGCATCGGGAAGCGCACCAGCCCCTGCAGCCGGCGGGTGTTGGCGGCGGTGTACTCGTAGTCGTGGTTGCCGAGGGCCATGAACTGGTAGCCGAGGGCGTCCATCAGCCGGAGCGTGGCCTCGCCGCGGGTGATGTTGGACAGGAGCTGGTCGCCGAAGGTGTCGCCGGCGTCGAGGAGCAGGACGTTGCCCCGGCCGCGCTCGCGGCGGATCCGTTCGACCGCGCCGGCGACGCGGGCAAAGCCGCCGATGGTGCCGGCGCGCGGGTACTGCTGGTACGGGCGCCCCGGATCCCCCGTCTGCGCGGTCGCGTCCCCGGTGTCGACCACGAACTCGCGCAGGTCGCCGTGGATGTCGTTGGTGTGGAGGATCGTGAAGGTGCCCGACGCCGCGGCGGGGGCGGAGGAGAACAGCGGCGGCACGTCGAGCGAGGCGTTAGGCGCGAAGGCGGGGCCGCAGGCGGCGAGCCCGGCGAGCGCCCCGAGAGCGGCGGCAGCGAGCGGCCGGCGTACGCATGCCGCGCTCATGGCTGCGCCGGGGACCGCCGGCAGGCACGGATCGCCCGGCCGGAGAGCGGGCCACCGAACAGCGGGCTGAGGAGGCAGAGATCGAAGGTGCCGGCGGCGAGGGGCACCAGGCCGATCACGATGAGGACGATTCCGGATGCCTCGCCGCGCCGGCTGTAGCCCCACCAGATGAGCGCCATACCCGCAGCGACGCGCAGGACGCGCCCCGCGCCCGAGCTGATGAACTGGGCGAACCCGCTCTCCGCAAATGCCATGAGATATGCTCCCATTCGAGGACGGTCCGGCCACCGACGGCCGGAGCCATGCGATATCCTGCTACATCGTCATACGGTGATGCAAGGCCGAGGACCGGGGACGCTCGCTGTCCAATGGGTTCGCTGAGCGGTTCGCTGAGCGGTTCGCCGAGCGGTTCGCTGAGCGGTTCGCCGTGCCGGCGCCGCTAGCTCCAGCGGACGACGATCACCGTCGCGCGCGCGGCGCGCCGGTCACCCATCCCCACTTCGCGAACACCCGCGCCCCGGCTGGTGATTCGAGGTACGCGGCGAACTCGCGGGCGTGCTGACGTTCCCGCCCCTTCATCGTGAGCGCGACCCCGGCGTCGCGATAGATCAGCCACCGCTCGGCGATCGGCACGGCCTGGGCCAGCTTCGGGTTGGCCACCTGCCAGATGTTCCAGATGAGCCACGCATCGAAAGTGCTGTCCGTGGTCCAGCGCTCCTTCGCCATCCCGCTGTTTCCCGCGACAGCGCCGATGTTGCGGCGGAAGGCACGGACGACTTCGATGTCGCCGGTACGCCCGGCAACATCCTCCCAGAGCCCGGTCTGCCCGGCGCCCTGCACGACGAGCACCTTCATCCCCGGCTTGAGCAGGTCCTCGAAGCGCCGGATGCGCTTCGGGTTGCCAGGGCGGACGAGCATCGCGACGGGACGGAGATAGAGCGGACGGATGGTGGCCTCATCGATCCGGCCCGCGGGCGCGCCGGCCCCGGCACTGTCGCCGGCCGCACGTCCCGTGTCGCCAAGCTGCTTGACGAAGTCCGTCATCATGTTCTCGGCGCCACTGAAGATGACGTCAGCGTTCGAGCGTGCCCTCGCCAGCCACTGCGGCGTCGGGCCGCCGGTGACCACGACGTGGATGCCGTGCTCCCGCTCGAAAGCGGCGGCCAGCTCCTTCATCGCCGGCAGCGGCCCGCCCGGCCCGTACACGAAGAGCGTCTCCGCCGCGGCGGAGGGCGCCACCCCCTGCGCGACCGCGCGCCGTGGACCCTCGGCACCCCCGAGCGCGAGCGTCAGGAGCGTGAATGCGATCAGTGTCGTTTGCCGCTCGAACATGTGACCCATCCCCCGTGTGGCGGTGCGGCCTCGCCGTTATGGCGAGGTAGAATCGCTGCATGCTCGCCGGTGACATGGCAAATCCCGTGCGATGGGAGCGCGATGCGCGCGTGCGCCGCGGGGGCCCGTGCGGGGGGGGAGTCACTCGAGCAGTTCTGGAAAGCTGGGTCTCCAGGCAGGCGCGGCTCGGCTACGGCGGGCTCTCGCCGCTCAGAACTTCTCGCCCCTCGCCTCGCGCGCCCGGCTGCCGAGAGGACGGATGCGCGGCCACATGTTGACGAAGAAGATCGCGATGCCGCCGATCTGGGCGGCGCCGCAGAGAAGGATCGCCCAGCGAAGTGCCGGTGAATCGATCACCGGCCGCGCGATCTCACCGGCGATGCGCCCCGCGGTGCCAAGGGTCACCAGCCAGTACGCACCCTCGGCGACGCGCGGGCTGTAGCGCGTGTCCCCCTTCTCCGGCCGCGGGAACATCCAGAGCGCGACGCCGAGGATCATCATCATCACGAAGCCGACGAAGATCGCGTGGGTGTGCGCGCTGACGATGTACGACGACGGGGCGACGCTGGACATCTCGCGGCGCACCATCATCCACCCGCCGAGCGCGAGTCCGACGCCGAGGAAGAGGATCGCCGTCTTGATGTAGCGCCGAACGAGCGAATGCACTCAACCCTGCCGGACCGGGAGGGCGGTGCTCCGCGCCCCGAGCGTCGCCTCGCGCGCGCGGCGGTTCGCCTGGCGCAAGGCGTTCGGCCCGTCGATCGTCCGCCAGATCACGTAGACGAAAGTGTAGGCGCCGAGCGCGGAGAGCGTCCCGCCGCTGGCGAGCACGATCGTCCCGGCCGTCGCGTCGTGCACGCGGACCGCGAACCCCGCCGCCATCATGACGAGCCCCGCGTTCGAGATCCACCAGTGGAGCACCGCCGCCCGGCGGCTGTGGATCGGGAATCCGGCGAAGCGCGGAATCACGTGGTAGGCGACGCCGTAGATCATCATCGTCACGAAGCCGAGCAGCAGCATGTGCACGTGCACGAGACGGTAGACCGTCCACAGCGGATGCGCCGCCATCGCGACGCCGAGCGAGACACCCGCGGCGAGCCAGCTGAGGCTCGCCTTGAGGAAGGCGCGCACGTACCAGTCCATCAGTGCGCTCCTCGCGGCCGGGGGGTGATCGTCGCAAGCAGCAGCAACTCCTCGCCGGCGGCCCGCATCCCGTGCCGCTCGTCAGGCAGGTAGACGAAGACGTCGCCGGGGCTGTCGTGGACCATCGCGGTGGCGGCGCGGTCCGGACGATTCGCGACCGCATCCCGGGCCGCGGTGAGTGGATCGAAACGCTTCATCGAGTCTCCAGGGCGCTGAGCGCCTTCGTGATTTCTTCCGCGGCGTCGAGTCCGGCGTGCTGGTACGCGACGACGCCGTCGGCATCGAGCAGCGTCAGGGCGTTGGAGTGGGCCAGCTCCTCGGGGGAAAGCCGGCGGTAGCGGACGCCGAGCACCGTCGCGAGCTCGCGCACGGCGTCGTCGCTGCCGTCGAGCAGCGTCCAGCGGCCGGTGTCGAGCCCGCGCTCGCGCGCGAACTCGGCCAGCCGCGCCGGGCCGTCGCGCGCCGGGTCGAGCGAGACGAGGACGAACCCGGCGTCGCGCCGGGACTCGCGCTCGATCCGCTTCATCTCGGCGACGGTGAACGGGCAGGTCGTCGAGCAGTGGGTGTAGATCATCGCGATGACCTGCGGCCGCCCGCGCAGGGAGGAGAGCTGGCGCGGAGTGCCGCGCTGGTCGCGCCAGCGGGCGCCGAGATCGTAGACCGAATAGCGGTCGCTGGTCGCCGCTCCCTGCGCCCCCGCGCGCGGCGCCGGGGTGCCTGACGGCGCGCAGGCGGGGAGCGCGAGCAGCGCGGCGACGACCGGGGTGAGCGCGCGAACGATCGTGCGTGTGGTGACGTGTGTCATCAGGCCGCGCCTCCAGCCGCGCAGCGGAAGCCTAACGTGCGGGCCGTCGAGCGGCCGGTGAGCCCGGCGCGGAACGCGTAGCGCATGAACGCCGGGTAGTTCGACGGGTCGCTGGCGCCGATCGCGGCGCTGGCGCAGAACAGCGTGTGATCCTTCCCGCCGGCGGCGCTCCCGCTCTCGCGCGAGTCGTCGGACACCATGACGTCGTTGAAGTCGAGTGTCCATTCCCAGGCGAGGCCGTGCATGTCGCGCACGCCATAGGCGTTGCGGAAGCCGCTGCCGACGGGCGGGAGCACCCCGTTGTTCGGTCGCGCGGCATAGAGCGCGAGGATCCGGCGGATGAAGCCCGCGTCGCGAGCGACGCTCGTGCGTGTCTCGCTCGCCGAGGCAGCGTACTCCCATTCGTCCACCGTCGGGAGCCGCTTCCCCTGCGACCGGCAGTACGCCTTCGCCGCGAACCACGAGACTTCGGTGACCGGGCGGCGCAGGTCGGTCGGGCTGCCCGCGTCGAGTGCACCGGGCCACGCCGAGAGGTAGCCTTGCCCGGCGAAGAGCAGCCGCACCGCGCCGCGGCGCCACGCCGGGTCTGTCTTCACGAACTCGAGATACTCGCCGCGGGTGACCGGCTCGCGGTCGAGCCAGAACGACCCGACGACCACCGGCGCGCCACCGGTCGCCCCGTACAGCGGCTGGTACGAGCCCGCCGGGATCCGCGCCATCGTCGCCGATGGCTTGGCCGATGCCCAGCCGCGGGCCGCCGGCGCGGTCGCGACCAGGAGTGGGAGGATGAGGTGCAGCATGGCGCTCCGATGGCCGATCAATCGTGCCCGTGCGTCATTGCCCGCCCTTCGCGGTGACGCCGATGCCCTTGATCGCGGCGAAGACGGTCCTGTTCTCCGGGCCGGTCACATGGAGGATGCCTAACGTCCCCTTGTTGAAGGCGCGGAAGATCGCGTGGTCGACGAGGACCAGGTCACCGGGCTGTTCGACCCCGAACTCGACGATCGTCGAGCCGCCGGCGGGGATCGACGTCGTCTGCACGTTGTGCTCCCCGACGCTGCTCCCGCCCTCGCCGTAGACGTTGTCGAAGATCTCGCCGATCACGTGGAAGGAGCTGGTCAGGTTCGGGCCGGCGTTGCCGACGAAGAGCCGCACGCGCTCGCCGACCTTCGCCTGCAATGCCCGGTCGCCGGTCAGCGCGCCGACCGCGCCGTTGAAGACCACGTACGTCGGCTTCTCGTCGATCCCCTTGTCCATGTCGAGCGTCTGCATGCCGTGCTCGCCGTACTTCCCCTTCGTGTAGAACTCGCTCTGCATCACGTAGAACTCGCGATCGACCTTCGGCAGCCCTTCCTTCGGCTCGACGAGGATCATCCCGTACATCCCGTTCGCCATGTGCATCGGGACCGGGGAGGTCGCGCAGTGGTAGACGAAGAGGCCGGGGTTCATCGCGGTGAAGCTGAACACCGACTCGCCGCCCGGGACGGTGAGCGACGCCCTGGCGCCGCCGCCGGGGCCGGTGACCGCGTGCAGGTCGATATTGTGCGGCATCGTGCTGTTCGCCGCGTTCCTGAGGTGGAACTCGACGAGGTCGCCCTCGCGGACGCGGATGAAGCTGCCCGGCACCGAGCCACCGAACGTCCACATCGTGTATTCGACGCTGTCGGCGAGGCGCATCGGCTTCTCGATCACCTCGAGGTTGACGATGACCTTCGTCGCGTAGCTCCGGGTGATCGGCGGCGGAACGTCAGGCGCCTCGGTCAGCACCGCGACCTCCTGGCCGACGATCCTGCCATCGGCGCTGCGGACGGGGACGCCGGCGGCGCGGACCGCGCCGAGCGAGGGGAGCCCGCGGTAGGCGACCGCGGTCGCGGCGGTGAGGGCGAGGGCGGCGACCGTCGCGATGGTGACGACCTTCGCCAGCGGGAAGGGAGTGGGGAGGTGAAGATGGGGGGCGGTCATGGGAGTGTATGGAAGAAGGAAGTGAGTGCGTCGGTTCAGGCGGCGGATGACGTCGAGCGCTTCCTGTCGCGGGCGTCGGCAGCGATCGGGAGAGCGGCGCCACCGAGGAGGTCGGCGACGGTGGTGGAGAGCAGCGGCTCGCGGCGGGCGCGCATCACGCGCGTCCAGCATTCGTGCGCGGCGCACGGATTCGCCGGGTCGCAGGGGACGTTGCCGAGCATGCACCGCGTCCGGATGCGCGGGACGTCGAACAGGTCGACGATGCGGGCGATCGGGATCGCGGAGGGGGCGACGGCGAGGGTGAAGCCGCCGGCTGGTCCGCGGGCGCTGGTGACGAGCCCCGTCTTTGCGAGCGCGTTGAGCGTCTTCGCCATGTAGTTGTGCGGGGCGCCGGTCGCGTCCGCGATCTCCTCGGCGCGCATGACGCGATCGGCGCGGGCGAGGACCAGCACTGCTCGGATGGCGTGATCTGCGGTAGCCGACAACATCGTGTTCTCCGGGCAAGGCGAGTTTCTCATCTCGATATGAGAATCGCTCTTTCCCGGGGCCCTGACTGTCGGCTGAAGTCAGGAAGCTGCGTGCGGCTTAGGCGGTCATCGGGGTAGGGGGATCCCCGGCGCCCGAGCCGCCGTCAGGCGGGGCCGCTCACCGGCGCCGGCTGGTCGCGCCGTCAGGCAGCGCGCGCCTGCGACTGGGCCCGGCGCTTCAGCTCGTGCGTGATCGCGAAGGCGGTGTGCGCCACGACGAGCAGCCGCGACGCGGACTCGCCGTCGGTGGCGACGTGCAGCCTGATCGCGCCGATCGTCTCGCCATTCGCCAGCTGCACCGGCGCACCCATCCCGGGAACTCGCGGCGTGCGGTTCGCGTCGAGCTCCCGCGCCATCGACAGGAGGATCACCCCGTCGCGATCCACGAGGGCGACCATGTGGGCGACGTCCTGGTGCGCGGCCGACAACCACTCGAGATGCGGTCGCGCCAGCTCGATCATCTCCGCGTTCTCGACGCGGCGTCGCTCGAGCTCGGCACCCGGGATCGGACGCTGCGAGAGCTGCTGCACCGCTGGTGCGGACGTATCCGGCATTGCTGACTTCTCCTGCTGGCGTGATGGCGCGAGCGTCAGGCACCCGCTGCGCGTGACTTCCGGGCAAGACAAAATCCCGCGGCACCCCATCGCGACGAAACTCCGTCGAGCGCTGGGCGGCCACGGGACCGCGAACCTGTGCTCGGCTTCGGCATCCGGACGATCTCGCGTCGGGCGGCGAGACTCCTGGCTTTGCGGCCCCGCCTCACGACGGGTGTGCTCTTGTCGGCCTTCTGCTGTCTGCTGCTTTTCGTCCTTCGCTCAGAAGACGCCCAAGCGAGCGGGAGCGTAACCCGCCACTTAGAGCTCGATCTGGGCCCCCAACTCGACAACGCGGTCGGGGGGGAGCCGGAAGAACACCGTCGCCCGGCGCGCATTCCGTGACAGCACCGCGAACAGCCGCTCGCGCCAGATGGCCATCCCCGGACGGTTCGTGGCCAGCAGCGTCTCGCGGCCGAGGAAGAACGTCGTCTCCGCGGGATCGATGTGAAGCTTTTCCGAGCGCAGCCGCTCGAGCAGCTCGGGAACCCCGGGATCTTCGGCGAAGCCGTGGTGTGCGACGACGCGGTGGATCGTCGGCGCGAGCGTCTCGACCTCCACGCGCTCGGCGTCGGGAACGTGCGACGTCGCGTCGGTGAGGACGGCGAGGAGCACGATCCGCTCGTGGAGGATCCGGTTGTGCTTGAGGTTCTGGATGAGGGCGTGCGGGGTCCCGCGCGGGTCGCGGACCATGTACACCGCGGTCCCCTTCACGCGAGTCGGGGGATGCGCGGTGATCTCGGCGAGGAACCGGTCGAACGGGATCGTCCGCTCGGCGATGCGTTCGGCGAGGATGGCCCGGCCATGGTTCCACGTCGTCATGATCGTGAAGACCACGCCGGCGATGACGAGCGGAAACCATCCCCCGCTCGGGATCTTGAGCAGGCTGGCGCCCCAGAAGGCGAGATCCACGGCGAGGAACGACGTCGCCAGCGCGATGACGGCGGGAAGGCTCCAGTGCCAGCGCGAGCGCGCGACGACGGCGAACAGGATGCTCGTGAACACCATGTCGGTGGTCACCGCGACTCCATACGCCGCGGCGAGGTTGCTCGACGACTCGAAGCCGACGACGAGCCCGATGCAGGCGATCATCAGCACCCAGTTCAATCCCGGGATGTAGATCTGGCCGATCTGCGTGGTCGACGTGTGCTGGATGTGCATGCGCGGCAGGTAGCCGAGCTGCACCGCCTGCCGCGTGAGCGAGAAGGCGCCGGAGATCACGGCCTGCGACGCGATCACCGTCGCCGCGGTGGTGAGCACCACCATCGGGATCAGCGCCCAGTCCGGCGCGAGGCGGAAGAACGGATGCTCCGCCGCTTCGGGATCGGCGAGCACCAGTGCGCCCTGCCCGAAGTAGTTGAGCACGAGCGCCGGTAATACGTAGAAGAACCAGGTGAGCCTGATCGGCCGGATGCCGAAGTGTCCCATGTCGGCGTAGAGCGCTTCCCCGCCCGTCACCGCGAGGAAGACCGAGCCGAGGACCACGAATCCGTGCGAGCCGTTCTGCGCGAAGAAGCGGACGCCGTACGACGGGTTCATCGCGGCGAGCACCGCGGGGTGCTGGATGATCTGCGCGACGCCGAGCGCCGCGAGCACCGCGAACCAGGCGAGCATCACCGGGCCGAAGATCGAGCCGATGCGCGCCGTGCCGCGGTGCTGCACCCAGAAGAGCGCGATCAGGATCACGATCGTGATCGGGATGACGTATGGAGTGAACACGGGCGTCGCGACCTCGAGCCCCTCGACGGCGCTGAGCACCGAGATCGCCGGGGTGATCATCCCGTCGCCGTAGAGCAGCGATGCCCCGAACAACCCGACCAGGACGAGGATCAGCCGGTGCCGCCGCGCGCTCGCCGTCGCCGGGGTGACGAGCGCGGTGAGGGCGATCATCCCTCCCTCGCCGCAGTTGTCGGCGCGCATCACGAACATCAGGTACTTCACCGAGATGACGAGGATCAGCGCCCAGAGGATGAGCGAGAGCAGCCCGAGCACGTTGTCGTGCGACGCCGCGACGCCGTGCACTCCGTGCAGCGCCTCGCGCATCGCGTAGATCGGGCTCGTGCCGATGTCGCCGTAGACGACGCCTAACGCGGCGAGGGTGAGCGTCCGGAGGTGCGCGCGGCCGTGTGGCGGCGCGGCTCCTTCCTGGTCCGGCTCAGTAGCCGTCGGTGCGAGTGCGGTCATTCGAGCAATGGCTCCGGTTCGACCGCGCGGACACGCGGTGTTCGTTTGGCGACATGGATCCCGGCCGGCACGAGCGCGCCCGGGGGACGGCGACCGCACCCGCGAGCGGCCGCGAAGCCGCCGTCGCCGCCAGCCACCGGCCTCGCGCCGGATCGGCGTGCGGGCATCGGTCGTTTAACGCCGGTTCAGCGGGGAGCTGCAGATTTGCGGGCAAATGAAGATCGCCAGTGTTACCTCGGGAGCAGGCATTGCCCTGCTCGCGCTCCTGTCGCTGGCCGGTTGTGGCGATTCCGCCGAGCCGACGTACGTCCCGCGGAGTGCCGAGCTTCGCGCCCTCCCCTTGTATTTCTATCGCGCAAGGAACAGTCCCGATGGCCCGCGTGCCATTGTCTTCTTTCTTGGAAACGACATCGGTTTCTGGCGCCCGCATCGGCAGCTTGCGCTCGCGATGGCGGGACAGGGCTACGACGTGGTTGGCTTCGACGTGAAGCCGCTTCTCGCCTCGCTGCCTGGCGATCCGGCGCGGCGCGAGGCGGCGTTCGCGGACCGCATCGGGGCAGTGATCGCCGCGAGCCGGCGCGAGCTGGGCGCGGAGACGATACCGCTGATCGTGGGGGGACACTCGCTCGGGGCGGAGGTCGCGATCTGGACCGCCGCCAACGTACCCATCGCAGGGCTTGCGGGCGTGATCGCTCTGTCCCCCGGCTCGCGCAGCCACCTCGGTGTGGACGCATCAGACATCGCGAACGGCGCCGAGCCGAGCGGAAGCGGGAGCTTCTCCGTCGCCGACGAAGTGAGGCGGCTTCCCGGAGGCGTGCGGTTCGCGCTGATCCGCGGGGAGCACGACCGGTACAGGTTCGCCGACTCCGCACTCATCGCCGCCGGCGGAACGCGCGCACAACGGTACCTGGTTCGCTTCGCCGGGCATTCGCTGAAGCGGATCATCGTCGCCCGCCCGGTCGTCCGGCGCGCCCTCGACTGGCTCGTCCCGCGATGGTCGCGCCCCGAGCGGCAGCGGCTCGCTCCAGCCTCGCTCGCTCGCCGCGCCTGACCGCACGTGGACAGCGCTGCCTGACGTGACGCTCGGCTCAGCGGCTGACCGCACCGGTGAGTCCCGCGACACGAGCGCGGTGACTCGCGTAACCGCGGCCGCCGCGGCGGCGCCACCTGGAGCGGCGAGGTACCGGGGTTCCCAGATCGGATCGAACTTCTCCTTGAATTGACGGAGCCCCTTGAAGTTGTACCACGTGTTGCCGCGCTGGTAGACAATTCCCCCGACTCGGTTCCAGAGCGGGGCGAACCGCCGCTGTTCGAGACCCGACAGCGGGGCCATGCCGAGATCGAACCATCGGTAGCCGGCCGCCCGTCCCCACAACATCAATTCGCTGAAAAGGTAGTCGGTCAGCCCCGGCGGCGCGCCGGTCGAGTAGCGCACCAGATCCACCGACAGCTCCTCGCGGCCGTCGCCAAGCCATAAATTCGCGAACGCGACGATTGCGCCATCCCGGTGCACGACGGCGATCGGCTGCCGGCCGAGATATCCGTCATCGTAGAATCCAAGCGAGAATCCCTTTTCTCGCGCCCGCCGGGTCGCGAGCCAGCTGTCGGACACGTTGCGAAGCACGGGCAGGAGGTCGCGGACCCTCCCCGCGGCGACCACCTCGAAGGAACAGCCGGCATCGATGGCCAGCTTCCTGGCCCGCCGCAGCCACTTCCGGCTTCCCCCATCGAGCGAGAAAGTTTCGAGGGAGACGCGCGCCGACTCACCGAGCTTGAACGGAGTGAGCCCGAGATCCAGGTAGAGCGGCAGCCCTGCCTGCGATACCTGATAGAAAACGGCCTGCCCCCCGTGACGGTCCGCCAGTTCACGGAATTCCCGGGCCAGCGCGGCCCGCTCCCGTTCCGGCCCGACCGGATCGCCCATCGCAACCCAGGTCTGCCCCGAGACCCCGTACATGAGGAAGGCCGTTCCCGCATCGTTGAACAACAGCGCCTTGTCCCCGAGGAGCGCGAGCGCGGCGGACGTCACCGGAGAGCCGGCGACGATCGTGGCGGCGCGCGAGAGCTCATCGGGGCCCGGTATCGGCGGCGTGGGCTGCACCGGCCGCAGCAGGCGGGCGAGGCCGGCCAGCGCGGCGAACACTGCGGCGCCGACGGTCGCGCGCAGCGCCTGGCTCGAGCCCCCGGCGACCATGAAGTGCCACGGGACGTCGCCGGAAAAGAGAACACGCTGGTGCGAGAAGAAGAACAGCCACAGCGAGGAGATCAACACCGTCATGACCGCCAGCAGCCACCGCGGGCTGAAGTCGACGGTGAACAGCGCGGCGCGCCGATGGAAATAGCGGCGCGCGGGCGCCAGCGCTGCGAGGACGCAGGCGAGGAAGATCGCCTCCTCGTAGTCCAGCCCCTTCAGCACGGACAGCACCGTACCCGCCGCGAGCAGCAGCAGCGAGAGAGCGTACGCCCCATCCAGCCTGCGCCAGAGTCCACGCGCGACGAGCAGCAGCGCAACCCCGGTCAGGCTCGCCAGGAAGTACGCCCCCTCGATGATGGGTGTCGGCGAGACATCATGGAGCAGCCGCATGCGGTCGCTGACGGCCGGGGTAGCGCCCGAGTAGAGAAGTACCACTCCACCCGCGAATACCGCCGCGGCGAGCGCAGGCGGAGTGAGCGCCTCCGCGTGAGCACGAATCGCCGCGAGGCAGACGTCGGTCGTCGCTCGGATCGCGCGAGCCGCGCGGAGCCCGGCGTTTCGCACCACCCGGACCGATGCGCCGGCGGCGGTCAGCTCGCGAATCGCCAGAAGCCCGACCGCCAGCGTGAATGGGATCGCGTAATAGACCGCCCGGTACGCGAGCAGCGCCGCAAGTATCGCCGGCGCGGGGAGCCATGGGTGCAGGATCGCCAGCACCGTCGCCTCGAAGACTCCGAGTCCGGCGGGAACGTGGCTGACCGTTCCGGCGAGCTGGCCGAGCACGAACGCCGCGAGCACGATGCCGATCGGCACCGATCCGGCGGGGAGCGCCACCGCGAGCACCAGTCCGGCAACGATCCAGTCGAGAAGCGAAAGCAGGATCTGCCCGATCGCGGTTCCCGTCGATGGCACCACGAGCGAGTATCTCCGGAAGCGGAGCGTGCCGGTGTGCCGTACGGCCAGCCAGAGGTAAGCCAGCAGCACGGTCGCGCAGAGAACGGCGAGCGCTGTCGCGAGCGCAGCCGAGAGCTGAACCGACGCCGCGACGGCCGCACCGCTTACCGCCAGCGTCGTCCCCAGAGCCGCAAGCACACCCAGCCAGAAGGTGAGCGCCGTGAACGCGACGGCGCGGGCGATTCCCGCCGGGGCAACCCCCCACGCGGAGTAGAGCCTGTACCGGACCGCGGCGCCCGTCATGACGGCGAAGCCGATGGTGTGGCTGAGCGCGTATGCCGCGAATGACGCGAGGACCGTCCGCCGCTTCCCGAGGCGCACGCCCGCATACCGCAGCGCGACCACGTCGAGCATCGCGAGGACGGCGTAGCTCACCGCGGTGAGCAGGAGCGTGAGCGCAACGCGCGGGGCCGGCAGCCCGAGCACGGCTCGCCGGATGGACGCCTGATCGAGTCCGGCGGCCACGTGGCGCATCGCGAGCGCGGCGACGACCACCCCACTCACGGGAAGCAGGATCCGCATGAGCCGCAGGAGCGGCCGCGGGCGGGTGCCGCGGCACCTCGTCACGAGTGTCACCGCGCTCCTTTGCTACCGCGTGAACACGGCCTCGAGCCGGTCCACTTCATCGAGGACGGGAGTTGCCAGGCGTGCGTACGCCGCGACGGTGGAAGCACCTTCCGCGCGGGATACGAGCGCATCGAAGCGTGTGGCTTCGGCGTTCCCGCCGCGCGCGATCACCTGCGGACGCACCGCACCCCACGTCCGACTCATCGCAAGCGCGGTATCGCGCAACTTCGTGCGGTCGTTCGCGGTGCTCCAGATTTCGAGCTCGCGGCCATAGTAGTCGAGCAGGACGACGTTCGCCGGGACGGGCGCCAGGTACTGTGCCGCCATCTGGGCGCCCAGCGCGGTGATGTGATTTGCCGCGCGCTCGGCGCGAACGTGGTTCCTGTCGGTCACCGCCTGATCGAGGGTTGCCACCTCCGCGTGCAGGGCGCCGGACGGGGCCACCGCCGATTGCGCGGCGGCAGGAAGAGTCGAAACCGCCCGCTTGAGCGAATCCACGATGACGCGAGCGGTCGTCCACGTTCCCGCTTTCGCCACGTCGTATGCGTCCTCGGCGTGACGCCCGACCGCCTCGACCGCCGGCGGGAGCGCTGCGGTGCCGGCGACCTGCGGTGCGGCAGCCACTCCGCCCTGGGAGGCCGACGCCTGGGTCGTGCGGGTTTTGCCATCGGCCGATGGGGCCGGGCTGCAGGCCGGGAGCATGAGAACGAGCCCAAGCGAAAGCGCGGCAAGGTTCGGCGTGAGAGACTCCAGCGTGCTGTGCATATCGACTCCTGTAAGGAGGAACGCGCGCCGGCAGAGCTCAAATGTGCTTCTCGCTCCACCACGTGCCCGACGCGTGAGGTGAAGACTACGACGTCACGCTGAACGGGCCTTAAACGCTCACGGTGCCGGGGCGACGGCCGCTTCTGCGCCCGCTGCGGCACGCGAGGGAATGAAGTCGCACGCGGGTGTGACGGCGAAGCGTGCGACACGTTCGCCAGCGGCCGCGCGGCATGTCCGCGCCCTGGCCAGCGCAGCCTCGATCGACCGAAAGCCCAGCGTCCGGCTGGGAATCTCGATATGCGCCCAATCCCACGACTGCGTCGCGGTGCCGATGATGCGGAACTCTCCCCGGTCATACGCGGCAGCCCAGCGCCGGAACGCGATCCATTGCGCTCGCGTGCGCGGGTGACGCGTGTTGCCATCGCCGACGACGATGTCCAGCGCACGCCCGTAGGAGTGCATGGATGTCAGCGTATGCGTACGACCGCCACCGCGCGCCATCAGGTAGGCTTCGCGCGCGGGTGACCGGTACGTCTCGGTGACGCGCAGCTGGAATCCCGCAGCCGCGGCCGCGGCAAGCATCCGCCGGACCACCGGTGCTACCGTCGGATCGAGTGCATTTATGGCGCGCTGCGTCCTGCGAGCGCTTGCCGGAAAGTCGCGCCGCGGCGTCCGGCGAACCCGTGCCTCGAGTGAGTCCCAGCTCTCGCCCGGCTTGCGGATGGATACGAAGCCGACACGGTACGAGTTCACGTAGCAGGTCGAACAGGTCTTGACGCGGGTGTCGTACTTGAGCAGGCGCTCCGGCGTGGAATCCGAGAGGTACAGGCGGTCAGGGTCCTCGATGCCGAACGCCCCGCGGAGCAGCGCCTTCTCCTCCGCGGTGAACGCCCGCCGGACGTAGTGCGGGATCCCGGCGCTGTCCGTCCCCGCGTACGGCGGGATGATGGCACTGCTGTCCGGCGCGGCCTCGGCGCGAGCCGCCTCGCCGGACACCAGCGTGGCGGTCGTCGCCGCCCCGCCGTCGCATCCAGGGCTCACCAGCAGGCAGGCGATCGCGACGACGGGAAGAGACGCGCGCATGCCGCCGCTATGCCGGAGTGTTGACGCGGCGGCCACCGGGGTCGGGAACCCTGACCCGCTCGTACAGCACGACGGTTACCATCGCGATCCCGACCCCGATGCTCCAGCCGCCGATGACATCGGTCGCCCAGTGCACGTCGAGGTAGACGCGGCTCAGACCGACCACGATGGGGAAGAGAACCGCGAACAATATCGCACTGCGGGGGATCAGGTATTCGCGCACGAGAACGTACACGAGCACGCAGGCGATGGCGGTGCTCTCCGTGCTGTGGCCGCTCGGAAAGCTGTACCCGAGCCCGAGGCCGAGCGCACCTTCGGGTCGCGCGCGATGGAAGGCGAGCTTCGACACGATGATCGCGAGCGAAGCGACGACAGGCGCGATCATGGTCACCGCAGCGACCGCACGTCCCCGCCGGCGCCACAGCCACCACGCCACGACCGTTGCGAGCGGCACGACGCAGAGCGTCGAGCCGGCCCACGTTGCCATGCGGAACACGACATCGAGCTCGGGAGCGTGGTGCGCGAGTGTCCAGCCGCGCACGGCAAAGTCCAGTGGCGCGGTATCGCGCTCATTCACCTCCTCGGCGATCGCGATGAATGCCCACGCGGCACTCATCCCGACCGCCAGCGCCGCGATGGTATGGGCGCCGAGCGCGGCTGGCAGCCTCGCGAGGCGGGCGCCCGCCGTGACCTCGCCTTCATCTGCCCGGAGCCGGCCTCGCATCATCCAGATGCCGGCGCCGAGCGCTGCGCCGGCGAGTACGACGACGACGCCCGTCCGTCCCGCGGCACCCGAGAGCGCCGAGTATCCCAGCCCGACCGCGGCGCCGAGCAGCGCGGTCACGGTGGCCCAGGCCGCGGCCCCGAGCACGTTGAGGGGAAGGAAGGTGCGCCAGCGCATGCGCGACGCGCCGGCGGTGAACGCCATGATGACCCGGGCGCCCGCGACGAACCGCGCGATCGCGACCGCCGCTGCGCCGAACCGCGCGAGGAATGCGTCCACGCGCGTGAGACGCGACGGAGTGAGCAGCACCCATCGGCCATGCCGGTCGAGCCAGCCGCGGCCGAGCGTGCGCCCGAGTGCGAATCCGAGGTTGTCCCCGAGGATCCCTGCCGTCGTGGCGACGAGGACGACGGTGACCAGTGAAAGCTGCCCGCGACCGGCCAGCGCGCCGGCGGTGATGAGAAGCGTTCCCCCGGGGAGGGGTACGCCGGCGCTCTCGGCGAACACGCCTAACGCGAGCGCGGCGTAGCCATAATGGGCGACCCAGCCCGCGAGCGAGGCCGGGTCGATCATCGCGCGGCGCCTGGGGCGAGGGTATAGCCGCGGCCGCGGATGGCGACGAGAAACGTCGGGACGACGAACAGGGTGATCGGGGTGGACAGCGCAAGCCCGCCGATGACGGCGAGCGCCAGCGGTCGCTGGAGCTCGCTGCCGGCGCCGATCCCGAGCGCCAGCGGAAGAAGGCCGAACAGGGTGCAGAGCGTCGTCATGAGGATCGGCCGGAGCCGCACCCGACCGGCGATGCGCAGCGCCGCGCCCAGCGTGGCACCGTCGCGCGCCATCACGTGCCGTGTGAAGTCGAGCAGGATGATCCCGTTCTTCACGACGAGCCCGACGAGCAGGATGAGCCCCATCAGGCTGGAGACGTTGAGCGGCGTCCCGGTGAGGTGAAGGAGCGCGAGTGCACCCGCGAAGGACAGCGGCGCCGCCAGCAGTACCACCAGCGGCTCGACGAACGACTCGAACTGCACGACCATCACCGTGACGACACTGAGTGCCGCGAGCAGCAGGATGACGAGCAGCGCCTTGAAGCTTTCCTGCTGGTTGGCGTACTGGCCGCCGATCTCGACGGTCACTCCCGCGGGCGGCGGGTTCGCCTTCAGCACGCGCTGCACGTCTCCGATCACCGCACCGAGCGATCGCCGGTCGACCTGCGCGGTCATCGCGATCATCTGCCGCTGGTTCTCGCGCAGCAGCTCCGCGCGCGACGACGTGTCGCGCATCGTCGCGACCGCGCCAAGCGGAGTCGCCGGCGCGCCGGCTCGGGCGGCGACGGGCAGCGACTGGATCCGCGCCGGATCGAAGCGCACCGAATCAGGCGCACGAACCCGCACGGCGATCGCCCGGTCCTGGGTGCGTATCGATCCCGCGTTCACGCCGAGCAGCGCGCCACTCACCGCCGCCCCGACCTGATCCGCGGTCACCCCGACCTGGCTCGCCGCCGCGGCATCGACGCGAAGGAGCATCTCCGCGCTCGATTCGCTCACGCCGTTGTAGAAGTCCGCCAGCCCCGCGACCCGCTGCATTGGCGGTGTCAACCGCGCCGCGTACTGCTCGAGTGAATTCAGGTCCTCGCCGAACAGCTTGACTTCCACCGGAGTGGCCGCGCCGGCGAGATCGTTGATGATGTCCGACATCAACTGGATGAAATCGATGCGCAGTCGCGGGGCCGCAGCCGCGATCTCGCTCCGGAGCTGATCCATGATCTCGAAGATCGAGCGCGATCGCTGGGAGCGCGGGACGAGGCGGGCAACCAGATCGCCCCGGTTCTGCTGCGTCGCGAACAGGCCGAGCTCGGCCCCTGTCCGCCGCGAAATCGCCTGGATCTCCGGCGTGCGGAGCATGATCTGCTCCGCGACGTGCACCTGCCGGTCGGTCTCGGCGAGCGCCGTCCCGCCCGGCGCGAAGTAGTCGAACACGAACGCACCCTCGTCCATCTCCGGGAGGAAGCCGGTTCCGGCGGATCGAAAGAGCAGGTAGCCGGTGCCGCCCAGCAGCACCATCGCGGCGACGATCGCGACCGGCCGCTGCAATGCCCCGGCGAGCGCGCGGTCGTAGCCGTCGGTGATGCGGTCGAGCGCACGTCCCACCCCCGCCCCGATGCGCGCGAGCGCGCCGCGATGTGGTGTCGCGCGCGAGCTCGCCGCCGCACTCGCCGGGTCGCTCGAGCCGGGCGCCTCGGGCGCGTCCTCGCTGTCACTCTCCTTCACGAACTGCTCGCTGAGGAGCGGTATGATCGACAGCGCGAGCACGAGCGAGACCAGCACCGCGATCGTGAGCGTGAGCGAGAGCGTCTTGAAGAACTGCCCGACCACCCCCTGCAGCAGGCCGAGCGGAAGGAAGACGACCACGGTGGTGATCGTCGAGCTGGTGACAGGCCAGATCAGCTCCTGAAGGGCATCACGGATGGCCGCTCGCCGCTCGCCGCCCATCGCCAGATGGCGCGCGATGTTCTCCACGACCACGACCGCATCGTCGATGACGAGCCCGATCGCGATGGCCATCGCCCCCAGGCTCATGAGGTTGAAGCTCTCACCGGTCGCCCACATCACGAACACGGTGATTGCCATCGTCAGCGGGATCGCCGTTGCGCTCACGGCCGTGATGCGGCCATGCCGGAGGAACACGAGCAGCACCACCACCGCGAGCGCGGCGCCGATCAGCATCGCGTCGCGCACCGACGCCACCGACTCGCGGACCAGCGCCGCCTGATCGTACACGGGCCGGAGCACCGCTCCCGACGGAAGGGTGCGCTGCAGCGCGGACATCGTCTTTGCGACGCTGTCGGCTACCGCGAGCGTGCTCGCCCCGGGCTGCCGCGAGATGTTGATGAGCGCGGCGGGCCGGCCGTTGCCGGTGACCATGCTCACGCGATCCTCGGTTCCGAGCTGGACGCTCGCCAGGTCGCGCACGCGCACCCCGGGGCGTACCACGACCGCGCCAACGTCTTCCGGGGTGTGCGCCTCGAGGTCGGTCACGACCAGGAACTGCTTGTAGTCGCGCGCGACGCGGCCGACCGCCGCTGGAGTGATCGCCCTCGATATCGCGTCCCCGAGGTCTCCGTACGTGAGCCCCGCCGCCGAGAGCCGGGACGGGTCCGCGATCACTTCGATCTCCCGCACCGCGCTGCCCTGCGCCTCGACCCGGCCGATCCCGGGAATTCGCGACAGCACCGGGACGATCTGGTAGCGCGCGATGTCGTACAGCGCGGCCGCGTCCCCACCTTCGAGATTGTACGACAGGATCGGGAAGATCGACGGCGTCAGGCGCTCGACCTGGAGCACGATCCCGGGTGGAAGCGCGACCTGCGCAACACGCTGCTGCGTCTGCTGCAGCGCGATGTTCATGTCCGTGCTCGGCAGGAAGGTCACGTCGACCTCCGAGGAGCCGCGGATCGACCGCGAGCGCACCCTCGTCACCCCCGGCACGATGCTCACCGCCTGCTCGATCGGCCGCGTCAGGCTGAACGCGATCTGGCGCGCGCCCAGTGCGGAGCCCTGTGCCACCACGACGACGCGGGGAAACTGCAGCTCGGGATAAATCGCCGATGGCATCCGCATTCCCGCCCAGATCCCGGCTGCACTGAGCCCGGCAATCGTGAGATAGACGAACCGGCGCTGGCGGATGAGCAGTCCGAACAGGTCGTTCACGGCGCGCTCCCCGTCGCGGGCGCCGGCACCTGCGGTGCCCCCCCGCTCGACAGGATGCGCGACCCATCCTCCACACCGAAGGCGCCGTCGGCGACCACGACCTCTCCCGCTGACACGCCATCCGTTACCATTGCGAATCCGGCGCTGCGAATACCGACGGTCACCGGGCGCGCGCGCGCGGTATCACCCGCGGTCACGACGAACACCTGGTAACCGTCGCCGCTCGAGGATGGAACCAGCGCCATGACCGGCACGACGAGGGCGTTCGCCTGGACGCCGGCCTCGATCCGGACGCCGACCACTTCCCCAAGGCGCAGTTCGCGCGACGGAGCTTCGACGCGGGCGCGCACGACGACTGTCCCGGTGAGGGAGTCGATCGTCGGCGCAATCGCCAGGACCCGGCCCCGGGCGACCACGGTGCCTTCGCCCGATCCCGTGGTCAACGTCACCGCGGCGTCGCGATGGATCTGCGCTGCGTCGCCCGCGGCGAGAAGGATGCGCGCTTCCAGCGCGTGCGGATCGACCACCTGTACGAGCGGCTGCGTCGGGTCGACCGACGCGTCGAGGACCGCACTGTTCTTCGATACGACTCCGGTGATCGGCGAGCGGAGCGTGGCCAGTTCGAGCGAACGACTGGCGACGACGAGCGCGGCCGCTGCCTGGGCGTGCGCGGCACGGGCCTGCTCGACGTCGCGAGTGGGGAGAATTCCCTGCGCGGCGAGCCGCGTCGCGCGAGCGAATTCCTGTCGCGCGCTCAGCTCCACCGCCTGCGCCTGGTCGAACGCCGCCTGAAAGGCGGCGCGATCGAACGCGACCAGCGGGTCGCCGCGGCGCACCAGGTCGCCCTCGGACGCGAATACGCGCGTGATGCGCGCCGGTGCCGGTGCGCTGAGCGTGGCGACGCTGCCGGGCCGCGCGACGATCGTCCCTGTCGCGTTGAGCGTGATGGGAAACGGTCGCCGCACCACGGTCGCCGTGCGCACGCGGACCGCGGGGAGCGCATGACCCGAGTCCGAACCGCCCGCCGTCCCCTTGCCGCAACCCGCGAGCGCGGCGGTGACGAGCACTGCAACCCATGCTGCGCGCCTGACGGCGCCTGACGGTGTTCGAGTCATTGCGTGGCGGTCGAGAGACGAATCGCCGCCGCCGCCTTGGCAACCGCGAGGGCGTCGCTGATGTACTGGGCAAATGTGTCGCGCGCGGATTGCTGGGCCTGCAGCACCGCCGGGAGCGCCGACGCGCCCTCGTGGTACGCGATGAGCGCCTTTCGCGCGACGTCGCGCGCGGTCTGGAGAAGGCTTCGCTCGCGATCGAGCCGCCGCTGCGCCTGTGCAATCTCCCGCTGCGCTGCCGCGATCGCCGCGCCGGCATCCCGTCGAGCGGCGTCCAGTTCGGCCGCGGCCCGGCGCCGCCCCGCCTCCGCATACGCGATCTCACCGCCATACCGATTGAACAGCGGAAGAGGGATCGAGAGTCCGATGATCGGCAGGAGTCCCTTCGGCCCGCCGGTCGGGTCGCGACCCTCGACGCCGAACTGCAGGGCCGGAACGAGTGCTCCACGCCGGCGCGACAAGCGAAGCGCGAGGTCCCGGGATTCGAACTCCGCTCCAGCCGCTGCTACCGGAAGCAGCGTCGCGACTGCCGGTGACCCTCGAAGCGCCTGCCTCTCCGTGAGACCGCGCGCGGCAGCGATCAGCGTGTCGAGCGAATCCGCCAGCGCGATCGATGGACGTTCTGCCGGCAATCCCATCAGGTTCTGCAGCGTGAGCAGCGCCTGCGTTGCCGCGAGCGAGTCGGTCTCCGCGACGTTCAGCTGCTGTCCCGCGTTGATCTGGGCAAGCTCGACATCGAGCTCGCTCGCGTAACCCGCGTCGCGCTGCTGTCGGACCAGCGTGAGCAGGCTGTCGCCATTGCGCGCGCTCTCGGCCGACAGCTCTGCACGCGACCGCGCCGCGAGTCCGGCGGCGTACGCCGTGTCCACGTCGTAACGCACCTCCGCTCGCGTCAACTCGAAGCGCAGGTCTGCGGCGCGCCGTGCGGCACGAGCGCCGCGGACGCGCACGTTTCGCAGGTATGGCAGGTCGAATGGCAGGTCGATCGTTGCGTGGAGCTGCGGCGCGGACCTGGTGTAGCTCCCCGCAAGGACGGGATTGGGAAGCGCACCGGCGATCGCGAGCTGCGCCCGCGCGACGGCGGTGTCGGCACGGCCGACCGCGACTCGTGCGCCATTCGCGAGCGCGGCGCTCACCGCCTCGGCGACAGTCACGGGTCGCAGCGATTGTTCGGCGGCGGCAGTGCCCTGTGCGGACGCCGGTGCATATGCCGGCGCGGACACCAGGGTCAGCGCGAGCAGGAAGCCGGAAATACGGGGGCGCCGGGCGAGCCCCGCAGGAGTCTGAGCGGGACTGGGTGTCATGACGAATCGTTTCATCCCCGCGCCGGCTTGAGAGCAGGACGACGGCGAGACTGGCCGGCGATCGGCGCGAGCATCGGCCTTTTGGCCGCCCGAGACTCGGTTCCGAGACGCGTACGGGCGTCGGCGAAGAGCTTCAACGCCAACCAGGCAGCCCAGGCCCACGCCACCCACATGACCCGCTCGATCGGGGATATGGTGACGAACATCCCCCACAGCGCCATCGGCGCCGTCGCCGCGAGCTCCAGAGCGTTGCGCGGCTGGCGCACGGCTGCCCGATCGACGATGGAGGTCGCACCGCGGCGCTGCCGGTCGAGGGAGGTGCGGATCGCCCGATCGAGCGCCGCCGGGCTCAGCTCGCGCCACCCCGGGATGCGCATCACGGTCCACGCGGCCGCGGTGCGTCCCCATCCATGATTGTCGGAGCCGGCAACGAGGGCGAGGTTCAGGCTGTCGGCGAGCCGGAGGATGCGGGCGCGGTGCGACGACCCGGCCTCGATCCCCCTTGGCGCTGCGTCGGACAGTTCGATGCCGCGCAGCCGGGCCCCGCGCGGGATCCTTTCGAGATCGGCGGGAATCGTCAGGATGCTGAGGGCGGGACCACGGTCTTCACGCGGGGCGGTGCCTAACGCGACCCTGTCCAGATGCCCTCCATGATCGATGGCGGAGTCGGCGATGGTCGCGCCGAGCACGTTGAGGTGCGCGCCTGCGTACACGGTTTCGATCCCGCTGAGGAGGACCGTCCGCTCGCCCGACGCCCGCGGGTTCATCCGGGCTCCGGATGCGGCGGCGTCGAACGAGCGATGATCGGTGACATAGGCGGCGGCGAATCCGGCGGCCTGGTGCCACGCACGATTCTCTTCCGGACCGAAGCCGGCCCGCCCGTCGTGCGAGGCGTCGGTATGGCTATGCACGTCGATGGCCAGCTCGGCCGGATCGCCCAGACTGAGCGAAGCCATCGGTCGCGGAACGAGGATGCCTGTTGCGTAGAGTGAGAGAACGCCAGCGAGCGCGACCCCGACAGTGGCTCCGTAGTGGACGGCATGGCGGGTGAGGGTGCGCGGGGCGGCGCGCCGCGTGCGCACTGCGGCCACGAGCATGGCGGTGGCGATGGTGGTCACGCCGATCGCGATATGCTGGCGCACGGACAACAACGTGAGCAGGTCGAGCAGGTTGAACAGCGGGCCCCCGAGCAGGTACGTCCTCGTCACGACCAGCCTCGCGGTCGTGATGGCGCCGCCGGTTCCTCCGTCGATCAGGGCGGGCCGCGCAGCCAGCGCGGAGGCCACGACCAGCGCGGTCGCGGCCAGCGGCCATACCGCCCCGCGCGGATGCGCCACCGTCTCCGCCCTCGCGGCGACAAGCAGCGGCCCGCCGGCTTCGGCGCGCCAACGCGGGTCGGTGGCATCCTCAGTTGGTCGCGCTGCGGTCGCCATGTTCAGTCGTGGCTGGTGTGACTTCCCTCCGGGGTGGCGGGAGTGTGCACCAGTCTACCAGCCGAGTCTGAAGCGACGCTAAACAGATCCTTATCGCGGCGCTTATTCCCGTGAAAGGGTTGCCGGGGTACGTTCGGATTACCTCCTGCCTGCCTCCTGCCGGTTTGACTCCATGCGCCTCCTCCTCGCCGAAGACGACCCGCAACTCGGACCCACGCTCGTCCGCGGGCTGCGTGAGCATGCCTGGGCCGTCGACCTCGCCGCTGACGGGGAGCAGGCACGCTATCTCGCCGCGATCAACGAGTACGACCTCATCGTGCTCGACGTCATGCTTCCGATCCACTCCGGGCTGGACGTCTGCCGCGGCCTGCGGGAGAAGGGCAGTCGCATCCCGGTGCTCATGCTGACAGCCAGGGACACCGTGACCGACAAGATCGTCGGTCTCAATGCGGGCGCGGACGATTATCTCACGAAGCCGTTCTCATTCGACGAGCTGGTCGCCCGGCTGCGTGCGCTCATGCGGCGCGGGCCGCAGACCGCGTCGGAAGTGCTCACCGTCGCCGACCTGGTCGTCGACACGCGTGCCCAGGGTGCGTCCCGCGGCGGCCGGACCCTCTCGCTGACCACGAAGGAATACGCCATGCTCGAATACATGGCGAGGAACGCGGGACGAGTGCTCGGGCGAGCGGACCTGTGCGCCCATGTCTGGGATGACAATCACGACCCCATGTCGAACTCGCTCGAGGTCTACGTGAGTCGCCTGCGCAGGAAGATCGACGCGCCCGGCGAACAGCCGCTCATCCACACCCGGCGCGGTGCTGGCTACATGCTTGGCGTTGTGTCGGAACCCGGGAAGCGGAGCGGCACGCGCTCCTGATGGGAATTCCGGACAGGGACCTGTTCCGATGAAACCGCTGGTCGAGAGCGTTCGCGCCCGGCTCGCCCTCTGGCATACCGGGGCGCTTGCCGCGCTGCTGATGGTGTTCATGGCCACCGCCTACGTGGTGCTCGAGCGCGCGACGCTCCAGCACGTCGACTCGGTTCTCGCCGACGCGGCGGACGCCCTCAGGCTCGAGCTCCTCGCTGAACGCCGCGAAGAACCCTCCGACAGCATCGCCGCGGCGCACACGCTGCAGGATTTTCGCCTTCGCGACCTCTCGGTCTTCCTGTACGACAGTGGCGGCCGCCCCATCGCCACCAGCCTGGCCGCCCCTGTCCGGCTGTCGGCGGACGAGGAGCGCACTCCGGAACTGAATGTGGAGCGGCTGGGTGAGCTCGTTCGAGCCATGCCAGCTGCGGGGCCGGGTGCGACGTATCTGACGCTTCCGGACGAGGAGGGGGGGCATCGTGCATATGTCCTTCCGGTCCGGCTTGGCGCCAGCCGGCTGCAGATCGTGGTCGTGCTCTCCATGCACGCTCAGGAGGAGACCCTCGAGCAGGTCCGCACGGCCTATCTGATCGCGATCCCGATCGCGCTCCTGCTCGCGTGGATCGGCGGCTACGTCATCGCGCGGCGGAGTCTCGAGCCCCTTTCGGCGATGAGCCGCCGCGCGGCGGAGATAAGCGCGTCGAATGCCCACGAACGCCTGCCAATCGCCAACGCACGCGACGAGCTCGGGATGCTTGCCACGGTGATCAACGCGCTGCTCGAGCGACTGGACCGGGCACTCGTGCAGCAGCGCCGCTTCATCGCCGACGCGTCGCACGAGCTTCGCACCCCGATCGCCGTGCTCCGCGCCGAGGCCGACGTCGCGCTTGCGCGCTCCGACCGCCCCGCGCGCGAATATCGCGACGCGCTCGCGATCATCTCCCGGGAAACCGAGCGCATGGGAACGATCGTCGAGGACCTGTTCCTGCTGGCGCGCGCCGACTCCGGCGAGCAGCCCCTCCGTATCTCGCGGTTCTATCTCGAGGAGCTGGTGAGCGACGGCGTCACGACAGTGCGCTCACTCGCCGCGCGGCGCGGCGTCGGGCTCCGCCTCCAGGCCCACGGCGAACACGAGTACGCCGGCGACGAAGCGCTGCTGAAGCGCGTCCTCCTCAACCTGCTCGACAACGCGATCAAGTACTCTCCCCCCGGGGGGATGGTGGACGTGTCGCTCGAGCGAGGGCGCGCCGCGGATGGAGGCGCCCCTCCCGACTTCGAGATCTCGGTGACCGACACCGGCCCGGGCATTTCCGCGGCAGACCAGCCGAGCATCTTCGCGCGATTCTATCGCGGCGATGGCGCGTCCCCGCGCACCGCCGCAGCCGATGTCGGGGGCTCCACGGCCTCCACGACGAGCGGAGCGGGGCTCGGACTTGCGATCGCCCAGTGGATCGCGAGCGCGCATGGCGGCGACCTCCGGATCGGGAGCACGTCACCGCGGGGAACAACATTCGTGCTTACCCTGCCCGGCGTCGCGCGCGGGGGGCGAGGCTCGTCGGCAGTCCGGGATGTTTAAGCTGGAGTCAGGCTCGCGATGACAGCTTGCGCTCGTTGACAGGCAACGATGCTCGTCAGCAGCCGCCAGCACCCCGGAGAATATCAGCATGAAGCGATCGCAGCGAAGCGCACCGCCCGCCACCGGGCAGCGGCGCACGGGCGTGATGGCAGTGTCCGGGGCGGGGGCGTCGTTCCTGCTGCTTGCCGCCCACGTCGCCGCCGCCCAGCAGCCGGCCCCGGCTGGCACGAGCGCCCCGGCGAGCGCTTGCCGGGCTGCGACGCCCATCACCACGGCAGGGGAATTCTCCGGACGGCCGATCTCCGCCGTCGACGTGGTCACGCGCGCGCCGGACGGGCTCCCCGGTCCCGCCTCCGTGGTCGACAACCTCCATATCCGGACGCGCGAGGCGACGGTCCGCCGGCGGCTGCTCTTCGCTGCGGGGGATACCGTCGACACGCTGCGGGTGGCGGAGTCCGTCCGCCGCCTTCGCGGGCTCCGCTACCTCGCCGATGTCGGGCTCCTCGCCGGCCGCTGCGCCGACGGGAGCGTGAGGTTGACGGTCCTGACCCGCGATGCGTGGAGCACGCAGCCGACGCTCAAGGCCAACGGGTCGAGCGGCGGAACGTTAGGCCTGACGGAAAGCAACGTCCTCGGCACCGGCCGCAGCGCGAAGCTGTACGTCCGGTCGGACGCGGGGCGCATCGGCCTCGGCGCCGCCTATTCCGACCCGTGGGTGCTCGGCTCCAACCTGTCGGCGTCGATCTATCGAAACGCGTATCGCGACGGCGCATCGTGGGGCGGCGGGATCGCCACCCGCTCCCGCTCGATATTCGATCCGTGGCACGCGGAGCTCGTCGTCGGGCGCGAGCTCCGCCGGGCGCCCGGCGCCACCTGGGGCGACACCGTCATTCGCGACGGCGCGCACCTTCTCGTCAGTCATCGGGTCACCGCGTCACCGCGGGGAGCGACCGCGCTGATCGCCGGGCTCGAGTATCAGAGTGCCGCCGTCAGTGCGGCGCCCGGCGCCATGATCGTCGGCCCGCGCACGGTGCGGCGCGCCTTCGCCGGCGTCGACGTCGGAGCGACGCGCCGAACGGCGCACTATCGCCAGAACAGCTGGCTCCTCGGCGGCGATCCCGCGCGAACCCCGGCCAATGCGGCGACCTCGCGCGGCATCGCCGACCTCCCGGTCGGCTTCGAAGGCGAGGGTGTCGTCGCGGTGGGCCGCGATTTCGCCTCCGGCCGCCCGGGGCTTCACGCAGATCTCTGGGGGGGACGCGTCTGGGTACCGGGGGAGCGATGGGTGGTGACGACGGATGCCTGGGCGTCCGGGTATCGCCTCGGGAACTCCTGGACCGCGGGGAGCGCCCGCGCCGCCGTCGGCATCATGCATCCGGCCGCGCGCGGGCTCTGGACCGCGCGGATCGCCGGTGAGCAGCTCACCGATCCGGACCCCGACGTGCGCGCGCTGGCGACCGTCGATCCGACCCTGCGCGCCCTGAACACCCGCAGCGGGCTGGCGGAAACCGCGTTCGCCGCATCACTCGAACGGTCGGCGAGACTTGTCGCGGTGGGACACGGCTACACGCTGCACGGAGCGCTGTTCGGCGCCGCCTCGATGCGCTGGGATCCCGCGCTCCCCGGCACCAGCTCGGGAACCGACCGGCTCTACGTCGGCGCCGCCGGGCTCGGAATCCGGCTCGTGCCAACGCGCTTCGGCCGCGCCACCCTCCGGCTCGACCTCGGATTCCCCCTCCTTCGATCGGCCTCGCTGCCGGCGCGGCCATTCATCGGCTTCAGCATCGTCCCGTCGTTCTCCGCCGGCCGCCACCGCGACGGAAGCAGCACGCCCTGACCGCCCTGCCTGACGCTTGTGCCGTCACGCGCCTGACGGTGGGCCCGGGGGCACGACCGCGTCCCGCGGGATCGTTCACGCCTGCAGCGACATCTGATCGCGCACGGGGGCACTCGCGCCGACAGGCAGGGAGAGAACGAACGTCGAGCCTCGCCCGACCTCGCTCTTCATCTCGATCGAACCGCCGATCGCGGCGGCGATGCGCTCACTGATGGCGAGCCCGATCCCGGCCCCCGCGGCGGCGGATGGGTCGAGTCGTACGAACTCGCGGAAGACGAGGTGCTGCTTCTCCTTCGGGATCCCGGGGCCGGTGTCCGCGACCTCGACAACCACCATCGGGACCCCGGTATCCGAGCTGGCGCGAACGCGCACGCTGACCGATCCGGCGGCGGTGTACTTCACCGCATTCGAGATGAGGTTGCCAAGCACCTGCCGCACGCGCCCGGGATCGCTGCGGATGATCGGGATCCCGTCCTCGCAGTCGATGGACAGCGCCAACCCCTTCGCTTCCGCCTGCGCGCGATACTCCTCGGCTGCGTCGCGGACGACCTCGACGACGTTGGTCGGCACCTGCTCGACATGGAACTGCGCCGACTCGGCCCTCGACAGCTCGAGCAGGTCCCCGATCAGTTCGAGCGCGGAGACCAGCGACCGGTGGGCCCGTTCGACTCCGGTGCGCTGTCTCTCGCCGAGGGGCCCGAGCAGCCCCTCGGAGAGAAGCTGCAGGTAGCCGTCGGCGGCGCCGATCGGGTTCTTCACGTCGTGCGTGAACCCGCGGATCAGCCCGTTCTTCGTCTCGGTGATCCGTTCGAGCTCCTCGCGCCGGCGTTCGCTTTCGGCGCGCAGCCGTGCCTCCTCGGCGATGGCGCGGGTCAGCGCCCGGCCGAGCGCGCGCTCGCGCCGCGCGAACCAGGCGATGACGAGGGTCGTGAGCAGGGCGAGGACACCGAGCGTCGCCGAGATGAGTCGCTGGTCTTCGAGGATCGCGGTCCCCTTCGCCGTGTCGAGCTCGTAGGCGCGGTTGAGATCTTCCCGGACCTGCGCGCTGGCGGCCAGCACCGAATCGCGCCCTGCGGTGAGGCGGGGCAGCGCCGCGGCGAGGGCGGCTGGGCTGATCCGCTGGTCGACCTGCAGGTCGGTCAGCCCATGCCAGCGGTCCGCCCGGCTGCGCAGCTCGTCGACGTCGGTATCGGTCGGGCTGCCGATCTCCCCGGCGAGCGAGGTGAGGGTGATGAAGAGCTGCCGCTCCTCGGCGCGGTGGGCGCGATAGCGGGCGAGCGCATGGGGATCGCCCTCGAGGATGTAGCGCTGGTGGTCTTCGGCTTCCTCGACGAAGAGGAGGCGGAGGTCGCCGGCAATCGGGCGCGCCGCTCCGACGGTGCCGTTGGCAACGCGCCGCAGCTCGTCGAGCCGATGGATCATCACGATCGGAGTCACGGCGAGGATGAGCAGGCAGGCGACGACGAACGAGAAGGCGACGAAGGGAAGGTGCGCGCGCCAGCCGTGCGCGGGGTCGTGCGGGTGGGCGCCGGGAACGGTTTGTTCGTCGCTGTCGCTCATCGTCCTCGATACTCCGGAGAGGGGGGGAACGTTGAAGCTCCCCCTCATACGCCATGGAAGATACGTTATGGCACGCGACGCGTCCTGCCGCGCTCGCGTTCGACTCCCACCGCTGCGTCATGTGACCGCCACCAGACCGGACGAAGACCTCCCCGCCCCGCCCCCATCGACGACGCACCCGACGGACCTCGGGTTCGGCCGGGTGGTGGCCAACCAGGTGCGGGGGCGGTTTCTCTCGCACGAGGGAATTCCGACGAGCCGGAAGTACGGGATCGGCGCGCAGCGGGCGGCTCGGTTCTACCTCGGAGCGCTGAATGTCGGCTGGCTGGCGTTCATCGGCTGGCTCGTCGGGATCGTGCTGCTGATGAACGGGTGCTTCGCGCTCGCCTACCGGGCGTTAGGCGATGGCGCGCTGCACGGGGCGGCCGCGCTCGGGCTCGAGGATCCGTTCCTCCGCGCCTTCAGCTTCAGCGTCGGGATCTTCACGACCACGGGGACGGGCGGGATGTACGCGGTCGGGGCGACGGCGAACTGGCTCGTCGTCTTCGAGTCGCTCGCCGGGCCGCTGACGCTGGTCGCCGCGGCGGGGCTGGTGATCGCCCGGCTGACGCGGCCGCGAATGCGGATCCGCTTCAGCGAGTCGGCGATCGTCGCGCCGTACGAGGGGGGGCGCGGGCTGATGTTCCGGATGGTGAGCCTGCAGCCGGGGGAGCTGAGCGACGTGCAGGTGCGGGTCAACCTGGTCGTCTTCGAGGACAACGACGGGCGCCGCGAGCGCAACTTCCATCCGCTCACCCTCGAGCGGAACTCGGTTGATCTCTTCACGCTGCACTGGACGGTGGTCCACCCGATCACCGCCGCGAGCCCGCTCGCCGGCGCGACCCCCGAGTCGCTGCTCGCCGCCGAGGCCGAGCTCCTGATCCTGGTGAACGCCCATGAAGAAACGTTCTCGACGCGGGTCACCGCCCGCGCTTCGTACACCTGGGACGAGATCCGCTGGGACGTGAAGTGGGCGAGCGTCTTCGCGAGCACCACCGACGGCACGCTGGCGATCGACGTCGACCGCCTCGACCGGACGGAGCGGCTGCCGGAGGGGGCGACGCGCGTGCCGGCGGCGGGGGAGAGCCCACCCGTCGTGGCCAGCCGATCGTCGTAGGGCGACGAGGGTGCCAGGGGGCAGTGCCCGGCGTTAGGCACGGCGGGACCGCGGGGGTCAGAGGGCAGCCATTGCGCAGTCGCAGTGGCGCAGTGCCTCACTGCCGGCACCTGGCCCCTGGCACCCAGGCCCCTACCGCGCTTCCCCCGCCCCGGCGCGGATCGCTTCCAGGTCCAGCTCCTGCTCGAGCTCCCGCAGCACTTCGTCGGAGATCGCGCCCTCGTTGCGGAGGCGGACGAGGATGCGGCGCTCGGCGTCGATCATCGCGGCGCGGAGCCGGCGGCGGGCCGCGGGGCCGCCGAGATGGTGCTCGGAGAGGCGGGCGCGGTCGCGCAGCTCCGTGCGCAGCCATTCGACGTCGCGGCGGTCCACCCACGGCTCGCGCGAGAGGTCCTCGAGCGCCTCGGCGCCGCGGCGGAGCGCTTCGCGCCGGGCGAGCGTCTCCTCCTCGAGATGCGTCTGCTCGGGGGGAAAGCGGAAGGCGCGGATGATCGGGGCGAGCGTCAGCCCCTGGACGACCAGCGTCATGAGGATGACGCACATCGCGATCAGGATGATCTCGGTGCGCCAGGGAAATGGCGTCCCGTCACCGAGGAGGCGCGGCAGCGAGAGCGCCGACGCGAGCGAGACGATCCCGCGCATGCTCGTCCAGCCGATGAGGAACGCCGACTTCCCGTTCGGGGGCGGCTCGTCGCGACGGCCCCGCCGCCCAAGGTCGCGGGGAAGCAGCGTCCAGACCGGGACCCAGAGCAGGCGGACGACGATCGCGACGACCCCGACGATCAGCCCGTTCCGCAGCGCGAAGCCTAACGTTCCGCTGGGCACGGTCCGCAGCATCCCGCCGAACTGCGCACCGAGCACGAGGAAGATGATCGCGTTGAGGAGGAAGACCACGAGGTCCCAGACCGTCCGCGTCTGCAGTCGAGACATCGGCGAGACGGCGGTCGAGAGGTGCTGCCCGAGATAGAGCCCGCCGGCGACGCAGGCGAGCACCGCCGACACGTGCAGCGACTCGGCCGCGGTCCACGCCAGGTACGGACCGGCGAGGGTGAGCAGCGTCTCGGCGAGGGCGTCCTTCGTCCACCGTGAGGCGCGGATGATCAGCCAGCCGACGAGCAGCCCGATCAGCGTCCCGATCCCCGCGTCGATGAAGAAGCGGACGACCGACTCCCCCCAGCTGAAGGTGCCGGTGACGGCGGCGGCGACGGCGGTGCGGTAGAGGATCAGCGCCGACGCGTCGTTGACGAGGCTCTCCCCCTCGAGGATGACCGTGACGCGGCGCGGCACCGGCAGCCGGGCGACGATGGCCGCGGCCGCGACGGCGTCGGGCGGGCTGACGATGGCGCCTAACGCGATGGCGACGGCCCACGGCATCTCCGGCACGAGCATCCGTGCGACGAGGGCGACCGCCGCCGAGGTGACGAGGACGAGACCGACGGCCAGCGACCCGATCGGCCGGATGTTCGCCTTGAATTCGCGCAGCGGCGTGAAGTACGCCGCCGCCCACAGTATCGGCGGCAGGAAGACGAAGAACACCACGCCCGGCTCGAGCTCCGGAACGACGAGACCGGGAATGAGCGCGATGACGAGCCCGGCCGCGACCTGCAGGATCGGCGGCGGCACCGGAAGCCGGCGCGCGACGGCGGTGAGCGCGACGACGAGCGCGGCAAAGAAGACGCCGACGATGACGGGGGTGAAGTGCTGCACGTGCGCGAGGGTGGAATCGACGCGGGCCGCGTCGCGGCCGACTCGCGCTCAAGCTACCGCGATCGTCGCTCGAGCGGGACGGGCGGCGTCCACCATGGCGGACAACACGCCGTCGCGTGATGCGCGTTACAACGCGACAACTCGTTGCACGGCGGTGCGTTAGTCGCTGCGCGCGCGCCGGCGGGAGTCGGCACCGTTGCTGCCCTTGCTGGTGGTGCAGCAACGAACACCACAATCCGCATCCGGGCGGAATCGCAAGGAGGAAGCAGATGCACCGTTCCATCGTGTTTGTCTCGATCGCTGCCCTCGGCCTCGCTGCGCCGCTCGCCGCGCAGGGGCACAGCGGCAAGCAGACCCGCACCTACGTCGATGCCCGCGGCCGGCAGTGCCGCGAGACCACCCACCTCAAGGGAAATGGCGACGAGAAGTACGAGGTGAAGTGCAGGAGCGTCAGGGGGCACAAGGGCTACGGGCACGGAGAGGACGACGAGGACGATGACGATGACCATGGCCGCTACGGCAACGGCCGCTACGACAACGGCGGCGGCTATGATAACGGCGGCTATGGCGATCGCCGCCAGGGCGACGGCCGTTATGGCAACGGTGGCAGCTGCTTCGACTCGCGCAACCCGAACTGCGACGTCGTCCAGCGGCGGCGCTATCCGACGACCCTTCCCGACATGGCCGCGGCGGTGATCTGGGGACGCGGGCAGCGCACCAACACCGCGACGCGCTGGCTCGGTGGCAACGACTATCGGGTGCGCTACGTCGATCGCGATGGCGACGGCCGCCCGGAGGCCGCGTCGTGGTTCACGAGCAACGGCACCATGATCCAGCAGTGGATCGACGGCAATCGCGACGGCCGCGCCGACGCGGTGCGGATCTACCGCGGGGGACGGCTCGTCAGGCAGCTCGGCGGCTGACCACGCCGGCGGGAACGATGGCGCTGGACCGCGTCTTGTAGGTGAAGACAGCGGCCCGGCGCCTTCGTATTTTCATCGACCCGATCGCGGACATTCGCAGATGGCTACACAACAGGACACGACATCGCCGCCGGTCGCCGGCGGCCGGCAGACCGAGGTGGCCGTCCTCGCCGGCGGCTGCTTCTGGGGAGTGGAGGAGATCCTCCGCGACGTGCCCGGCGTGCTCGACACCGACGTCGGCTACACCGGCGGCTGGCTCGAGAACCCCACCTACCACGACACCCACGACAGCAAGTCGGGACACGCCGAGGCGGTGCGCATCGTCTTCGATCCCTCGGTGCTGAGCTACGAGACACTGCTCGAGCAGTGGTTCTTCCGCCTGCACGACCCGACGACGCTCAACCGCCAGGGGAACGACGTCGGCACGCAGTACCGCTCGGCGATCTTCCCGCAGAGCCCCGAGCAGAAAGCGACCGCCGAGCAGGTGATCGCGCGCGTCAACGCGTCGGGAAAGTGGAAGCGCCCCGTCACCACCAGCATCGAGCCGGCGTCGACGTGGTACAGCGCGGAGAAGTACCACCAGGACTACCTGCGGAAGAATCCGGGCGGGTATACCTGCCACTACATGCGGCCGTAGGCGGAGGGCCATGGGTGTCAGGAGCCAGGAACGACGCTACCGTTCGTTCGTCGCGCCGGGGCCTTGCCGCCGTGCCTGAGAGCTGACCAGTGGCACCCAGTGGTTCCCGCCCTGCCTAACGTCTGGCTACTGGCGCCTGGCCCACGCCTGCTGCCGCCGTGCCTGGCGCCTGGCTACTGGCGCTTGGCCCCGCCTGTTGCCGCCGTGCCTAACGCCTGGCTACTGGCGCCTGGCCC
>DASZNJ010000372.1:0-15598 GCA_035551575.1 Gemmatimonadaceae bacterium
CCGATGGGTTGCGTCGCGAGGGAATCGCGGGAGTCGAAGCGGTCAGTGACCGAGGCCCGCCGCGACGACAGGCGCGCCACGGCGAGCCGCTCTGTCCGGGCTGCTGCAGCGGCGAAAGCCGAATGGCGGGGCAGCCACAGAGGTCGCCCCGCCATCCAACAATCCATCACAAATGTTGTTTCCAGAAAAACTGCACACGCCCATCCGGAGAAATACTTACACCGACACGCGGCGCCGCGTCGGCAATGACACGGCGACGGGAGATGAGAGAGGGGGCCGCCTGCGCTGGTGCAGCGGCCCCCTTTCTTCGTTCGGCGCGACCGTCTGGTCGACGCGATGAAGGTGCAGCCGGATTCTGTGCGCGAGTCGCGGGGAAGATGCCGGACGGCTGGAGGATCAAGCCGGGAAGAACCGCGGCACGGAACTCCGCTGGCGTCTGCCCGAAGTACTGCTCCGCTTCGCCGCTTCCGTCGTCGCGCGGGGGCGTGAATGAGGGAGCGACTGCCCAACGCGCAGCCGCCCCCTCGCTCACGAGCGGCGCTCGACGTGCGGTCGAATCAGCCGATCGGCCACCGGTCGGAGTGCTCTCGTCTTGTCAGCCCGGAACGCGGGTCGGCCGCGGTGGCAAAGCGGGCGCGATCACCAGGTGCGTCCTCGGGCGCGATCGGACCTGATCGTGCGGTGGGCTGCTCGTTCGACGCCGCGATCCGTGCGTCGCCGCCGGCAGCAGCGAGGTCGAGGTCGTGCGCGTGCGCCATGCGTCCGTATCCTCCTCGTGGCTGGTGACCGAGGCCGATGTTGGCCTCTGCGTGCTTCGCGAGCAGAAACGATACCACTGCGCGGCGCGGGCGCCGACTCACTGCTCGAGCGCGCTCGCCGGCACGATCGGGCTCGGCCGCTGACCGTTAGGCAGGATGGCCCGGGCCGCCGGCGGCCGGTCCCCTTGAACTGCCCGGCGACTCCGACCCCTGGCGCTGCCCGGCGACTCCGACCCCTGGCGGGGGGGGACACCGAATTGAGGCGGCTGTCATCAGTCGCGCGCGTACAGCTCGACGCCGCCCGCGGTCACGCGATGCGACACCAGCGGCAGCGGCGGGTCGGCTTCGTCGGCGATGACGACTGCCACGCGCAGGGTCGCCCGCCCCGATTCGACGCCCCTCCGGTCGCTGGCGAAGACGGTGGCGAGCGGCTCCCCGGCCTCGACCCAGTCGCCCGGCTTGGCGGTGATCACGAAGCCGACGCTCGGATCGACCCGGTCCTCCATCTTCGTGCGCCCGCCGCCTAACGCGATGATCCCCTGCCCGATCGCGCGCGGCTCGACCCTGGCCACGAAGCCGCGGCGCGGCGCCGGGAAAAGCTCGACGTGCGACGCCTGCGGGAGGACCGCCGGGTCGTCGACGACGCCCGGGTTGCCGCCCTGGGCTTCTATGATCTCCTGCATCTTCTCGGCGGCGCGCCCCGTGCCGATCGCCTTCTCGAGCTGGCGGCGGGCGGCGTCGATGTCCGGCGCGATCCCGCCGAGGACGAGCATCTCGGCGCCTAACGCGTAGGTGACCTCCATCAGGTCGGGCGGCCCCTCCCCGCGCAACGCCAGCATCGATTCCTCGACCTCGAGGGCGTTGCCGCAGGCGCGGCCCAGAGGGCGGTCCATCGCGGTGACCAGGGCGACGGTCGGGCAGCCGTGATCGGCGCCAAGCTCGATCATCGTCCGCGCGAGCTCGAGCCCCCGTTCGAGCTCGGGGAGGAAGGCACCGGACCCGCGCTTGACGTCGAGCACGAGGCCGGTCAGCCCTTCCGCGAGCTTCTTGCTCATGATGCTCGCCGAGATCAGCGGAATCGACTCGACGGTCGCGGTTGCGTCGCGGAGCGCGTAGAGCTTCCGGTCGGCGGGTGCGATCTCACCGGTCTGGCCGATGAGCGCGCAGCCGATCCGCTCGATCTGTGCCTGCGCCTCGGCGAGCGTGAGGTCGGTGCGGAAGCCGGCGATCGATTCCAGCTTGTCGAGGGTGCCGCCGGTGTGCCCGAGACCGCGGCCGGACATCATCGGCACGGCGACCCCGCACGCGGCGACAAGTGGCGCGAGGACGAGCGAGACCTTGTCGCCGACCCCCCCGGTCGAGTGCTTGTCGATGCGCGGCGCCTCGAGCGACGAGAGATCGAGGGTCGCACCGGAGCGCAGCATGGCCTCGGTGAGCGCGCTCGTCTCCTCACGGTCGAGTCCACGAAGGTAGATGGCCATCGCCAGGGCGGCCATCTGATAGTCGGGGATGTGGTTCGCGGCGTACGCGTTCATGAGCGCGCGCCACTCGCCGGCCTCGATCCGCCCGCCGTCCCGCTTACGCTCGATCAGCCGATGCGCCAACATTGACCGGACTCCCGGGTAAACCTATGATGTCCGCACCTGAACCCTGCCGCGCCGCCGCTGGTGGACTCAATGGACAAGGGCAGCGCGGTCTTCCCGGCTCCACGACCCGTTCGCGACTTCGCGAGGCTGTCATGCGCAGTGTCACTCGTTCCATCCCGCGTTACCTCACCCCCGCCGCCGTCGCGATGTTCGTCGCGGCCGCATCGACCGCCGGGGCGCAGACCGCGGCGGATCATATCGCCATGGGCGACTCGCTGCACAAGGCGATGAATCCGGCAGCCGCGCTCAAGCACTACGAAGCCGCGATCGCGATCGACCCGAAGAACTACCAGGCGCTCATCAACGCGTCGCGCGACGCTGTCGACGTCGGGGAGTTCAACGGAGACAAGAACGCGCGCAACGAACTCTTTCACAGCGGCGAGCTGTACGCGCGCCGCGCGATCGAGGTGAACCCGAACGACGCCGACGGGCACTTCGTCCTCGCCCGCGCCCTCGGCCGCACGGCGCTCTCCCTCGGTCCGCGCGACAAGGTGAAGTACGCGACCGAGGTGCGCGCGCACGCGATGGACGCGCTGAAGTTCAATCCCGTTCATCCAGGTGCGCTGCACGTGATGGGGATGTGGAACGCGGAGGTGATGCGTCTCAACGGGCCGACGCGCTGGATCGCGCGCAATGTGCTGGGAGGACAGGTCTTCGGCTCGGCGAGCTGGAAGAACGCGGTTCAGTTCATGGAGAAGGCGGTCGAGGTCGATCCGACGCGGATCACGCATCACATCGATCTCGCGGAGATTTACCGCGACACCGGCGACAAGACCAGAGCGCGCGAGCAGTTCCAGGCGGTGATCTCGCTGCCGGCGACGGACTACAACGATCGCTTCTACAAGCAGCGCGCGGAAAAGGAGCTCAAGGACCTGTAGCGGCCACGCCGGTCATGGCCCGGCGATGACGGACGAGAGAAGCGTCAAGGGGGCAGAGTACTTGAAACGGCTTCAAGTGCTCTGCCCCCTTGACGCGTCGCGGTGCCGCTCAGTCGTCGATGTCCGTTTCGCTGTCGGCGGCGTGGCGGTGGCGGAAGCGATCGCGGGTGCTTCGCGCGGCTTCCTTCAGGGCGAAGGCGAGGTCCTCCCACCGCTGCTCCGCGTCGTGGCCGAGGTGACGCGCCGTGCGGGCGATCCCGGCGCGCCGCTGGGGGCCAGTCTTCGCGGTGAAGAGGAGCGCGACCCCGGCCCCGACCGCGGCACCGGCCGCGATCCCGGCCGCGAGGAGCCCGAGCTGCTTCCAGTTCCGGGTTTCGTCGTAGGGACGGCCGCGCGGGGTGGACCGAGGCGCCGCCGCCTTGGGTGTGGCTCCCCTCCCTCGGCCAGTCGACCCGTTGTTCCGGCGAGCGCCGGCCTGGCCGCGCGTCGAGGTGGTCGTGGACGCGGCATTCTGGGTCCGCGACCGTTGAGCGGTCGGATTCGGGGCGTAGGACATCGTGCTTTCAACCCTCCAGGCTGGTAAGAATCTTGCTTGGACAGCGGGGAACGTATCCTCGCCCGTCGCCCGTTCTGGTCGCGGGAGACTTTTTTGCATTACCCGGTTCGCAGTTGGAGCACACCGTGAGCTCAGACACCGCAGCGCTTGCTGGCCCGGGCGAGGGAGTGACCTCGGCTCGTTCGACTGGCGCGAGGGCTAGTATGAATCCAAATGGGAAGACCGTTCTCCTCGTGGAGGACAACGAGGACAACCGCATCGTCTATTCCACGATCCTCCGTCACTTCGGCTACAAGGTGACGGAAGCGTTGAACGGCGAAGAAGGGATCTCGAAGGCACGCAGCGAACACCCCGACCTGATCCTGATGGACATCTCCATCCCGATCATCGACGGGTGGGAGGCGACCCAGGTCCTCAAGCACGACCCGCAGACGCGCTCGATCCCGATCATCGCGCTGACCGCGCATGCGCTGGCTTCTGACCGCGAGAAGGCGATGGAGGTCGGGTGCGACGGGTACCTCGCCAAGCCCTGCGAGCCCCGCGCGGTTGTCGCCGAGGTGCAGCGGTTCCTCGGGACGGGCAATGCCGCATGACGAGCCGATAGGGGACCGCCCCGCACGGATCCTCATCGTCGACGACCACGAAGACAACGTCGACCTGCTGCAGGCCCGCCTCGAGGCATGGGGCTACATCACCTCGAGCGCGAACGACGGCGACGTCGCCCTGCGCATGATCGAGGAGAATCCGCCCGACCTGGTGCTCCTCGACGTCATGATGCCGACGATCGACGGCACCGAGGTCGCGCGCCGCGTGAAGCAGAACAAGGCGCTGCCGTTCATCCCGATCATCATGCAGACCGCGCTCGATGCGACCGAGCACAAGGTCAAGGGACTCGACGCGGGCGCGGACGACTACATCACCAAGCCGATCGAGTTCGCCGAGCTCGGGGCGCGCGTGAAGTCGATGCTGCGAATCAAGCGGCTGCAGGTGGAGCTCGAGAAGCGGACGAACGAGCTGGCCGAGCTCAACTCGCAGCTGCTCCGCGTCTCGCAGACCGACGGGCTGACGCAGCTCGACAACCGCCGCCACATCGAGGAGCGGTTGAACGAGATGTTCGAGCACAGCATCCGGCTCAACGAGCCCTTTTCGCTCGTGATGACGGACATCGACAAGTTCAAGAGCGTCAACGACACCTACGGACACCAGGCCGGGGACGCGGTTCTGAAGCAGTTCGCGCGCATCCTCCAGAACGAGGCGCGCGAGATCGACCGCGTCGGGCGGTACGGCGGCGAGGAGTTCGTGATGCTGCTCCCGGGCACCGTCCTCGACGCGGGGGTGACGTTCGCCGAGCGCGTGCGCAAAGCCGTCGAGGCGCATACATTCACCTTCGAAGGCGGCACACTGAAGCGGACGGCAAGCTTCGGCGTCGCCGGATGGCCGCACCCCGCGGTCACGCACTGCGAAGCGCTGGTGAAGACGGCCGACGACGCCCTCTACGTCGCGAAGGAGACGGGCCGCAACAAGGTCGTTCGCTTCGCCAGCGACGAGTTCAACGCGCACATCGGGAATGCTGATGGCTCCCCCGCCGCCTCCTCAGACGCCGACGTCATCGCCGGCACCCTCTCCACAGAGCTCGGAGATCGCCCGCCTCGAGGCGAAAATCTCGGAGCTCCAGCGGGAGCGTGATCATCTCGTAGCGATCGTCGACATCCTGCAGGAGATCTCGTCGTCGCTGCATTTCATCGACATCCTGCAGACGATTGCCCGCAAGCTCGGCGAGTCGTTCGGTCTCGACCGCTGCTCGATCTTCCTCAGCGGGGAGAAGGAAGAAGTCCGCCTCGTCGCAAGCTACGAGGATCCGACCATCCGCAACCTGGTGGTGGACCTCAATCGCTACCCGGAGCTGCAGCGCGCCTTCGAGAGCGGGGAGACGGTGTTCATCCCCGATGCCGCGACCGACCCGATGCTGCGCAGCGTTCGCGACCAGCTGCACCTGCGCAACGTCCGCTCGATCGTCGTCGTCCCGCTGCGTGCGCAAGGGACGACGATCGGGGCGATCTTCCTCCGCACGGAGCGCGATGCGTCGCCGTTCAGCGACAGCGACGTCCGCTTCTGCCAGGTGGTCGCGTCGCTGACGGCGAAGGCGCTGCGCAACGCGTACCGATTCGAAGCGCTGATCCGGGACACCCAGGACGTGCACAAGGCGCAGCGACGGGGCGAGATGCAGCGGATCGCGATGGTCGCCTTCATCCGCCGGCTCCTCGACCGGTACACGCGGACCGAGGACCACATGTGGGCGGAGACTCTGTTGCCGAAGGCGAGCGACGAGGAGCTCGAGCGGCTGGTGACGGTTGCGCTGCAGGTGATAGACAAGGAAGCGGACGGTTAGCCCCGCGCGCTTCCGCTCCCTGCGTCGCGGAGCCGCGGCGATATATTCCGTCCCATGACGTCCGTGCCCCCAGATGCGGCGGCTCGCGCGGCGACGCTGCGCGAGCGGATCGAAGACGCGAATCGCGAATACTACGTCTTCGACAATCCATCGATCCCGGATCGCGAGTACGACCAGCTGTTCCGCGAGCTGCGTGCGCTCGAGGAGCAGTATCCGGCGCTGCGCACCCCGGATTCGCCGACGCAGCGTGTCGGCGCCGAGCCGGCGACGCAGCTCGCGAAGCACACCCACCTCGTGCCGATGCTCTCCCTCGGCAACGCATTCGACGAGGGGGAGCTCGAGGACTGGGAGAAGCGGATCGTCAGGCTTGGCGGCGATTCGGTGCGCGCGAGCGGCTATACCGCCGAGCTGAAGATCGACGGTGCGGCGGTGAGCCTGACGTACCGCGACGGGGTGCTCGAGATCGGGACGACGCGCGGGAACGGGACGATCGGCGAGGTGGTGACCGCGAACATCCGCACCGTGCGCGACGTACCGCTGCGGCTGCGCGGGAAGGGACACCCGCCGCTCCTCGAGGTCCGCGGCGAGGTGTACATGCCATTCTCGGGATTCGAGGAGCTGAACGCGGCGCGGGTGAAGGCCGGCGAGCCGGTGTTCGCCAACCCGCGGAACTCGGCGGCCGGATCGCTCCGGCAGCTCGATCCCGGGGTGAGCGCGAAGCGGCCGCTCCGCTTCTACGGCTACGCGATCGCCCTCCCCGACGGGGAGGCGCCGCCGGTGCGCTCGCAATGGGAGCTGCTCGCCCTTCTCGACGAGTGGGGGATCCCGGTCGCCCCGCACCGCGAGCGCTGCCGGACGTTAGGCGAGGTCCACGCATGGGCGACGCGGGTCGAGCGCGAGGTGAGGGCCGAGCTCGACTTCGCGATCGACGGCGCGGTGGTGAAGGTCGATGCGCTGGCGGTGCAGGACGAGCTCGGGGTCGTCGGCCGCGAGCCGCGGTGGGCGATCGCCCGCAAGTTCGCGCCGGACATCGCCGAGACGAAGCTTCTCGACATCCAGGTGAATGTCGGCCGGACGGGAGTGCTCAACCCGTTCGCGATCCTCGAGCCGGTGGAGATCGGCGGGGCGATGGTGAAGCTGGCGACGCTGCACAACTTCGACCTCGTTCACACGAAGGACCTGCGCATCGGCGACACGGTGCTGGTGAAGCGCGCGGGCGAGGTGATCCCGCAGATCATCGGGCCCGTCCCCGACAAGCGCGATCCGAAGGACCCGCCGCGCCAGGTGAAGGTGCCGACCACGTGCCCGAGCTGCGGCACCCCGGTCGAGCGCGACGAGGACGAAGTCGCGCTCTATTGCGGCAACGTCGCCTGCCCGGGGCGCCGGCTCGAGGGGCTGGTGCACTTCGCGTCGCGCGGGGCGATGGACATCCGCGGGCTCTCGTATGCGCGGATCATGCAGCTGATCGAGGCCGGGCTGGTCAGCGACGCGGCCGACATCTACGATCTCACGGTGGAGCAGCTCGTCACGCTTGAGCGGTTCGCCGAGAAGAGCGCGGAGAACCTCGTCAAGGCGATCGAGCAGTCGAAGCAGCAGCCGCTGTCACGGCTGCTGAACGCGCTCGGGATCCGCCACGTCGGCGAGCAGTCGGCGCAGCTGCTGGCGCGCCATTTCGGGACGATGGACCGGCTGATGGCGGCGACCGCGGACGACATCCTCGAGGTCCGCGGCGTCGGCGAGATCATCGCGCACGCGGTGTCGGCGTTCTTCGCGGCGGAGAGCTCGCGGGCGCTGATCGAGAAGCTCCGCGGGCATGGACTCACCTTCGTCGAGCCGGTGCAGGTGGCGGCTGACGGTGCCCTGAAGGGGAAGACGGTCGTCATTACCGGGACGCTGCCGACGCTGTCGCGGGGTGAAGCGACGGCGATGGTCGAGCGTGCCGGTGGGCGGGTGACGAGCGGGGTCTCGAAGGCGACGAGCTTCGTCGTCGTCGGAGAGGATGCGGGCAGCAAGCTGGACAAGGCACGACAGCTCGGCGTCGAGACGATCGACGAAGCCGAGTTGCTCGAGCGGATCGCGGCAGGTTGAACCACACAACGGCGCTCAGGGCTATGGAACTGGTCGACAACGGCATGCTCGGACTTCCACGCGCGGCGCTCGCCGCCCTGCGTGCGGCGCTGTATCGCGACGCCGGTCCGGCCGCGGCGACGTACCTCCAGGAAGCGGGGTACGCCGGGGGCGAGACGCTGTTCGCCGCCTTCCGTGGCTGGCTCAAGTCGCGCAGCGAAGCCGAGCCGGAGTCGCTCCCGCTCGAGCGTTTCGAGGCGCTGGCGACGGCGTTCTTCCGCGACGCGGGGTGGGGATCGCTCTCCGTCGGCTCGTTGCGCAGCGCGGTCGCGGTGCTCGACTCGCCGGATTGGGGCGAGGCCGACGCGGCGAGCGGGATGGAGCAGCCGTCGTGCCACTTCACGACGGGAATGTTCGCCGACTTCTTCGGGCGCATCGCCGACGCGCCGCTGGCGGTGCTCGAAGTGGAGTGCCGCTCGGCCGGCGCGCACCGCTGCCGCTTCCTGATCGGGAATGCCGAGGTGATGGAGCACGTCTACGACACGCTCGGCCGCGGCGCCGACTACGAGTCAGCGTTGGGCGAGGTGGAGTAGATGCAGGGGTCAGGGGTCAGGTGTCAGGTGTCAGGTGCGAGGAGCCAGGCGTTAGGCGCGGCGGCAACGGCCCGGCGGGACGGACGAACGGTAGCGTCGTTCCTGACAGCTGGCACCTGACCCTACCGGTACGGCGAGAGCAGCTTGCGCGCGTCGTCGTAGAGAGGATTGGGGACCAGATCGCCGTCGACGAGGATCTCGCGGTCCCAGGGGAGCACGATGGTGCTTTCGGTCTCGAGGGCCCAGAAGTCGGGGCGGTAGGGGCCCGTCTTGAAGCAGACCGCGGTGCGGACCTCTGTGGCGCCGGCGTTGACGCAGGCACTCACGGCGAGGCGAAGCGTGTCGCCCGAGTCGCAGGTCTCATCGACGATGAGGACGTACTTCCCGCGCACCTGCGGCGGGACGCTGCCGAGGACGTGCGGAGTCTCTCGCACCTTCTCCTCGTCGCCCCGCCGGCTGATCGTCATCGCGCGGAACTCGCGCCCATGAATGGCGGCGATCACCGCACCGGGGATCACCCCCGACGTCGCGATTCCGACGATGATCTCCGGGTCGTAGTCGCGGGCGACCTTGAGCGCGAGGGCACGCGCCATCTCGCCGAAGAGCGGCCATTCGACGTCGAGGACGCCCTTGCTCTGGTCGACGGTGTAGCGGCGCGGTGACATGGGGCAAAGGTAGCCCGCGCGCGGCGGAGCGGGAAGCGTGTCGGGGGTCGCGTCGCGGTCGGGAAGGCCGCGTCCGGCGAGCAGATGGCGACGGGGCCGCGCGGTTGCTCCGGCTTCGCCCGCACCATAGCTTGGTGCCGGTAGCGGCCACCGGCGCGCAGGTTGCAACCCGGGGGAGCGGCCGCCCCTCCCTCTTCTGCCCAACACCGACCGCATGTCCTGGTGGAGCCGCCTCACGAGCGGCAGCCCGAAGCGCGACTCCAAGACTCAGCGCATCGACTACCTGAGCGAGGCCCTGGCGCTCGAGCGCCAGGGGGATTTTGACGCGGCGCTCACGTCCTACCGGCTCGCGCTGCGCGACCACCCGAACGATCCCAAGATCCTGCAGAACATGGCCATCGCCTTCTCGAAGACCGGGCGTCTCGAAGAGGCGATTCGCAGCTACCGGCGCGCGCTCGAGCTGGACCCGGCGCTCGCCGGCTCGCATTACGGGCTGGCCTTCCTGCTGCTGAAGCGCGGCGATGCCACCGGTGCGTCGCGTCATCTCGAAGCGTTCCTCGCCGCGCCCCCTGACGGCGTCGATACCGGGCGGTGGGTGCGCCACGCGAAGGAAACGCTCGACGCGCTGCAGACCGGCGCCGACTCGTCCACCCCGATGGAGTGACGGTGGGCAAGGTCCTCGCGATCGTCAGTCAGAAGGGTGGTGTCGGGAAGACGACGACGGCGGTGAACCTCGCCGCCGCGTTCGCCCGGCGCGGAATGCGCACGATCCTCGTCGACGTCGACCCGCAGGGGTCGGTGCGCTACGGGATCGGGCTGTACCCCGGGCAGCCGACGCCGGGGATCAGCGAGTACCTCACCGGCGAGCGCGCGCTGCAGGAAGTGCTGCTCGCGACTCCGCTCTCGGACCTCAGGGTCGTCGTCGCCGGAGCGATCGCCGATCGCGGCGATCATGTCGACTTCCAGCGGCAGGTCACCGCACCGGGGGTCCTCGACGAGCTGTTCGGCGATCTCGCCGAGCGCGCGGACATCGTCATAGTCGACACCCCGCCCGGGCTCGGCGGGATCGTGCGGCGGGTGCTCGAGGCGAGCGCGCACGCTCTGGTGCCGCTGCAGTGCGAGCCCCTCGCGCTGCAGACGACGCCGCAGATCCTGCGTGGGCTCCAGGACATCATCGCCACCAACGAGGCGCTGGCGCTCGAGGGGATGCTGCTCACGATGTACGACGAGGGCGACCCGATGAGCGCGCGCGTCGCCGAATACGTGCGGGCAAGCCTGCCCGCGGACCTCGTGTTCGATCGCGAGGTGCCGCGGACCCCGGCCGTCGTCGAGGCGTCGGCGGCGGGACAGCCGGTGGTGCTGCGCGATCCGGAAGACCGGGCCTCCGGTGCGTACGTCGCGATCGCCGGGGTCCTTCGCGAGCGGATGGGATGAGGCTCGCCCTGCCTAACGGTGCACGCGGGCGCGGGCTCGGGCTCGGCATCGGGGTCGCGGCGGCGATCGCCGCCGGTTGCAGCGCCGTGCCGTCGGACCCGAACACCCCCTTTTCGATCGAGTTCAACCGCGCCGCCTCCCCCTCGGTCGTGCTCGGCGAGGTGATGTTCGACTCGCTGGGAAATGCGGCGCCGCTCGAGGCGAGGGTCTTCAACGCGAAGGGAGACGAGATCGCCGGCGCGACGGTGACCTATCACGTCGTCGCCTATTCGAACGTCGATCCGCGGAACCCCGCCTTCGTCGACTCGGTGCCGCTGACGGTGGACGCGGCGTCGGGGACCGTGACCGGGAAATCGGCACCGGCGTACGCGACGAAGACCGCGCGCGTCTATGCGCAGTCCGGCAAGCTGCAGAGCCAGACGATCACCATCACGGCCACGAGACACCCGGACACGCTGGTCGCCGCCGGGCCGGTCAGGGACTCGCTGATGCTCAGCTTCCTCAACACCGACAGCCTGCTCGTCGCGCCCTCGCCGCCATTCACCGTGCGCCTGCTGCACACCCGCGGAGCGCTGTCGGCGGCCGACAGCGCCGTCCCGGCCTATCTCGTCCGCTTCCGGATCGTCCAGCCGGCGAGCGCGGCGACCGACACCTCGTACGTGATGCTGACAAACGGGGACCGGAGGCGCTCGGAGCTGGACACCACCGACGCGAGCGGGAACGCGTCGCGCCAGGTCAGGATCCGCCGGGTGGACTTTCCCTTCGGGAAGCCTGCGGGGCCGGACAACATCGTCCGCGACACGATCACCGTCGAGGCCTCGGCGTACCGCGAGGGCGGGACGGCGGTCCCCGGGAGCGGCATCGCCTTCCGGCTGATCATCAAGGCCAACAAGCAGTAGCGGAACGCTGGCGAGCCGGACTCCATGGGCGGTATGTTGGGGCAGCCCGGCCAGCCGCGACGGAGCTGACCGCCACTCGCCTCGAGGACACGAGATGATCGCCAACGGTGGCCCGCGGACGATCCCGCCCGGGACCCTTCCGAAGCTGTTCTTCGACGCGGTCGCGACGCACGACCTGCCTAACGCGATGATGTACAAGGCTGCCGGCAGCTGGCGGCCGATCTCCCATCGCGAGCTCGCCGAGCGGGTGATCCGCTGCGGCCGCGGATTGCGCTCGCTCGGCGTCCAGCCTGGTGACCGGGTGGCGATCCTCTCCGAGAACCGGCCCGAATGGGCGATCGCCGACTACGCCTGCCTGACGAGCGGGGTGATCGACGTTGCGATCTACCCGAACCTTCCCTCCGACCAGGTCGCCTACATCCTCCGCGACTCCGGCGCGGTGGCGATCTTCGTCTCGACCGCTGCCCAGGCGGCGAAGGCGATGGCCGCCCGCAGCGACGCGCCGTCGGTGAGGCACGTGATCTCCTTCGCCGACCCGGCACCCGCCGGCGTCGAGCTGACGATGACCGCACTCGAGAAGCGCGGCGCCGAGGGTGAGGGCGCGGAGACGATCGCCGCCTACCGCGCGGCCGCGCTGCAGGCGAAGCCCGACGACGTCGCGACGCTCATCTACACGTCGGGGACGACCGGTGAGCCGAAGGGCGTGATGCTGACGCACGACAACTTCTACTCGAACGTCGGCTGCTGCGTCAGCCGGCTGCACGAGGCGTTCGAGCACCCGGGCAACCTCGCGCTCAGCTTCCTCCCGCTCTCGCACGTGTTCGAGCGGATGGTCGGGCACTTCGTCATGATGTACACCGGCAGCACGATCGCCTACGCCGAGTCGATGGACACGGTGCCGGACAACATGCAGGAAGTGCGGCCGACGATCGTCGCGTCGGTGCCGCGCCTCTATGAGAAGATGTTCTCGCGCGTGCTCGACAACGCGCTCGCCGGCGGGGCGATCAAGAAGCGGATCTTCTTCTGGGCGCGTGGCGCCGCCGAGAAGTGGGCCGATGTCGTCCTCGCCGGCCGCACGCCTAACGCGTTGCTGGCGCTCCAGTACCGGATCGCGCAGAAGCTGGTGTTCTCCAGGCTCAAGGCGCGCACCGGGGGCCGCCTCCGCTTCTTCGTCTCGGGGGGCGCCCCGCTCTCCCCCGAGATCAACAAGTTCTTCTACGCGGCCGGGCTGATCATCCTCGAGGGGTACGGGCTGACCGAGACTTCGCCCGTCATCGCCTGCAACACCCCTCGCGAGTTCAGGCTCGGCACCGTCGGCCGCCCGATCCCGAGCGTCGAGGTGAAGATCGCCGACGATGGCGAGATCCTGACCCGCGGCCCGCACGTGATGAAGGGTTACTTCAACAAGCCCGACGCGACGCGCGACGCGATCGACGCGGAACGCTGGTTCCATACAGGCGACATCGGCGAGCTGCGCGACGGCTACCTGGCGATCACCGACCGGAAGAAGGACCTGCTCGTCACCGCGGGGGGGAAGAAGATCGCGCCACAGCCGATCGAGAACCTGGTGAAGACGAACAAGTACGTGAGCCAGGCCATCATGCTCGGCGACAAGCGGAAGTTCGCGAGCATGCTCATCGTCCCGAACTTCGAGCAGCTGGAGCGGTGGGCAAAGCTCAAGAACCTGATCTTCACCGACCGCCGCCAGCTCGTGACGATGCCGATCGTGCGCGCAAAGATGGAAAAGGAAGTGTTCGGCAGGACCAGCAGCCTGGCGAACTTCGAGCAACCGAAGAAGATCGCCCTGCTCGACGCCGACCTCACCCTCGAGAGCGGGGAGATGACCCCCACCCTCAAGGTCCGCCGGAAGATCGTCGAGTCCCGCTACAAGCCGCAGATCGACGCCCTCTACGCCGGCGAGCACGACGATCAGGGGTGACCGGCGGCACGCTCCCTGCACTTCGGCTCGATCACTAAGGCACGGAGTGCACTCATGCGTAAAGTCGCCGTTCTGATCGCCCTGGTGGCGATCGCTGGCTGTGGTGGACTGAAGAAGACGTTCGGGATCAAGGACGCGCCCCCGGCGCACTCCGAACCGAAGACGACGAGCATCTATGGTGATTGGATCCTCGCGAACCCCGATTCGACCGCGTTTGCCGGGGCGAGGACCGTGGAGCTCGCGCTCCATCCCTCATCGTTCACGATCACGGCGATGTACCCCGGTCGTCCGACGTTCACCGTCTCGGGCGGCGCGGCAGAGGGTGAAGGGCTCCTGACGCTGACCCCGAGCACCGTCTCCGATCCGACCGCGGTCGGGGGCGCCTTCGTGGCCGGGCGTCCGATCGTCGTCGTCGCCAGCGCTGCGGGCTCCTCGCTCGTGTTCGCGCCGCCCCCGCATGGCCAGGGGACCGCCGCGATCGTCCCGAGCTCGATCTGGCACAAGAAGTCGATGGCGGAAGCCGCCGGCGTCGCGGTCCCGGCGAAGACCCAGTAAGCCCGGGGAGCCCGCCCCGTCAGGCAGGATTGCGGACGAGGCGGATGAGGGGGGCGCCGCTCGTGCGGGTCGCGACCCAGTGCTTCGCATCCCGGACGATGACCGCGACGTCTTCGGGAACATCGACGGTCGTCGCGGCGACGACCCGCCCGCCCGGGCGCACCGCGCCAAGTGCCGCGGCAAGGTCGAGGGGCTGTTCGTCCAACCGGCCCGCAGCGTCAAAAGCGATCGCGCGAGCTGAGCTCGCGGCGACCGGGATCCGGTCCAGCGTCGTCACCCCGGAGACTCCGTCGCCGATCCCGGCGTCCGGATGCGGGTTGACCGCGAGCACCATCACGGGGACGACCTCGCGCAGCGCCGCCCCGAGCCGCGCCCAGGATCCGACGAGGATCACGTAGCCGGAGCTGTCGGTGAGGTCGAGCATCGCGGCGAGCCTCATCGCCGCGTCTTCCGCCGGCCGAGCACCTTCGTCATCGAGCGCCACGGGCACGCGCACCCCGCCGCTGAAATCGGCGATTCCATGCGCGATCGGGTAGCGCGCGTGACAGACCGGGCAGCCGAGCAGCCCACGCATGATGTGCCGGCCGTCGGTCTCGTCGGCCGCGGCGACCAGCCAGGATTCCTCGTGCACCGACAGGCAGCGGAGTGTGTCGACGAGCTCGCTATGCATGGCGGAGCCTCGATCTCAGGAACGGGAGAGGCGCAGCTCGTCGACGTTGACCGCCGGGTCGCGGGTGAGCGCGAAGAGCACCGCCTCGGCAACCGCGCTCGCTGGCAGCATCTGCGCCCGCGGCGTGAAGCCGGGACGATCGTCGGGGCCGATCGGATCCCAGAGGGGCGTGTCGACCGGGGCCGGGGAAACGAGCGTGGCGCGAACCCCGCTCCCGCGCAGCTCCTCACGCACGACCTGGTGCATCGCGCGCGCGCCGAACTTGCTCGCCGCGTAGGCCCCGTTCTCGGGGAAGGTCACGCGGTCGGCGATCGACCCGATGGTCACGATGTGGCCGCGGCCGGCGGCACGCATTGCCGGGATCAGCGCGCGGGCGAGCACGAAGGGGGCAACGAGGTTGACGTCGAGCGCCGCGCGCAGCCCGGCGGTCGATTGCGACTCGACGGGCGCGAGGACGAACAGTCCCGCATTGTTGACGAGGATGTCGGGGCTGCCGATCTCGCGGCGCACTCGCGCGAGGGCGGAGGCCGCGGCGTCCTCGTCGGTGAC
>DASZNJ010000373.1:0-8545 GCA_035551575.1 Gemmatimonadaceae bacterium
GACGCCATCTGCTCCTCGCGGACACGCATCCAGTTCATGTTGCCGCGGATCGTGTTGATCTCGCCGTTATGACAGACGTACCGGTACGGGTGCGCGCGCGGCCATGTCGGCAGCGTGTTCGTCGAGAACCGGGAGTGGACGAGCGCGATCGCGCTCACCACCCGCTCGTCGGCGAGGTCGGTGTAGAAGAGCGGCAGCTGCGCGGGGCGGAGCAGCCCCTTGTAGATGATCGTCCGGCTCGACAGGCTGGCGACGTAGCAATCGGGCGGCGCGGCGCGCTCGATCCGCTTCCGGATGATGTAGAGCGTCCGCTCGAACGCCATCGGATCGTCGACGTCGAGTCGCACCCCGGCCGGGGCGACGAAGAGCTGCCGGATCGCCGGGCACGACCCGCGGGCGATCGCGCCTGACGCGTCGCGGTCCACCGGTACGTCGCGCCAGCCGAGGACCCGGCAGCCGGACGCGGCGACCGCGTCCTCGACCACCGACTCGGCGCGCGCGCGCTCGTCGGCATCCGCCGGGAGGAAGAGCATCCCGACACCGTACGTCCCGCTCTCGGGGAGGCTGACGCCGTGCGCGCGGCAGGCGTTCCAGAGGAAGGCGTGCGGGATCTGGAGGAGGATCCCGGCGCCGTCGCCGGTGCACGGGTCGCAGCCGACCGCGCTCCGGTGCGAGAGGTTGTCGAGCAGCTGGAGCGCGTCGCGCACCACGTCGTGCGAGCGCACGCCGTGAATCTGGGCGATGAAGCCGATCCCGCAGCCGTCGTGCTCGTAGGCCGGGTCGTACAACCCGGCGGTGGCTGCGGTGCGTTCGACGTCCCGGTTGGTGCGCGACCCCGAGGTCATGATGGTGTTCCCGAGTGCGTGTGGCTGCGCGCGTGGTGCTTCTCCGCGCGTGGTGCTGGCGGTGCTGCAAACGAAAACGGCCGCTCGAGCTGAGCGGCCGGGAGACGACGTCGCAATGGTGCAGCTGCGTGCGCGCTAGCCCCGGCCCCCGCTGAGCGGAAGTCGCGGATAATTGCGCGTAATGCGCGCAACGAGATCGCCGCGGGCGCCGAGGGCGCCCGCCGGGAACGGCGAGACGAAGAGCGAAGCAGCAGGCATGCGGGCGATCGGTCGTGAAGCGTGAGCAGGTCCATCCAGAGGCACAAAAAAACCTGGCGAGCGGGCCGCCAGGCAGATCGCTTTTTAGCACTTTCTTTAACGTGGCGGCAAGAGGCGGCAAATCACCACGGCGAACGATTGTCTTCGATCAGTATATCCCGGACAGCCGCCCCCCGCAATGCCCGCTGGGTCACAATGACGCGTCGGAGCCGGTGTCAGGCGCCGCCGGGCTGGCGTGACAAGCGGTCGCGGCCGCACCTTGAGCCCGGTGGCCGCGGCAAGGCGAGGTCGGCGAGCGGCGGCGCCACCACGGACACGACCCTCCCCCGGAACACCCATGTCGAAGCACGCGCTCCTTGTTTTGCTGCTCCTGGTGTCGCTCTCCGCCTGCAAGGACAACGTCGCGCCGGTGAAGGAGACGCGCTATCACGCGCCACCGAATCCCCAGTCGGTGTCGGTGCTGACGCAGCACAACGACAACACGCGCTCCGGCTGGAACGACAGCGAGGCCGCGCTGACGACGAGCAACGTCAACGTCCAGAAGTTCGGCAAGCTGTTCACGATGCCGGTGGACGACCAGCTGTACGCGCAGCCGCTCGTCGTCGGGCGCCTCGCGATCGGCGGCGCGACGCACAATGTCGCTTTCCTCGCGACCGTCAACAACACCGTCTACGCCTACGACGCGGACGACGGCACTCTCTACTGGCAGAAGAGCTTCACCGCACCCGGGATGCGCCCGCCGACCCGAAGCGACATGACGGGCGCGTGTGGCGGCGGGTACGTCGATTTCAGCGGCCACATCGGGATCGTCGGCACTCCGGTGATCGACGCGGCGCGATCGACGATGTACTTCGTCGCCCGCAGCACGACGGGCGCGAGCTTCGTCCAGCACCTGCACGCCGTCGACCTCGCCACCGGCAACGAGGTCGCCGGGAGCCCGACGAAGATCACCGCGACGGCGAACGGAATCGGCGACGGGAGCGTGAGCGGGGTGATCACCTTCGACGCGCAGCGGCAGAACCAGCGTCAGGCACTGACGCTCCTCGATGGCATCGTCTACGTGAGCTTCGCCTCTCATTGCGACTGGCGGCCATACCACGGCTGGATACTCGGCTACGACGCCGCGACGCTGCAGCAGCAGGTCGTCTACAACGCGACGCCGGACGGAAACTCGGGCGGGATGTGGGAGAGCGGAATGGGAATGGCCGCCGATGCCGGCGGCAACCTGTACGTCGTTACCGGGAACGGCTCGGTCGGGGATCCCGGTGTGCCGACCGACCTGACGAACCGCAGCGAGAGCGCGTTGAAGCTGACGCGATCGGGCAGCACGCTGCAGGTGGCGAGCTACTTCACCCCCTGGAACTACTCGTATCTCAACGACTACGACCTCGATTACGGAGGGATGGGCGCGCTGCTGATCGGCAACTCGGGCTACTTCCTCACCGGTGGCAAGGACGGGAACCTCTACCTGCTCAACAAGGATGACATGGGCGGCTACCAGCCGTCCTCGAACAACGTGCAGCAGGTGCTGACGCTCGGCAGGGGCGCCACGATGCACTGCCAGCCCGCCTACTTTCGCGGCGGCTCGAAGCAGTTCGTCTACGTCTGGTCGGAGAACAGTCCGCTGCGCGCGATCCCTTTCGACCCCGCGGGCAACGTGCTCAATCCACTCGGCCAGATCATCTTCAGCGGCGGCCCCGGGGGAGAGAGCGGGGCGATGCTCTCGGTGTCGTCGAATGGCTCGGCCGACGGGACCGGGATCGTCTGGGCGTCGTACGCGGCGAGCGGCAACGCCGAACACGAGGTGAGTCCCGGCATCCTCCGCGCCTTCGACGCGAACGACGTGAGCCGGGAGCTCTGGAACAACCAGCAGAATGCGCAACGGGACGCGGCCGGCTATTACGCGAAGTTCGCTTCACCGACCGTCGCCAACGGCCACGTCTACCTGCCGACGTTCTCGAACCAGGTCGTGGTGTACGGGTTGATGTAGCTCGCCTTTTCCAGCGACGAAGGGGCGACCACATGGTCGCCCCTTCGTCGTTCCACAGCTCACGCCACTCCTGATTCCCATTCCCCGTCTCAGAGGCACCGGTCGGAATCGAACCGACGAATAGCAGATTTGCAGTCTGCCGCCTTACCACTTGGCCACGGTGCCGGATCTCGCCATCACGGCGTTTCTTCGCCGCTTGGCGAGCGTCTAAACTTCGCCTGACGCGGGGCCGCCCGCAAGCCGGTGGCGAGCGCACACCCCCCCCGTACCCGCGGCTCCCCGCCTAACGCTGAACCGCAGCGGCGAGCACGACGAGCGCGATCGGCACGCGGCCGAGCAGGCGGAGCAGCGTTCTGGCGAATGCGCACATCGGATGGCCCCGCGCCGGCTGGCACTGTCGAGGTGAGGAACCGCACCGGCCGTGAGCCGATGCCCTGTACCCAAGGACGCTTCCCCATCGGGCCGGTCACGCCGAACCCGCCCCGCCCCCCCCGGAGCGCCTCGCGCGCGCGCCGCTCCCGCGCAAGGAGTTGATGGCCCGGTCATCCCTGCGCATCTTCTTGAGCCGGCCGCGCCCCGACGGGACGGCGGCCGCATCGCTCCTCTCCCGCAGCTCGCAACGCTCGACATGCTCCTCGGCATCGCCGGCATGGTCGGTTCCGGCAAGACCACGCTGACTCACGCTCTCGCGGCGCGGTTCGGCCTCCAGCTCGCCCTCGAGTCGGTGGACGCCGACAACCCGTGGCTCGAGCCCTACTACTCCGATGCCGAACGATCGCGGCGAGAGTTCGCGCTCCGGCTGCAGCTGCACTTCCTCGCCACGCGCTTCGCCTCGATGCGCCGGATGCGCGGCATCGGCGGCGGCTGGGTGCTCGATCGCACCTGGTACGAGGACGCCGAGGTGTTCGCCCGCGGCGCCTTCGAGCAGGGGCTGATGATCCCCGAGGAGTACGACCTCTACTCGCGGCTCTACGCCGAGCTGCTCCACGCGCCGGCGGCGCGCCCGCCGAAGCTGCTCGTCTACCTGCACGCGCCGCTCGAGGTGATCGTCGAGCGCATCGCGCGGCGCGGGCGCCCCGCCGAGCGCGACACGGCGATCGACTACTGGGCAACACTGCATGCCCGGTATGCCGATTGGATCGCCGGCTTCCGGCACTGCCCGGTGCTGACGATCGACGTCCGCGAGTACGACCTGCTCGAGGATCCCGGCGCGATCGAGGACGTCGCCGCCCGCGTCCGTCAGCGCATCGAGCGGCAGCTCCCGCAGACCGAGCTCTGGCCCGCGTCGCCTCGCGCGCGGGCGTCGTGACCCTTCCCGGCGGCGAGCGCCGCGCCCGGCGCCGCGAGCGTTTCGAGCTCTTCTGGGGACTGCTGTTTCGCGGGTTGCGGGCGTCGGTGACCCGCGTCCGCAGCTTCTACGCGGCGGTCGGGATCTTCATCACCGCCGGCGCGCTGCTCGCGGTCGCCGGGACGTGGGCCTTCGCCGCGCTCGCCATCCACGTGCGGAGCGGCGCCACGCAGGCGTTCGACGACGCGATCCTCCGTTGGGTCGGCGCGCACCAGCTCCCGTGGGTGCGCATCGCGATGATGCAGGTGACCGAGCTCGGGACCGGCGTCGTGGTGATGATGGTGGTCGCGATCGCCGCGCTCTTCCTCTGGCTGACGAAGCACAAGCACTCGGCCTCGCTCCTGCTCGTCACCACCGCCGTCGGCATCCTGATCAACTCGATGCTGAAGGACGTCTTTCACCGCACCCGTCCCTCGATCTTTCCGTCGGCGGTGGAGGTCTTCTCGTCGAGCTTTCCCTCGGGGCACTCGATGAGCGCGGCGATCGTCTACGGGACCGTCGCCTATCTCGCGGGCCGTCTGCAGGAGCGCCACCGGTCGCGCATCATCACGTCCGTGGTCGCGCTCCTGCTCATCCTGCTCATCGCGTCGTCGCGCATCTACCTCGGCGTGCACTATCCGTCGGACACGCTCGCCGGGATGGTGATCGGTTTGGCGTGGGCGGCGTTCTGCATGGCGACGCTCGAGGCGATCCAGCTCGTCGCGCGCCGGCGGGCGCCGGAGGCGCTCGAAGATGAGCGGCCCGTCCCCGCGCCGCCGGAGCGGGAGCCCGAAACACACCGCGCCCCGTGACCAGACGGAGGATGGCCACGGGGCGCCCGGTCGCGGCGTCCGGAGGATGACGCCGTTTTCGGCGCGCTAGCTGCGCGACGAGGACTTGCGACTGCTCTGCTTTCGGCCCGTCTTCTTCCCGCTGCTCGACTTGCCCGACGATTTCCGCGTCGACTTCTTCGCGCCGCGCTTGCGCGGGACCTTGGCGCCCTTGGAGCGCGCCTCCGACAGCCCGATCGCGATCGCCTGCTTGCGGCTCGTCACCTTCCGGCCGCTTCCGCTCTTCAGCGTCCCCTTCTTGCGGCGGCGCATCGCGCTTTCCACCCGCTTCCCCGCGGACTTCCCGTACCTGCGACTGCTCTTCTTCCGACCCGACGAGCTGCGCTTCCGTGCGGCCATCCGTCGCTCCCTGTTGAGAGTTCGCCGGGCGAATTGCGCATAGTCCGTTCCAGCCTTGCCTGGAAACACGAAGCACCCGCCCGGCTCGCCCAAGTTGGCGGACGCGTGCGCATTGCGCCGACAATCGTGCATTTAATGCAGCGATGGCCCGAAAACGCGCGAAAACACGCTGGAGTTTTGCGGATTGGCCAGCTACAATTGCAGTACGCGCACGTCGAGCGGCGCGTCACCGCCATTCCTCCCCGGAGCCTCACGCATGCCCCAATCCACCACTCACGCGCGGCACGGCGTGCTGCGCGATGTCGCCGCGCGCGCCCACCGCAGCGAACCCGCGCCTAACGGCGCGCACGCCACCGGCCACCCCCCGGCCGCCGCCGGCCAGACCTCGCAGTACTTCGGCGTCAATACCTTCGGCGTGCGGCAGATGCGCGACCGGCTCCCGCGCGACGTCTACGCGAAGCTCGTCGCCTCCATCCGGATGGGGAAGAAGCTCGACCTCGACATCGCCCCGACCGTCGCCCAGGTCATCAAGGAATGGGCGATCAGCCGCGGCGTCACCCACTTCACCCACTGGTTCCAGCCGCAGACCGGGCTCACCGCCGAGAAGCACGACGCCTTCCTCACCTTCGACGAAGGGATGCCGGTCGAGAGCTTCAGCGCGTCGCAGCTGATCCAGAGCGAGCCCGATGCGTCGAGCTTCCCCTCCGGTGGTCTTCGCGCCACCTGGGAGGCGCGCGGCTACACGGCCTGGAACCCGGCCAGCCCGGTGTTCATCGTCGAGGCCGGCGGCACCCGCACCCTCTGCATCCCGTCGGTCTTCATCGGCTACAACGGCGAGGCGCTCGACGAGATGACGCCGCTGCTCCGCAGCACCGACGTCCTCTCCGAGAAGTCGATCGCCCTCCTCGAGCTGATCGGCGACAAGGGGGTCAATCGCGTCATCACCACGTTAGGCATCGAGCAGGAGTACTTCCTCATCGACCGCGCCATGTTCGCGATGCGCCCCGACCTCGTCATGGCCGGCCGGACCCTCGTCGGCGCCGCGCCGCCGCGGGGGCAGCAGCTCGAGGACCACTACTTCGGCGGCATCCCCGAGCGGGTCCAGGCGCTGATCAGCGAAGTCGAGCAGGAGCTCTACAAGCTCGGCGTCCCGATCACTACCCGGCACAACGAAGTCGCGCCGAGCCAGTTCGAGATGGCCCCGTACTTCGAGGACTCGGACATCGCGGTCGACCACAACCAGCTGGTCATGGCGACGCTGCGCCGCGTCGCCCTCCGTCACGGCATGCAGGCGGTGCTGCACGAGAAGCCCTTCGCCGGGATCAACGGCTCGGGGAAGCACTGCAACTGGTCGATGTCGATCCGCGCCGAGAACGCGGAGCTCGACGGCTTCAACCTGCTCAAGCCCGGCAACTCGCCGCACCAGAACGTCCGCTTCCTCCTCTTCCTCGCCGCGGTGCTCAAGGGTGTCTACAAGCACCAGGGGCTCCTCCGCGCCGGCGTCGCCACCTCCGGCAACGAGCACCGGCTCGGCGCGAACGAGGCGCCCCCGGCGATCATCTCGGTGTTCATGGGCGAGATGCTGACGAAGCTCATCGAGGACATCATCGCCGGCAAGACGATCTCCAACCTCCCGGGCGGCCAGCGCCTCAAGCTCGGCGTCGACAAGCTCCCCGAGATCTCGCAGGACAACACCGATCGCAACCGCACCTCGCCCTTCGCCTTCACCGGCGCGAAGTTCGAGTTCCGCGCCGTCGGCTCGTCGGCGTCGCCGGCGTTCCCGGTCATGCTCCTCAACGCGGTGGTCGCCGAGTCGATCGCCGAGATCACCGAGAAGCTGCGCGATGAGCTGAAGAAGACGAAGAAGGTCGAGGACGCGGTCCTCAAGGTCGTGCGCGAGGAGTTCAAGGAATCCTCCCCGATCCGCTTCGAGGGGAACGGCTACTCGCAGGAGTGGGTGCACGAGGCCGAGAAGCGCGGGCTGCTCAACCTGAAGCGCACTCCCGAGTCGCTGGCGCAGCTCGTCACGAAGCAGACGCGCGCGCTGTTCGCCAGGCTCGGGATCCTCAGCAGGCAGGAGCTGGAGAGCCGCTATCACGTCCGCCTCGAACGCTACGCCAAGGACATCCTGATCGAGGCCCACACCCAGGCGCAGCTCATCGACACGATGGTCCTCCCGGCCGCGCTCTACTACGCCAGCGACCTGACCAAGGGCGTCGCCCGGGCGAAGGCGGCCGGGGTGAAGTCCGGCCCGCAGGCCGCGGCGGCGAACACGGTGGTCGACCTCCTCGAGGAGCTGCAGAAGTCGCGCGAGACGTTAGGCACGCTGATCGCGAAGGCCGACGCGATGCACGACGAGCCGGAGAAGCAGGCGAAGCTCCTGACGAAGGAGGTCTCCGAGGCGATGGACGCCACCCGCCACGCCGCCGACGCGCTCGAGCTGGTGATCGCCGACGAGCGCTGGCCCTTGCCGAAGTACCGGGAGATGCTGTTCCCGGTGTAAAGGCTGTCGCGGGACATCGGCGCGGGGGAGAGGACGCGATCGCGTCCTCCGCTCCCGCACCGTGCTCCCTTCCAGTGCTATTGCTCCCGCGACTCCGGTTGACGGATTCGCAGGATCAGACTGCCCGCGTTCGAGCCGGTGAGCTCGACGCCGAGGATGTGGCGCCCTGGTGGTATAGTCAGCTTGGTTCGCTCGCGACGCGACACGGGAACCGCGGCGACATGCGCCGACGGGTCGCGCACCGCAGTGAAGGTCCACGCGGCCAGGGGCGCCCCGTCGAGCGTCACGGCGAGGCCATACCGAGCAGTGTCGCCGTGCAGAGTCCCGGCCGGCATGGTGACCCGGGACTCAAGCCTCGCCTGTCCGCCATCCGCGGCAGCCGCGGCAGGCACGTGCACCGGCAGGCTGTACCAGCGCTGGTCATGGCCGCGC
>DASZNJ010000374.1:0-4165 GCA_035551575.1 Gemmatimonadaceae bacterium
GCGGCGGCGCGAAGGATCAGCCAGTCAGAGATCTCGGGGAGCCCGCGCGACGCGCGCACGTACGAAGCGCGCGCGCTGTCGCGCACGCCGAGCCGGTCGAGGGCACGGGCGAGGATGACCATCCGCCGCCCGCGCTCCCGCGAATCGGTAGCACTGCCGACGGCCAGCTCGGCGTGGATCCGAGCGAGCGAGTCCTTCTCCTGCTCGAGCGCGGACCGGGCGAGGAGGACGCGGCCGCGCCCGTTCTGCAGCGTGTCGAGCCAGGGCTGGCCGGTGAGGAGCGAATCGACCTCGTCCCAGCCGCGCCATTCGCCGGCTGCGGTCGCGGCGAGGAGGACGACGTCGGGGGTGCGGCGGCGCGGATCGCTCAGCACGGGGGCGAGCGCGCGGGTCGCGCGCCAGGCGCGCCCCTGGGCGAGGGCGTCGCAGGCGGCAACGACGGTGGTGTCCGAGGTGCGGACGACGACCATCGAGTCACTCGACGCGGGAGCGGCGTGGCATGCCTCCCCCGAGCAGAGGACGACGAAGCAGAGACGGGCGAGCTGCGCGAAGACCACCGGAATGTCGTCGGGCGCCTAACGCGCGGCCATGGCCGGGTGGTCGATGAGCCAGTACGTGAACCACTGGCGCAGCCGGCCGAGGCGGTCGACCAGCAGCCACGGTTCGCCGCTGCGGGACAGCTCGTGGGTCGACCGCGGATAGCGCACGAACTCGACGGGGACGCCGCGCTTGCGGAGCGCCATGTACCACTGCTCGGCGTCGGCGATCGGCGCGCGGAAGTCCTCTTCCGACTGGATCAGCAGCGTCGGTGTGCGGACGTTCGCGACGTAGCGGATCGGCGACAGCGAGTCGTAGAGCGCGGGGTTGTCCCACGGCTTTCCGAAGAACTCGAACTCGGTGAGCCCCTGCACGTCGGTGCTGCCGTACCAGGAGTTCCAGTTGCTGATCATGCGGTCGGCCTCGGCCGCCTTGAAGCGGTTGGTGTGCGCGGTGATCCACGCCGTCATGAAGCCGCCGTACGATCCGCCGGTGACGCCCATGCGCGTGCTGTCGACGTCGGGGCGCGCGGCGGCGATGTCGACCGCCTTCATGAGGTCCTGGTAATCCTCCGCGCCCCAGCGGCCGCGCGTCGCGTAGGTGAAGTCGGCGCCGTAGCCGTAGGAGCCGCGCGGATTGGTGAAGAGCACGAACATCCCCGCGCCGGCGAGATTCTGGAACTCGTCGAACCAGCCTTCGTCATACGAGGCGTGGGGCCCGCCGTGAATGTAGAGGACGAGCGGATACTTCTTTCCCGCGGCGTAGCCGTACGGCTTCATCAGCCAGCCCTCGATCTCACGGCCGCCGACGGAGGCGAAGGTGAAGCGCTCGGCACCCGACCAGGCGACTTCGCTGCTCACCTTGTCGTTGAACGAGGTGACGCGCCGCAGGTTGCGGCCGTCGGCGTCGGCGACGTAGAGCTCCATCGGCAGATCCATCGCCGACGAGACGAAGGCGAGGCGGGTGCGGTGCGGATCCATCGTCAGCCCGCTGATCGCGCGACGCCCGCCAACCAGCTCCACCGGCTCGCCGCCGCGCGACGACACGCGGAAGATCGCGCTCCGGCCGCCGACTTCGGCGTCGAAGACGATGTCGCCCGAGGGAAGCCAGAAGAAGTTCGACGGCTCGTAGCGCCAGCCCCCGAGGACGTTGACGACGGCCCCGTCGCGAACGCCGAGAGTGTAGATGCGCGCGGACTGGGTGCGCGAGGGTGCGGCGATCACCGCGATGCGCGACCCGTCGGGCGACCAGGCGAGCGCTTTCTCCTCGCCGGGCAGCGTGGCGACCCGGCGCGGGAAACCGCCGCCGACGGCGACGACGTAGACGTCGTTGTCGTTGCGCGGGCGGTTGTCGCGGGCGCTGTCGTACGGGAGGACGCCGAGCGAGTCGCGCTCGGCCTGGACGGCGGAATCTGAGCGGAGGCGCGAATCCGCGACGAACGCTATCCACTTCCCGTCGGGGGACACGACTGCCTGACGATGCGAATACGGCGTGTTGCTGAGCTGTCGCTTCGGCGATCCGTCGAAGCGCTGGAGCCAGATCTGCGACGCGTTGTAGCGCCGCGGCGTTCCGCGGTTAGGCAGGAAGCCGCGGTCGTTGGACTTGTAGGCCAGGTCGACGATGTGACGGCCGTCGAAGCGCTTCGGGTCGAGCGGGCGCGTGATCGCGCCGTACGGCGGGCGCGCGGTACCAGCCATCGCGGCGAAGGGGTCGTTCGACTTCGCCGAGTCGGCGGTGCTGTCGGCGGCGACGGTGTCGCTCCAGACGGCGAACGAACCATCGAGCGGGACCGATCCTCCCGGATACTGCTCGAGCTGGGTCGCCTCGCCCCCGGGCTGGTCCATGCGCAGTGCCCAGGTCGTGCCCTTCCCTCCCTCGCGCTTCGAGGTGAAGAACAGATAGGCGCCATCCGGGGACCAGCGGGGATTGCTGCTCTCGGTACCCGGGGACGTGTAGCGCTGCGGCTCACCGCCGGTGGTCGGCGCGACCCATACCTCGCTGTGCCGCTTGTTCTCCGCTTCGCGCACGGTGGTGACCGTGAACGCGACGCGCCTTCCATCAGGGGAGAGCGCGGGCGAGCTGACGGCCGTCAGGCGATACCAATCAGCGGGGGTGAACGCGCGCTTCTTCGACGTCGCGGCGTGCTGCTGGGCGGCTGAGACGAGGGGGAGCGATGCCGCCGCGAGCACGGCGAGGGAAGAGCGAAGGCGCATGGCGGTCCGCGAACGCGGTGGGCGGTGGGAGAGTCCGCCGAAAGATACGCGCGCGACACCCGGGATGCTGCCTCCGGGGAAGAAGGCGGCGCGACGGCGGGCGCGACTTTTTTGTGATCGAGGACCCGGCGAACGGCCCGGCGCGAACTTCAGCCGGCGCACGCCACCATCAACCGCGCGGCATCACCGGACCAACACGCCAGCGCGCGCGGGCGCGGACGACGAGCGTTCCCGCTTCGTCGCGCACCTCCACGGGGATATCGATATCCGCCTCGCGCGTCGCGTCGGGGGCGACAAACGACGACGAGCCGACGAGGGTGCCGCGCGCCTTCTTCAGGAACTCGACGTTCAACGAGAGGAGAATGGCACGCCCCCGCGGCTGGACCGCGTAGGCGAGCGGCAGCCCGGTCGACAGCTCGGCGAGGTTGGCGAGCGCGATCGCGTGAACGGAGCTCAGGTGATTCCGGACGGCGCGCCGATCGCGCAGCTCGATCCGTGCCCCCGTCGCGGTGAGCTCGAGGACCCGCGGCTTGATGCTCCCGGTGTAGGGGACCATCCGCCCGAGCAGCTTCGAGAAGATCCACCGCCCGCCGGGGCGACCGGAGAAGCGATCCCACATCGAGCGAATATCGGCGGCCATCGGCTTACCTGCTGGCGAACGTTCCGGGCGAAGGTGAACGCGGCAAGATCGGCGCGCGCCGAGGGCGGGGCAAGCGTCAGCCGCCAGCGAGCCAGCGTTTCGCGTTCTCGGCATCCTCGCCGGTGAGGCCATGGCCGGCGTTGCGCCAGTCGAGGGTGACGTCGGCGCCGGAGTCGCGAAGGAGGGCGGCGAGCCGCTCCACGTTGGCCGCCGGGACGATCGGGTCGCGGCGGCCGGCGCCAACGTAGACGCGAGTGCCGACGGCGGCGCGCCGGGGCGTCGTTTCCGAAGGAAGCATCGCGCGAAAGAGGACCGACCGGCGGATCAGCCCGGGGTGGTGGAGGAGGACGTTCGCGGCGATGTTCGCGCCGTTCGAGAAGCCGATCGCAACCAGGTTCGCCATGTCGAAGCGGTAGCTCGCCGCCGCGGCGTGCAGGAACGCGCCCAGCTGGGTCGTGCGCAACGCGAGGTCTTCCTGGTCGAAGACGCCCTCGGCGATGCGGCGGAAGAAACGAGGCATGGTTCCCTCGAGCACGTTGCCCCGGAGCGAGAGGACACTTGCACCCGGGAGCAGCATCGAGGCGAGCGGCAGGAGGTCGTCCTCGGTGCCGCCGGTGCCGTGAAGCACGAGCGCGACCTCCTCGCTTCCCGGAATCCAGCGGTGGACGTAGGCGGCGAGGGGAGCGCCAGCGGTGTCGGGTGCGGTCATGAAGGAGCCTCGGAACGAATGACGCGCGTCCAGGGACGCGTGATCGGCGGGAGCACGGCGGCGCAG
>DASZNJ010000375.1:0-8665 GCA_035551575.1 Gemmatimonadaceae bacterium
CGAAGATGCGGCGGTCGCGATGGCGTTCGCCAACCGGGTCATCCTCATTCCCGGGTATGGCCTCGCCGTCGCCGAAGCGCAGCGACAGGTGAAGGAGCTAAGCACTGAGCTCGAGCGCCGCGGCGTCGACGTGAAGTACGCGATCCACCCCGTCGCCGGCCGCATGCCCGGTCACATGAACGTGCTCCTCGCCGAAGCGGACATCCCATACGACCAGCTGCTCGACATGGACCAGGTGAATCCCGAGTTCGACCACACCGACATCGCCCTCGTCGTCGGTGCGAACGACGTGGTGAACCCCGCCGCGCGCAGCGATCGCGGGAGCCCGATCTACGGGATGCCGATCCTCGATGCCGACCATGCGAAGAACGTCATCGTGTTGAAGCGGAGCATGAACCCGGGGTTCGCTGGGATCGACAATGAGCTCTTCTACGCGCCGAACACGCAGATGCTCTTCGGCGACGCGAAGAAGTCGCTGACGCAGCTCACCGATGCGCTGAAGGGGGTGTGAGGCGGCGGATGCCGTCGCGCCTTGCCGATCGCGGCGCGCCCTCCAGATTTCGCGCGTGAGCAACGCCGAGCTTCCGCGCTTCACCGCGACGAGATACCTGCAGCCACTTCGCGAGGGGGGATCGCTTCCCGCCGTCGTCGACACCGACGGCGGCGGGTTGTTCGTCGTCAAGTTCCGCGGCGCGGGGCAGGGGCCGAAGGTGCTCATCGCCGAGCTGGTCGCCGGGCTCCTGGCCAGCGCGGTGGGACTCCCGGCGCCGGAGCTGGCGATCGTCGAGATCCTCCCCGCGTTCGGGCGCAGCGAGCCCGATCCGGAGATCCAGGAGATCCTCGGCAAGAGCCACGGCGTGAATGTCGGGCTCCGCTATCTCGACGGTGCCTTCAACTTCGACGCCTCGGCGGCCGGCGAGTACATCTCGCCCGACCTGGCGACGCGCCTCGTCTGGTTCGACGCGTTCGTCACGAACCCCGACCGCACGCATCGCAACCCGAACCTGCTCGTCTGGCAGCGCGCTGCCTGGCTCATCGACCATGGCGCCGCGCTCTACGCGCATCACGACTGGCCCTCGGTCGACGCCGCGCGCACGGCGACGCCGTTCCCGCTCATCAGGTCGCACGTCCTCCTCGAGCACAGTGGCGACCTCGCCGCGGTCGACGCCGACATGCGCCGCCGCCTCACGACGGAGGTGATCGACGATGCCCTCGCGAAGGTGCCTGACGCCCTCCTCACCGACCCGGTGAGCGGCGGCGAGTTCACGACCGCGGAGGAGGCGCGCGCGCGCTATCGCGAGTACCTCGCCGCCCGGCTGGCCGCGTCGAATGCGTTCGTCTCGGCGGCGATCGCCGCGCGCGATGCCGCGCGCGCCGAGCCGAAACGCAGGGTCCAGGCACGCAGATGAGCGGCCGCATCGTGCCCGGCGCCAATGGCCGCTGGATCTCGTACGACTACGCCGTCCTGCGCGTGGTGCCCCACGTCTACCTTGGCACCTTCGTCCCCGTCGGCGTGATGGTGCATGCCCGTACGGCGGACTTTCTCGGCATGCGCGTTCTCGCCGACGAAGCGCAGCTGCGCGCGCGCGTTCCCGGCGTGGATCTCGACCTGCTCGTTCGCTACCTCCGCGCCTGCCAGCTCGTCTGCGAAGGCAACGCCATCGCCGGCCCGGTCGCCCTCGCCCCACCCTCGGAGCGCTTCCACTGGCTGACCGCCCCGCGCTCGGATGTCATCCAGAGCTCCCCGGTCCATTCCGGCATGACCGAGGACCCGAACGCGGCGCTCGACGAGCTCTACGCACGCTTCATCGAGCCGAGCTCATGACGCCGGGTTCACCGATCACGCTCCTGCACCCTCGCGTCCCACGGGTCACGACTCGCCGTCATCGCATCACCCAGCTGACGGTGTAGAGCGCGAGTCCCACCAGCCCGCCGACGACGGTGCCGTTGATCCGGATGAACTGCAGGTCGCGCCCGATCGCCAGCTCGATGCGCTTCGACGTCACCTCCGGGTCCCACGCCGCCACGGTGCTCGAGATGAGCGCCCCCACCTCGTCCTGATGCTTGTCGATGACGAGCAGCGCGGCGTCGACGATCGCCTTGTCGGCGCGGGCGAGGAGGTGCGGGTCGGCCAGCAGCGCGTCGCCGATCGACGTCAGTCCCCGCTCGAGAGCGCCCGGATTTCCCGGTTCTCCCGGCGCCGCGGTCTTCTCCGCGTAGCGCAGCAGCGCCTCCCTGGCGTCGCTCCACAGCGACAGCGAAAAGCGACGGACCGCGTCGTCGTTGAGGGTGTCGTTCTTGATCTGCTCCGCGCGCGCGATCACCGCCGGATCGTATTGCAGCCGGTCGATGAACTGGTGCAGCGCGTGATCGAAGCGGATGCGCAGCGGGTGGCCGTCGTCGTCACGGATCTCGTGAAGCGTGCGCTCGATCGACCCGACCACCTTCTCGTGGATCTTGTCGTCGACGCGCGTCGGGATCCACCACGGGCTCTCGGCGGCGATGCGGTCGCGAATGAGGTCGTGGTTCTCGGTGACGCCGCGCGCCGCGAGGCGGATCGCCTCGTCGAGGAGCTCCTGGTGACGGTCACCCGCCGTCACGAGCGAGAGCAGCTTGCCGAGCAGCGGCGCGACCTCGGTGTTGCGAATCCTCGACGCGACGGTGCGGTCGATCATGCGCTGCACGTCATCGTCATCGAGGAGGGGAAGCGCGCGTGCGATCGCATTGGCTGCCTGCCGGGCGATCGTGCGCGCGTTTTCCGGCTCTCGCAGCCAGAGTGCGAGGCGCTCGGCGATCCGCAGCGCGTGCAGGCGCGAAGCGATGACCTCGCGCGCGAGAAAGTTCTTCTGGATGAACCCGCCGAGGGTGCGCCCGACCTGGTCCTTCTTCTCCGGAATGATCGCCGTGTGCGGGATCGGGATGCCGAGTGGGTGGCGGAAGAGCGCCGTCACCGCGAACCAGTCGGCGAGCCCGCCGATCATCGCCGCTTCGGCCGCGGCGCGCACGAACCCGAGCCACGCGTGCTCCCGCTCGAACGCGCGTGCGGCGACGAAGATCACGCTCGAGAGGACGAGCATCCCCGTCGCGAGCCGTTTCATCCTCGCCAGGCGGAGCTGCCGCTCGGCTTCGTTCGGCGGGGGCAGAGGGGCCGGGGAGTTCATCGCGGGGAGTCTGCATTGCACGCAGCGCGCCGCGCAAGCGCCACGGGCGGCGCGGTCACCGCGGTTCACGCTGGCAGTGCGGCGGCGCAGGGCACATCTTGTTCGCGTCCCCTACCCTGAACCCGCCATGCGCATTGTCGCCGCAGCCCTCCTGCTACTCGCCGCCAACGCCTGCGCCCAGGCGCCGCGCGGGCTCGCTCCAGCCGTCATTCCGGGGGTCGAGGCGCTCGCCGCGAGCACGCCACCGGCCCTGCGCGGCAAGCGCGTCGGCCTGATCACCAACCAGTCCGGGATCGACCGCACCCGCCGCAGCACGATCGACATCATGACGCAGGCGCGCGACTACCGGCTCGTCGCGCTCTTCTCACCGGAACATGGCATCCGCGGCACCGCGCAGGATGGTGCGCAGATCGCGTCGGGGCGCGACGAGCGCAGCGGTCTTCCCGTATACTCGCTCTACGGTGCGACGACCAGGCCGACCCCCGCCATGCTCGACAGCGTGGACGCGCTCGTTTACGACATCCAGGACGTCGGCGTGAGGCAGTATACCTACACGACGACGCTCGCGAGGTGCATGCAGGCCGCGGCAGAGAAGGGAATCCCGTTCGTCGTCCTCGATCGGCCCGATCCTGTCACCGGCAACATCATCGAAGGCGGGATCCTCGACACCGCGTTCCGCTCCTTTGTCGGGCCCTACCCGATCCCGTCACGCTACGGCCTGACCGTCGGCGAGCTGGCGCGCTACTTCAACGGGACCTTCGGCTTCGGCACGAACCTCACCGTCATCCGCGTCGGCGGCTGGCGCCGCGACATGTGGCTCGACGAAACGGGGCTGCCGTTCGTCGCGCCGTCGCCGAACCTCCCGCGAATGGAGGCGATCATCAGCTACCCCGGCACCGTCTACATAGAGGGCACGAACCTGTCCGAGGGTCGGGGGACCGAGTTTCCCTTCGAGCAGGTCGGCGCGCCGTGGCTGAACGCGGACAGCGTCGCGAGGGTGATGAACGCGCTCGCCCTTCCCGGCGTCCGCTTCGAGGCCGCGCACTACACCCCGCGCGCGGGGACGGCAAAGTATCCGGGCGTTCCGCTCGAGGGCGTGCGCATCGTCGTCACCGACCGCGCGAGCTACCGTCCGGTGATGACCGCCCTGCTGCTGATCGATGCGGTGCGCACCCTCCACCCGACCGAGTTCGCGTGGAGGGAATCGATCGATCGCCTTGCCGGCACCGACCAGCTGCGAAAGGCGATCGAGAGCCACGCACTGCCCGCGCTCCTCCTCCGCTGGCAGGCGGAATCGGCCGCATTCGCCGAGGCGCGCCGGCCGTATCTGCTGTACTGAGGGACGGCCGCGCCGCTCGCGTCAGGCGCGCGGCCCGCGCTTCGGCTCGGCCACGCATTCCGCTGCCGCCGGCGGGAGGACCGCTTCCGACGCGGCGGGGACGCGCGGGAACCAGATCTCGATCGTGGTCCCCGCGCCGGGCGCGGACTCGATATGGACGTGTCCACCGAGCTGCCGCACCAGCCCGTAGACGCCGGCGAGTCCGAGGCCGCCGCGCGAGCCGAACAGGGGGGTGAAGGCGAGGGCACGAGCTTCCGCGTTCAGCCCCGCTTCGGTGTCGCTGATGGTGAGGACGGTGTAGGTGCCCGGCTCGAGCCCGGGATGCCGGGGCTCGGCGAACCCGTCGACGTCCTGCCGTGACGTGGCGAGAACGACCCGGCCGCCGTTAGGCATCGTCGCCGCCGTGAACGCCGCGAGGGTGCCGAGCAGCTGCTCGATCTGCGCCGGGTCGACGTAGACGTCGCCGGCATCGGCGGCGAGCGATGCGTCGCAGGCGATCCCCGCGCCGAAGGTGCTCCTCAGCGCCGGCTCGGCGCGACGCACGACGTCGTTGATCGCGATCACCACGGGTTGGACGGTCTGCCGCCCGCTGAAGCTGAGGAGCTGCTTCACGAGCGCCGCCCCGCGCTCCGCGGCTCGCTCGATCCCCGACAGCGCCGCCGCCTGGCCGTTGCCCGGTGCGAGCGAGCTCCGCAGCGTGGCGACGGCTCCCTTCATCGCGGCCAGCGCATCCTCGAAGTCGTGGGCGAGGCCGGCGGCGAACTGCGACATCGCCTCCATCGTCTCACCATGGCGCTGCTGCTCCTCGAGCCTGTGGCGGGCCGTGACGTCGGCGGCGATCGAGAAGAAACCGTCCACCACCCCGTCGCCGGCGCGATGCGGGATGAAGCTGACCTCGAGCCGGCGGGTCCCGGTCTCGTGCGCGACTGCCATCTCGAAGTGGGTGGCAGTCCCGTCGAGGGCCGAGCGAAGCTGCGGCGCGATCTGGCCGTAGGGTTCCGCGCCAGCGACGTCGCGCACGTGCGCGCCGAGCAGCGAGTCGCGCGCGCGGCCGGCAGAGCGGGCGAACGCCTCGTTGACGAAGCGGTAGCGCTGCTCGCGGTCGACGTAGGCGATCATGAGCGGGATCCCGTCGGTCACGATGCGATACTGCTCGTCGCGCTCCTCGAGCGCACGCGCGGCGACCTTCCGGTGCGCGATGTCGGTGACGAAGGCGACCGCGCCGCGCACCGCGCCCTGGCTGTCGCGCAGCGGAGCGGCGGCGATGCTCACGTCGCGGATCGCGCCGTCGCTCGCCGCGGTTCGCGCTTCGATGTCGGCGACCGGCTCGCCGGTGAGGGCGCGGTCGAGCGACTGGAGCAGCCCATCGTCCCCGGCGTCGATGGGGAAGGGACGCCCGAGCACCTCGGCTGCCTCACGGCCGAACAGGCGGGCGGCCTGGGGATTCCAGGTCTGGACGCGGCCGCTCGCATCGGTGGAGAAGACGGCGACGGGTGCGGCCGCGATGAGCGCGTGCAGGGTGTCGTGGGTCTCGCGCAACGCCTCCTCGGTCGCGATGCGCTCGGTGAGGTCGAGGACGAAGCTGGCGTGCTGGTGGTCGGTTCCCGGGAGCGGGGCGATCCCGACGAGCACGCGGACGCGCCGGCCATCGCGCCGGACGAATTCCTGTTCCCAGGGGGGCGCGTGCCCCGTCTGGTCGAGCTGCAGCTGCGCCCAGGCGTCGAGGGGCCGGTGCTCGGGCGGGGTGAGCGAGTCGCGAGTGACGCGGCCCTCCTCGATGTCGTGGCGGGTGTAGCCGACGATCCCGAGGAAGACGTCGTTGGCCTCGATCACCGCTCCCTCCGCGTCGCTGACGAGGATGCCGATGAGGTTGGAGTCGATCAGGCGCCGGGCGCGCGCCTGGGTGGTCAGGACGGCGGCGGTGCGCTGCTCGAGCACCCGCGCCATCTCGTTGAAGGCGGCGCCTAACGCTCCGATCTCGTCGTCGCCGCTGACGGCGGTCCGGTGCGACAGCTGCCCCGCGCCGAACGCCGCGGCGTCGCCGGCGAGGGTCGCGAGGGGCCGCGCCGTGCGCCCCCCCAGCCACGCCGCGAGGAGGAGCGCGGCGAGCAGCGCCAGCGCCCCGAGCGCGAGGCTCCGCTGGAGGGTGCGCCTCACGGGCACCATCGCCGCGTCGAGCGGGACTCCGACCGAGACGATCCACGGCAGGTCCCGGACGTGCACGAAGCCGGTGAGCCGGAGCACCCCATCGATCCCCGGGGCCTCGATGCTCCCCGACTCGCGGCGGCGCGCCTGCGCGAAGAGCGACGAGCTGCTCACGTCCATCCCGACCCAGCGCGCCGCATCGCGCGAGCGGGCGAGCACCCGCCCCTCCTCGTCGAGCAGGGTCACCACCGACCCGGGGGGGAGCGAGGCCGGGGTGAGCAGCGCGCTCAGCGCCTCGAGCCGGGTGGTCGCCGAAACGACCGCGCCCACGCCGCCCTGCGCGTCGAGGATCGGGCGCGCGATCCCGACGGTCCACTGGCCGGTCGAGCGCGAGATGGCCGGCTCGCCGAACGCCGAGGTGCGGGAACGGGTCGCGTCGCGGAAGTACTTCCGGTCGGCGACGTTGCTTCGCGCGCGGTCGGAGGAGTCGCGCGAGCTGCCGATGTTCGCGCCGTTAGGCGCCCAGACGGCGAGGTCGTTGTAGTGCTGGGGCAGCGCACGCTTGATCGCCCGCAGGATGCTGTCGTTGCGCGTCGCGTCCGCGGCGCGCGGCGAGATCACCCGGCTGACGACGAGGAGGACCGCGTCGACCTGGCGCACGTGATCCCCCGCGCGCTCGCTCGCGGCGGCGGCCAGCGATGCCGTGTGTGCCCGCACCGCCTCGCGCTCCTGACGCGCGAGCTCGCGCACGTTCGCCAGCACGAGGATGATGAAGGGGACCATCGCCACCAGGGCGAGCAGCATCAGCTGCGCCCTGAGCCCGAGCCGCACCAGGCGGGGACGGCTCGCGGTGGTCACCGAGCGTGCTCCACTCGCGGGCGGTGAAACGGAACTCGCCATTCCCCCGAAGATCGCGAACGTCGTCGGCGCGAGCAAGGTCAGGCGGCGTTAGATTCGACGCATGACGACGATCGCCCATCCGCCGGAAACCCTCGAGGGCTGGTACCTCTCGCACCATGTCCTCTCCGCCGACCGGGCCGCGCTGCGCGCCCTCGGCCCGGACCGAAAGGTGAAGCTGCTCGCCGACGCGGACGCGACGCTCGAGTCGATCGCGCCGGGTTCGCCGGACGGCGGATGGAGCGCGGCGTTCACCCTCGCCGGCTCCGCCGGGCAGCTGATGGTGATCCACGCCCGCCCGACGATCGACGCGATCGCCGAGGCGGAGCGCGCCCTCGCCGCCGCCCCGCTTTTCGACCTGCTGCGCCGGGAGTACGGCTTCCTCTCCGTCACCGAGGCGGGCCTCTATCACATCACGGCGCAGCTGGCGAAGGAGGCGGCGGGGCGCGGGGGAAGCGTTGGCGATGATCCCTATCGCGCGGCGCTCGCCGAGCGCGCCGCCGCCGAGCGCTCGTCGGCGCACGTCCAGCGCCGGCTCTATCCGCCCCTTCCGCCGGACATGCCGTACGTGTGCTTCTACCCGATGTCGAAGCGGCGCGACCCCGGCGCGAACTGGTACCAGCTCACCCTCGAGGAACGCAGCCGCCTGATGTACGCCCACGGACTCACCGGCCGTCGCTACGCGGGTCGCATCCAGCAGACGATCAGCGGCGCGATCGGCCTCGACGACTGGGAGTGGGGGGTGACGCTCGTCGCGAAGGATCCGCTCGACTTCAAGCGGATCGTCACCGAGATGCGCTTCGACGAAGTCAGCGCCGTCTACGCGACCTTCGGCCGCTTCTTCGTCGGCAAGCGCTCGAGCATCGCGGCGGCGATCGGGTAGGGAGGGGGCCGGTTGCCAGGTGCCAGGAACTACGCTCCCGGCCGTCCTTCCCGCCATTTGCAGTCCCGCAGTTCGTCGCACCGCAGCTTGCCGTAACGCCGTGCCTGACACCTGACACCTGACACCTGGCACCTGACACCTGGCACCTGACACCTGACACCTGGCACCTGGCACCTGGCACCTGACACCTGGCACCTGGCCCCCGCCTGCCTAACGCCTGACGGCGCCCCGCAGCACCGC
>DASZNJ010000376.1:0-17496 GCA_035551575.1 Gemmatimonadaceae bacterium
CGCTGCCTAACGCCTCGCGGGCGGCGCGCGCGGCGTCCGCCGGGTCGGTCAGGTCGGCGACGATGCCGCGGACACGTGCGCCCCCAGCCGCGAGCTCGTTCGCCCGATCGACCACGCCGGCGTCGCGGTCGAGCAGCGCCAGCTCGGCGCCGTCGCGGGCGAACGCGGCGGCGATCGCCTCACCTGCCTGCCCCGCCCGGCCGACTCCGGTGATCACGACGAGGCGATCGTGCGACCCACCTGCCGGTGACGTCATCGGTGCTGCCCGCGGGGGGATGCCATAGGTCAGCAATATGGGTCGCTAGCCGAGCGATGCATAGTATCGGAGGCCAGCCGGCGTCGCGCGAAAGCCGGCGGCCGCGAACGCCGGTCCGCGCGGGCTCGTCACCGCCGGCCGGCCGTCGATCGTCTCGACGATCAGGTCGCGTGTGGCCGGGCTCGCGCCCTGCAGCGCCCGCACCAGTGCCCGCCCAGCCGCACTGAGCTCGTTGTCGGAGATCTCGGGCGCGACCGAGATCCGCTTCCCCCGCGCCTCGCTCGCCAGCAGGACCCGACCGCCGCGCATCACCAGCAGTGCGTCCCGCCCCCGCGGACGCTCGTGCATCGGCCGCCGAGTGTCAGCCGCCAGGGAATACGGATTCGCGGGATCGCTCGCCCGGATCACGACGATCGGTGCCCCCGGATCCGTTGCGGCCGCGCGCAGCATCTCGACCGCTTCCGGGAGCGCGAACTGGGCGCCGGCGAGGCCGCGCACGAAATACCCGCGTCGCACCTCGCCGCGCAGCTCGAGCTTCCGCAGCTCGTAGTAGACCGACCGCCACGCCACGGCCGGCTTCTCGCGCCGCCACCAGTCGCGCGACACGATCCCGTACCGCTCGAGCCATTGCCGCGCCACGCGCTCGGCGCGCTCGTCTTCCGGGAGCGGCGCGCCGAGCACGCCGGGAGTGCGCAGCAGCGTCCATCGTCCCTGCCAGACCGCGTTCTCGTCGCGGGCGCCGGGAAGGTCGGGGCGCCGCCACTTCGGGAGCCGTCGCAGGTTCGCCCGCCGCTGGACAACCGGCCGCGAGGCGGTGAATCCCTCGGGGAGCCAGCGCGTCGGGTCGGGCGCGACGCCGCGCCCGGGCGCGGTCGGCATCGTGCGCCAGCGTGCGACGTCGCGCGCCGCGTCGGGTGCGTCGCTCGTCACCAGCGCTGCCGCCACCAGCTCGCGCAGCCCGTCGCGCACCTGCCGCGGGCGCAGCCCGGTCGCCGCGACGATGTCGTCGAAGAAGCTCGCGCCATGCTTCGCCAGTGCGTCGCGGACCGCGCGCGCGATCTCGCCTAACGGTGGATCGGCGTCCCCGCCGAGCCAGAGCTGCCCGGTGCCGCGACCGAAGAAGCGGATCCCGCTCAGCGTCCGCACCCCCGCCTTCTCATCGAGCGTTCCGGTTCCCGCCCAGACCAGCTCGCCGGTGAGCCCGAGCCGCGCGAGGTCGTCGTCGCTGAACCCCTCGACCCGCGCCGGGAGATAGTCCCGCCACCATCCGTCGGCGGGACGGGCGAGGCCGTACAGCTGGCGCACCGCCCCGGCGGCCCCCGCCGGTCCGCGCAGCCGGTCGCGCTCGTCGACGTGCTGCCAGCGCTGGAGGAACGCCGCGAGCACCGGGAGCTCGACGGCTTCCACGGCGCGCCGTGCCGCCGCCAGCTCGCGGCGCCGCGCCTGCTCGAGCACCGGCCGCGTCACCCACCGCGGCTCGCCGCCGGCGGAGCTGACGCGCAGGAGCCGCTTCGAGCGCTCCCATTCCTCGAGCCTCGTGCCCAGACGCCGCTCGCCTAACGCGTAGCGGGCGCGAATGTCGGCGACCGAGACCGGGCCGGCCAGCGTCAGGTAGCGCCAGAGCACCTCGCGCCGCGCCGCGCTCCGCGTCAGCGACGCGTGCCGCAGCATCGCCGGCACCGAGTCCGCCGCGCGACGCTCGCCGAGCTCCGCTCCGCAACGCACCGTCGCCATCGCCTCCTCGCCGAAGGCGGCGAGATAGCGCGGATAGGTCTCGGTCAGGATCAGCCGCCATTCCGTTCCACCGCTCGCCGTGTCGCCGCTCGTCGGGATCGGGATGCCGATCACCCGCCCGGCGGCGAGCAGCTCGCCTAACGGTGCGCCGCGGACCCCCTCCTCCGCCGTCGCGATCCGCGCCTCCACCTCCGCGCGCGTCAGGTCCCCGGCACGGTCGATCAGGATCGCCAGCTCGTCGGCGGTCCGCGCCCGCCGCCCCGGCGCCGTCCCCCGCCGCGCCGCGAGCACCTCCTCCACCGCCGCCAGCGTCGAGTCCTCGGGAACGTTCTCCCCGCTGATCCCCTGCAGCAGCGCGCGGTCGAGCGAGAGCATCGCCGCCCGCTGCTCGGCGCGCGGGGTGTCGTCGCCGTACATCCAGTCCATCACGAACCCGAACTGCAGGCTCGCCGCGAACGGCGACGGGATCTCGGTCTCGACGCTCCGGATCGCGATGTGCCCGTCGTGGATCTCCTGCAGGACTTGATGGAGCGCGGGCATGTCGAACGCGTCCTGGAGCACGTCGCGATACGTCTCGACGAGGATCGGGAACGACGGGAACGTGCGCACCGCCTCGAGCAGGTCGAGCGACTTGAGCCGCTGCAGCCAGAGCGGCATCCGCCGCCGCGGGTTGCCGCGCGCGAGCAGCAGCGCCCGCGCTGCGTTCATCCGGAAGCGCGCGCCGAACAGCGACGTCGTCCCGACCTCCTCGAGCACGCGCCGCTCCGCCTCCGCCGGCGTCAGCCCCAGAAGCGCCGCCACCGGCGCCGGCTCCTTGAGATCGGGGAGCCGCAGCATGATCCCGTCGTCGGTCGTCTGAACCTGGACGTCGATGCCTTCGTCCGCATCGGGCGATCGCGACAGGCGGCCGAGCATCTCGCGCGCCCGCTGCGCGAGCGCCATCCCCCATGGCGCGTTCACCCGCCCGCCGAACGGCGCGTGCAGCACGATGCGCACGGCGCCGGTGTCGTCGCGGAACTGCTCGATGAGCAGCGTGCGCTCGTCGGGCACGAGTCCCGTTGCCGCCTTCTGCTGGTGCACGTACTCCACCATCGAGCGGATCGTCGCCTCGTCCGCGTCGTAGCGCGCCATCAGCGCGTCGATCCCCGCCCGGTCGCGCGTCTCGTCGAGCGCCCGCCGCAGCGCGCCGACGCGCTCGGTCAGGTGCGCCGAGCGTGCGCCGTACTCCCCGTGCCAGAAGGGCATCCGCGCCGGCGACCCCGGTGCCGGCGTCACGATCACCCTGTCGTGCTCGATCGACCCGACGCGCCACGTGCTCGACCCGAGCTGGAAGACGTCGCCGATCCGTGTCTCGTGCACGAACTCCTCGTCCAGCTCGCCCAACCGTGTCCGGTCGGGGAGCGTCACTGCGTAGAGCCCGCGATCGGGGATCGTCCCGCCGGAGATCACCGCCGCCATCCGGCTCCCGCGCCCCGCCGCGACCAGTCCCGTCAGCTTGTCCCACACCAGCTTCGCATCGAGCGAGGCGGCGACGTCGGCCGGATACTTCCCGGCGAGCATCGCCAGCGTCTCGTCGAACGCGGCCCGCGGCAGGCGGTGGTACGGATAGCTCCGCCGCACCATCGCGAACAGGTCGTCGGCCGTCCAGTCGTCCACGCTCGCCGCCGCGACGATCACCTGGCTCAGCACGTCGAGCGGGTTCTGCACCACCTTGGTCGGCTCGACGTCGCCGTCGCGCATCGCGTCGGAGATCGCCAGGATCTCCAGCGCGTCGTCGCGGAAGGTCGGCACGAACAGCCCGCGGCTGACCGCGCCTAACGTGTGGCCGGCACGCCCGACCCGCTGCAACCCGGCGGCGACGCGCTTCGGCGACTGCAGCTGGATCACCAGCTCCACCGAGCCGATGTCGATCCCGAGCTCGAGGGAGCTGGTCGTCATCAGCGCCCGCAGCTCCCCCGCCTTCAATCGCTGCTCGAGCATCAGCCGCCGCTCGCGCGACAGCGAGCCGTGGTACGGCTGCGCCAGCTCCTCCTCGGCCAGCGCATTCACGCGCCCCGCCATCCGCTCCGCCTGCGCGCGGTTGTTGACGAAGACCAGCGTCGTCCGCGCCTGGCGGATCCGGTCGAGCACGAGCGGGGCGACCGAGGTCCAGATCGTCCCGCCGACGTTGCCGAGGTCGGGCACCGGCGACCGCACCGACGTCTCGATCGACTTCACCAGCCCGCAGTCGACGACGGTGACCGGACGGAACACCGGAGCCGCATCCCCGTCGATCGGCCGCGCTTCGCACCCGCCGAGGAAGCGGGCGATCTCGTCGAGCGGCCGCTGCGTCGCCGAGAGCCCGATCCGCTGCGGCGACCGGCCGAGCAGCGTCTCGAGCCGCTCGAGGGTGAGCGCGAGATGGGAGCCGCGCTTCCCCCCGGCGAGCGCGTGGATCTCGTCGATGATAACCACCCGCAGCGACGCGAACATCCCGCGCCCCTTCGTGCTGGTGAGCAGGATGTGCAGCGACTCCGGCGTCGTGATCAGGATATGCGGCGACTTGCGAAGCATCCGCGCCCGCTCGCGGGGTGGCGTGTCTCCGGTGCGCACGCCGACGCGGATCTCGGGGAAGGGAACGTCGGCGCTCACGAACCGCCGCTGCAGCTCGGCCAGCGGCGCCTCGAGGTTGCGCTGGACGTCGTTGCCTAACGCCTTGAGCGGCGAGACGTAGAGGACGTGGACGCCGTTGGCGAGCGGCGCGTCGCTGCCGCGGACGATCAGCTCGTTCAGCTCCCGGAGGAACGCGGCCAGCGTCTTGCCCGTCCCCGTCGGCGCGAGGATGAGCGTGTGCTCGCCGCGCCCGATCGCCGGCCACCCCGCCCGCTGCGGATCGCTCGGCGCGCCTAACGTTGACGTGAACCAGTCGCGCACGAGCGGATGGAACGCGGCGAGCGCCGCCTTCGCGCCCTTCGCCCTTCCCGCCTTGGCCACTGCGCCCTTCGCCGTTCCGCCTTTCGCCGTGCCACCCTTCCTCACGCCCGGCCCCTGGCCCCCCTTCTTCTTCTCGCTCATCGCCCCTCAACTAGGCGACGAGCGTGCCGCGTCCGCCAGTGCCGCACTCCGCAACGCTGATCCCTGACCCCTGACCCCTGACCCCTTACCCCCCCCTACGCCGCGTTCAGCGTCACGCGCAGCGCGGTTCCAGCTGGCAGGCATCCCTCGTAGTGCCGCGTCGCCCGCCCGGCCACCGCGCCGGCCACCCCGCCCGCCGCCGCGCCGATCACCGTCCCCTTCGTGTCGTGCCCGATGACCTGGCCGAGGATCGCCCCCGCGATCGCCCCGGCCGCCGCCTTCTTCGCGTCGCTCGACGCCGGGGTGGTGTTGATCTTCTTCAGCCCACCGTCGGCGACTACCGTCGTCCCGTTTCCCGGATAATCGACCCCGTTCGCCGAGATCGCCCGGATGCGGAAGACGATCCGCGACTGCTCGGGGTGCGCGTTGTCGATCTGCATGTCGGCCACCTCGAGCACGACCGTGGATCCGGCCGGGATCGTCCCCGCCCCCGGACCGCTCGTCTGGCTGACGTGCGCGACCAGCTTGTCGCCGACGCGGTTGCTCGTGCACACCGCCGATGCGGTGTTCATCGCCATCGCGGTCCCGGCCAGGCCGTGTCCCGTAGTCCCCGCAGCCGCTGGCGACTCGTCGGCCGCCGGGGCCGGGGCCGGGGCCGGGGCCGGAGCCGGAGCCGAGCTGTGGACGGTGGGCGACGGCGCTTCCGGACGCGGCGTGTTCGCCACGCGCGTCGGGGTCGCCGGCCGCGGCCGGGCGACCGGCTTCGGGGTGCTCGTCCTCACCGCCGGCGCCTTCGGAGCGACGCGAACCCTCGCGTCAGGGTTGAGGGCGGTGTCGGCGGGAGTGAACTCGGGCACCGTCCGCCCCGCCATCGACAGGTCGCGCGCGAGCGCGCTGTCGACCGCTGGGGCGTCGTGCCGCGCGCAGCCGGCGGCGAGCGCGATCGCCGCGAGGAGCAGCGACCAGCGCCCTGACTGCCTGACGGTGAGGAGACGCGAGTGCTTCATGGGCTCGACCGATGGAGATGATGCGTTGTTCCGCTTCCCGTCCTGATACCCTCGCCCCCCGGCGCGGGTTCATTGACGGCCTTGCAAGAAGCGGGATACCTTCGCCCGGCGGCGTCGTGCGCCGCTCGTCAGGCATTTCGAGTCCCCCGACCATGCCGAAGGACACCCCCCTCCCGTTCGCGAGCGCGATCCTCGGCGCGTTGCTCGGTGCGGCGCCCCTCGCCACGCTGACGGCCCAGTCACCGAACGTCGCAGCGCCCGCCGGTGCCGCGGTGATCGTGATCGTCCCCGACTCGCTCGACACTGCGCCCCGCACGGTCAGCGAGCTGCTGCGCGCCTACGCGCCGGCGGCATCCGTCCAGCGGTCGTCGGGCGCGCTCGGTGCGAGCGCCTTCGTTTCCCTCCGCGACGCGTCGGCGATCCTCGGCGGCGACCCGCTCGTCGTCGTCGACGGGATCCGGCAGGTGATGACGCGGGTCAACCTCGACACCCTCGATCGGCGCGAGCCGTCGATCCTCGACGACGTCATGGTCGAGGACATCGCGCGCGTCGAGATCCTTCCCGGTCCGGCCGCTGCGGCGAGCTACGGCGCCGATGGGCGGCGTGGAGCCATCGTGATCACGACCCGCGCGCCCGGGCAGGGAGGTCCGCAGTTCAGCGCGAGCGTCACGACCAGCGGCGCCGACGCGAACGCCGATTACGCGCGGAACCTGAGCCGCGTCAACGCGAGCGGGTTCGCCTGCCCCTACTACCTCGAAGCGGCCGGGTTCTGCGCGGCGACGCTGACGACCCGCTACACGCCGCTCCTCGACCGCAGCCCGTTCCGCACGGCGCAGCAGCTGCGCGCCCGCCTTGGCGCGGTCGGCGGCCTCGGGGCACTCGGCTACGCCGCATCGTTAGGCGTGGGGCGCGGGTCGGGCACGATGGAGACCGACGCGACCGACCACACGGTCGCTTCGCTTCGCCTGCAGATGCCGGTCGCTTCGATCGTCCGTGTCGGGCTCTCGTCATTCGCGACCGGCCGCGGGATCACCTTCCCGGCGCAGAATGCCTACTCCGTCATCGGACTCGGCGTCGGCGGCGGTCCGCTCGACTGCAGCCCCGCTACGCCGTGCGGGCAGGACTCGAGCTCGGGCGGCTACCGGTATCCGCTTTCCTGGCTGGAGCAGGGAGCGCCCCACCGGCGCATCGGCCATCTCGGCGGTGCGCTCACGGTCGACGTCGACCCGCGTCCCAGCCTCTCGCTGCGGACGAGCGTCACGACCGACATGCTCCGCGACCTGGAAGTGCTCCGCACTTCGTCGCCGCCGGGATACATGCCGCTCCTGACGGAGGTCACCGCTGCCGAGCGGAGCTGGCGGGTCGATGCCGCCGAGGAGGGGCGCTATACCACGACCGTCGCCGGCGCCGTGGCGACCACGATGCTCTCGGTGCGCTTCGCGGCCGATCGCGGCCGGTCGGAGAGCGGGACGCTGATGGTCGCCGCGCCGAGCGGTCCCTTCGGCGGCTCATCCTCGCGCGCGACGACCGCTGCCCTGCTCTTCGTCGATCGACTCAGCCAGTCGCTCGAGCAGCGCCTCGCCTGGGGTGAGCGCGCTGCGTTGGGCGCTGCCGTGCTGCGGACGACCACCGACTTCAACGGCGGGCGGCGTCCCCCCGCGGTCATCGATCCTCGCGCCGACGCGATGTACGAGCTCGTGCCGGCGGACGCGCCGTTAGGCATGCTCCGCTCGCTGCGGCTGCGGAGCGCCTGGGGCCGGACGAGCAGCCACAGCTACTGGGCGCTCAACACCATCGGGGTCCTCACCGGGGGCACCGCGTACGGCGGGTATGGCTACGGCCCGCGCCTGCTCCCGCGCACCCCCGCCAACCGCTCGACGGAGCTCGAAGGCGGGTTCGACGCCGCATTCGGCCCCGCCGCATCGCGGCTGTCCGTGACCGCCTTCACGCGAACGGAGCGACTCGACTGGACCGACTCGACAGCGGACCGATCGCCCCACTCGACCTCTCGACGGGGCCCGGCGTTTCCGTCGTCGTCGCCGACGGCCAGTCCTGGGGAACGTGGCGGACGCAGCCCGCGACGTGGAGCGACGCCGATGGGAACGGCCGGATCGAGCGCGACGAGGTCAGCTTCTTCGACGTGTTCACCCGCGGACGCTCCCGCCCGTCGAGCATCGCGACGCTCGCCGGCGATCTCGACCTGGCTCGATTGGTCACGGTGAGCGCGGTCGTCGATCACGTCGGCGGCTTCGACGTCTTCGACGCGGCAGCGGCGCAGCAATGCTGGCGACTGGTGTGTCCCGCGCTCAACGACCCGACCGCGCCGATCGACGAGCAGGGGCGCGCCGTCGCCGCCGCGTCGGCCGCGCGCGCCGCCGGCTTCCTCGTCCCCGGCGATGCGACCACTCTCCGCGAGCTCTCGCTGACCTGGAACGCTTCGCGCGCGGCCGCGCTCACGCGCGCGACGACGCTGCGCATCACGCTCTCGGCATTCGACCTCGCCCGCTGGTCGCGGAGCAAGGGGCTGCACCCCGAGACCGACATGCCTGCCCCGGGACGCCCCAACCTCCGCTCGATCGTCCAGCCGATCCCGCGTACGCTCGCCCTCCGTGTGGCGCTTGGCTACTGATGCGCGTCAGGAAGATGTGAAGCCCGCATCCGATATCACCAGCTTCGACGCCCTCCGCAACGCGATCCTCCGCGGGATGGCCCATGCCCTCAGCAACCGCGTCGCCGCGTTAGGCGGGATCAACGGGCTCGCGCCCCCGGGGGAGGTCTGGACCGAGCGGCTGTCGAAGGCGCTGGGCGACGAAGCGCGCCGCCTCGAGGACCTCCTGCGACTGATGCGGCTGCTGCCTGACGATGGGCGCGGCGAGCCGGGCGCGATCGAGCTGCAGCCCCTCGTCCCCGACGTCATCGCCCTGCACGCCTACCAGTCGGCGCTGCTCCAGGTCGAATGCGCGGCGGTCCACGCCCGCGAGACGATGCCGGTGTTCGCCAACCGCCCGCAGCTCGTGCACGCGCTGCTGCTGGCCATCGACGCCGCGAAGCGCCATGCACAGGCGACCGGGGGGCGCGTCTCGGTCAGCTACGCCGGGGATGCCGACCGCGTCACCATCCGCGTCGCGACGGAGCCGTCAGCGGCGCCGGTGAAGCCGGGCGCCGCCGCGCCGGAGAATACCGCGCCGACCGCGACCGCGCTTCGTGCGGCGATCGCCAGCGTCGGCGGACCGTCGAGCGTCGGCATCGCGACCGACGGTGGGCAGCTGCGCATCGAACTACCCGTCCCGACGCTTGCGGCCGGACGCCGCGCCCAGCTCGCCGCGCGCCCGACCGCCTGAAGGGAAGGCCGGGCCGCGCGTCGACGCGTGTCAGGCGACCGCGGCGAGCCGCGGCGCCATCGCCCCGCGCAGCCGGGCCAACGCCTTCGTCCGGATCTGCGATACCCGCGACTCGGTGACGCCGAGCACCGCCGCGATCTCGTGCAGCTTCAGCCCTTCGTAATAGCTGAGCGTCAGCACCGTCCGGTCCTGTTCGCCCAGCTCCATCAGCGCATCCGCGAGGAGTGCGACGCACTCCTCCTCGTCGAGGATCTCGTCGATCGGCGGGCTCGCGTCGAACAGGATCTCCGCGGGGGCGCTGAAGCCGTCGTGCTCATTGCCCGTGCTCCGCTCGAGCGACACCATCACCGCGCCCTCGATCTCGCTCTCCCAACGCCAGACCTTGGGGATGTCCATGTTGAGGCGAATGGCGAGCTCGCGGTCGGCGGGCGCCCTCCCGAGCGCGCGGGCGAGCTCCTCGCGCGCGGCGCCAAGCTCGCGCGCCTTTCGCCGGACCGATCGCGTGACGTGATCCTGGCGGCGGAGCTCGTCGAGGATCGCCCCGCGAATCCGCGGCGCAGCGAAGGTGCTGAAGGCAAGCCCGCGCGCGCGGTCGAAGCTTTCCATCGCGCCGATCAGCCCGAGAGTCCCCGCGCTCAGCAGCTCGTCGAAGTCGGCTTCGGAGGAAAGCTTCCGCGACAGCTGCCGGGCGACGAAGTGGACCAGCCCCATATGCTCGGCGAGCAGGGCGTCGCGCGCCCCGGCGTCGCCCTCGGCGAATGCGTTCCAGAGCGAGTTCGCGCCCACGGATGCTCCTTCCGGACCCGGTCCGATGTCAGCAGTGAAAGTTCAGCCCCGCGGTGGGCGGGTTACTGTCGGGTCCGGTAAAGGCACGTGCAGTGCCACATGTTTGAGTGTGAGAAACAAGATGCTATAGATCGCGCAACCACCGTATTACGATATTGTTAACAGCGTATAAACAGCGCTCGATAATCGTATGTTTGCACGGCGGAAAGCGCCGAGCGGCACATTGTTCCGAGGGCGGGCGGGCAGAAGCTGCCGATCGGCTGGAGCCGATTCCGGCCTAACGCTCCGGCCGCGCGGTGGCCCTCTTCCTGCCTTTCGTAGCGGCCCAATCCCTGGAGGGGGCCATGGCGCTGCGAGAGTTCGAAGGTCCGGGGGGGCACCGCTGGAAGGCCTGGGACGTCACCGCGGGTCAGATCCACCCCAAGACTCGCGCCGAGGACTACATGCGCGACCTCGCCGACGGCTGGATCGTGTTCGAGCGATTGGACGGCGAGGAGAAGCGTCGCCTCTGCCCGTACCCGCCCGACTGGCAGAGCTGGTCCGACGACGAGGTCGCGGCGCTCTGCGCCCGCGCCGAGGTGGTGACGAAGCGCCTCACCCCGCCCCTTGGCTCGTGGAAGGTCGGCGACACGCCGGTCGGGCCCGCGAAGTCATCGCCGCGGAGCCCGCCGGTCCCGGATCGCGGTCGCGACGGGGACGAGCGTCCCCGTCGTTAGGCAGGCGGTCGGCCGCCCGCCGGTGTCAGGCGAGATCGCCCCCCGCGGCGCCGGCATCGGCGGTTTCGGGGCGCACGTTCAGCTTGTTGCGCAGCGTCCGCACGCTGATCCCGAGCAGCTGCGCGGCGCGCGTCCGGTTCTGTCCCGAGGCGGCCAGTGCCCGCTGGATCAGCACCCGCTCCGCCTCGCCGACGTCCAGTGAGGGAAGGTGCAGCACGTGCATCGTCGCACCCTCGGCCGACGGCTGGCCGGCGGCATCGCGGCGGGCGATCGGCGCCACCGGCGCGTTAGGCGAGCCCGCGATGTCGAACACCGCGGGCCGGAGCATCGGATCGGTGCTGAGGATGACCGCCCGCTCGATCGCGTGCTGCAGCTCGCGGACGTTCCCCGGCCAGCTGTGGCGCTGGAGGAGGGCGATCGCGTCGGTCGAGATCCCATGGATCTCCTTCCCCACCTCGGCCGCGGTCCGCATCGCGAACCGCCAGGCGAGCGAGGGGATGTCCTCGAGCCGGTCGCGCAGCGGCGCGATCACGATCGGCATCACGCTCAGCCGGTAGAAGAGGTCCTGGCGGAACTCCCCCCGCGCCACCGCCGCTGCGAGATCCCGGTTCGTCGTCGCGATGATCCGGACGTCGACGCGAATCGCCGTCGTCCCGCCGACGCGCTCGAACTCCTGCTCCTGCAGCACGCGCAGCAGCTTTGCCTGGAGGTCGAGCCGCATCTCGCTGACCTCGTCGAGGAGCAGTGTCCCGCGGTGCGCTCGCTCGAACGCACCCTCGACGCGGCGCACCGCCCCGGTGAAGGCGCCGCGCTCGTGACCGAACAGCGCGCTCTCGATCAGCCCTTCGGGAAGCGCGGCGCAGTTCAACTTGATGAACGGCTCGCCGTGACGGTCGCTCTGGTCGTGGATCGCCCGCGCGAACAGCTCCTTGCCGGTGCCGCTTTCGCCCTGGAGCAGCACGGTCGCCCGAGTCGGGGCGGCCATCGCCACGGTCTGCATGAGCGTCCGAATCGCCGGCGAGTCGCCCACGATCTGCCGTTCGTTCCGGAACTCCATCACCTCGCGCCGCAGCTGCGAGTTCTCGAGCTTGAGCCGGACGACCTGGAGCGCCTGCTCGACCGCGAGCTCGAGCTGCTCCGGCTGGACCGGCTTCGTGATGTAATCGATCGCCCCGGCCTTGATCGCCGAGACGGCGTGCTCGATGCTCGCGTAACCGGTGAGCATGATGAGCGGGACGTCATGTCCCTCGCGCTGCAGCATGTCGAGGAACTCGAGCCCCGTGATCCCCGGCATTCTATAGTCGGAGATGATCAGGTCGACGGAGTCGCGTCCGAGGATCTGCAGCGCCTCCGGAACGTTCCGCGCGCCCACGGCCCGGTGGCCGGCCCGCTCGAGGGTGTCCTCGAGAATGAGCCCGACTGCCGGCTCATCATCTACATAGAGAATTGTCGCCATGCTCGTGACTCGACCGGCAAAAGCAGGAGACGCCGATCGCCCACGCTTCCGTCCGGCATTCGCACGAATGACGCCTCTATCGAGCGGTCGGCAACAATTGCCGCGCCCTTTCAAGGAGCCACGGTGGTGATCTCGACTGATCATTGCAGCAGCTGCCGCGCGGACCCGGGCGGGGGGGGAGCCCCACCGCGCTGCCTGAGGGACGGCGGCGCGCGTCGCGGTTTGACTATTGCGCCTGAGCTGCGGCGAACCCGCACCCACTCCGATGTCGAACGACTCCGCACCGAAGCGCATCGCCCTCACCGGCTCGACCGGCTTTCTCGGTCGCGCGCTCAGCGAGCGGCTGGCCGCCGCCGGGCATCGCGTCATCCCGCTCACTCGTCGCAGCAGCGCCGCCGCGGGGGAGTCGATTGCCTGGGACCCGGCGCGCGGCGAGCTTCCCGCCGACGCGCTCGCCGGAATCGACGCCGTCATCAATCTCGCCGGGGAGAACGTCGCGCAGCGCTGGACCGACGAGGTGAAGCGCGAGATTCGCGAGAGCCGGGTGAAGAGCACCGCGCTCCTTGCCCGCACGATGCAGTCGATGGAGAGTCCGCCGCGCGTCCTGCTCAGCGGGTCGGCGATCGGGATCTATGGCGATCGCGGCAACGAGCTGCTCGACGAGTCCTCTGCGCCGGGACACGGCTTTCTCGCCGACGTCGTCCGCGTCTGGGAGGACGCGACGAGCGAGCTCGATCGCGCCGACGTCCGCGTCGTGCACCTGCGTACCGGGCTCGTCCTCGGGCGCCACGGCGGCGCGCTCGAGAAGATGCTCACGCCATTCAAGCTTGGACTTGGTGGGCGCATCGGAAGCGGGACGCAGGTCATGAGCTGGATCACGCTCGACGACTGGACACGCGCCGTCGAGTTCCTCCTCCGGGCCGGGCAGGTGAAGGGGCCCGTCAACCTGGTCGCGCCGGTGCCGGTCTCGAACGCGGAGTTCACCCATGCGCTTGGCCATGCACTCGGGCGGCCGACGATCGTTGCCGTCCCGGAGACGGCGATCCGGATGATGTTCGGCGAGATGGGCGAGGCGACGATCCTCGCCAGCCAGCGCGTCGTGCCGACGCGCCTCCTCGGCGCCGGCTTCAGCTTCCGCCACGAGACCATCGCCGAGGCCCTGCGCGCGGTGCTCGCCGACTGACGGCTCGCGCTGCCTGACGGCGGAAAAATGCGAAGGCCCCGGGTGTACCGCCCGGGGCCTCGCACATTGTTTTCGCTCGGCTTCGTCGCCAATCGATCCTGCACCTGCAGCTGCCACTCCACTTGCCACCGCTCCTGCGTCCTGCGACCCGCTCGCGTCGTCACGGCGTCCCGTCACGCTCGCGCCTGCAAGGTGCTTCTTCCTTCGCTCGTCGTGCGCCGCGAGGGTAGTGCAACGCGCGTACCAGCCGGGCGGCGCGAGCGCGGGTGCGTTGTCGCGACCGTCAGGCGAACTGCGCGGGATGCTTCGTGTGAAAATCCGTGGCCTGCTGATACGCCATCGCCACGCGGCAGAGCGCGGCTTCGCCGTAGAGGTTGCCGAGGAAGGTCAGCGAGACCGGCGTCCCGTTTTCGCGGAAACCGTTGGGGACGATCACCGCCGGATGTCCGGTGAGGTTCGTCGCGACGAGCTGCCAGCCCCCGCCGGTCGGGGTGACGATCACGTCCACCGTCTCGAAGAGCTTCGCCCACTGCCGCATCATCGTCGTGCGGACGCGGTTCGCGTTGACGTAGTCGACGCCGGGGACGAAGCGCGCCTCGCGAAACGAGGTCGGCCATGCGTCGGGGGTCTGCCTGGTCATCTCGGCGTCGCGCCCGCTGCGAGTGAGCTCGTCGAAGGCCGCACCGGCCTCGACGTCGAGGAGGATCCGCACCGCGTTGTAGGGTGCGTCCGGGATCGCGACCGGCACCAGCTTCACGCCGAGGCGGTCGAAGACGGCGAGCGCGGCGTCGTCGAACTTCTTCGTCGGATGCCGAGGCTTGCCGTCGGCGCCGGTCTCGGGAAGGGAGAACTCGTGCTCGAAGAAACCGATGCGGATCGACGAGAGCGGCTGCCGGGCGTTGAAGGCGAAGCTCGCGTCGTGCACGGTGAGGTCCTCGCCGTCGCTGCCGCGAATCGCGTCGAGGACGAGCGCGCAGTCCTCGACGCTGCGGCAGATCGGCCCGAGCTTGTCCATGCTCCACGACAGCGCCATCGCTCCGCTCTTCGGAACGCGGCCGAAGGTCGGGCGGAGGCCGGTGACGCCGCACCGGGTCGACGGGGAGGAGATGCTGCCTAACGTCTCGCTCCCGATCGCGAAGCCGACGAGCCCGGCCGACGTCGCCGACGCCGGCCCGGCGCTCGAGCCGCTCGAGCCCTGGTCGACCTTCCACGGGTTCTTCGTCGTCCCGCCGTACCAGACGTCACCCATCGCCAGCTCGCCCAACGACAGCTTGGCGACGAGCACCGCCCCCGCCGCGTCGAGGCGCTGGACGACGGTCGCGTCGTACTCGAGCCGCTGGTCCCTGTACGGCGGCGTTCCCCATGTCGTCGGGTAGCCCTTCACCGCGAGCAGGTCCTTCGCCCCCCACGGGATGCCGTGCAGGGGCCCGCGGTACTTCCCGCGCGCGAGCTCGGCGTCCATCCGCCCTGCCTGGGCGAGCGCCCGATCCTCGCAGAGGGTGACGACGCACTGCAGCACCGGATCGAAGCGTTTCAGGCGATCGAGGTACATCTGCGTCAGCGCGAGCGAGGTGACGCGCTTCGCGCGGATCATCGCCGCCAGCTCGGTCACCGGCCGGAAGGCCAGCTCCTCGATCCTCGCCGGTACCGCGCCGGCGCGGCCGATGCTCGTCACGACCGGCCGCTGCTTCGTATCGAGCTTCATTCCAGGAAGCAGGGGATTGAACTGCACCGCGGGGGGCGTGGCGTTGTCGAGGTGGACCGCGTGCAGCTGGTCGAGCTGCTCCCGCTGCTGCTGGAGATCCTTCACCATCGCCTCACGCTGCGCCTCGGTGAACCGGACCCCGGCGATCTCCTCGGCGGCAGCGATGCTCTGCGCGGTGATCTCGGCGCCGCGAGCGATCGCTGCCCAGAGCACGCCGGGAAGGAGCGTCGAGCCGAGGCCGAGGGAGGAGAAGTAGCCGAGAAAGGCGCGACGGTCGTGAGTGAGGCGCAGAGGCATGGAGGTGAGGCGATCCGAGATGAGAGATGAGAGACGGGTGAAAAAACGAATTGAACCACAGGGAACTGCTGCAAAGGCAAGGTGCGGGACGCCGGGGTCGAACGGCACGGTGGCGTGGCACGGGCACCTCGCCTAACGCTCAAGGAAAACCGATGCCGGCGCGCGATCGCAAGCCCTCGAACGGCGCGGCAGTTCCCTGTGGTTCAACAGCAGTTGCCGTCCACCAGCCGCGGCCAGAAATCTTACGGTGGCGGAACAGCCGCTGGCCAGAGCGGTTCGCAGGCGACAGTTTCCCCCGGATCAAACCCCTCGCCCCTCCCATGCGCCCTGCCTTTCTCCCCGTAGTTGCCGCGCTCTCACTTGCGCCTCTCGGCGCCCTCCCCGCGCAGGCGCCGGCGAAGCAGGGATCCCTCCCCCCCGGCTTCGACGCCTACGTCGCCAGGGTGCTGCAGACCTTCGGAGTCCCCGGTGCGGCGGTCGCCATAGTCAAGGACGGCCGCGTCGTCATCGCCCGCGGCTATGGAGTGAGGAAGCTCGGTACTCCAGCACCCGTCACCGCACGCACCCGCTTCGGCATCGCGTCGAACACGAAGCTGTTCACGGCGACCGCGCTCGCGATCCTCGTCGACGAGGGGAAGATCGAGTGGGATGCACCGGTCATCCGCTACCTGCCGGGCTTCGCGATGTACGACCCCTGGGTCACCCGCGAGATCACCGTGCGCGACCTTCTCGTTCATCGCAGCGGGCTCGGGCTGGGCGCGGGCGACCTGCTCTGGTGGCCGGAGTCGACGTACGACCGCAGGGAAGTCGTGCGCCGCCTCCGCTACATCAAGCCCGCGACCTCGTTCCGCTCGGCCTACGCGTACGACAACGTCCTCTACCAGGTCGCCGGCGAGCTGGTCGAAGCGGCGACCGGGCAGACATGGGAGCAGTTCATGTCCTCGCGTGTCCTCGGGAAGGTGGGGATGACGCAGAGCAACGTCAGCCACGCGGACATGACGGGGCCCGACGTCGCGACGCCGCATGCCGAAGTCGACGGCACCGTCCGGCCGATCGCACCGTTCACCGGGGAGAGCACCAACCCCGCCGGCGGGATCAACTCGACGGCCGATGACATGGCGAAGTGGATGATCGTGCAGCTCGACTCCGGCCGGCTCGGCGACGGGACACGGCTGTATCCGGCGGCGGCGACGCGCCAGCTCTGGCAGATCGTCACCCCCCTCGTCGCCAACCCGCCGCCACCGGCGCTGTGGTGGACGAGCGCGAACTTCCGCGGCTACGCGTTAGGCGTCAACGTCACCGAGTACCAGGGGCGGAAGATGCTGACGCACACCGGCGGGCTCCCCGGCTACGTCTCGCAGGTGACGATGATTCCCGAGCTGCGCCTCGGTGTCGCGGTGCTCACCAACCAGGAATCGGGGAGCGCATTCCAGTCGATCACGCTTCGCGCGCTCGACGCGTACCTCGGCGTCCCGCCCCACGACTATCCGGAGATCTTCGCGAACTTCGACCGCGAGGCGCTGAGCCGTGCCCGGCGGATCGAAAGGGAGGCAACCGCGAAGCGCGACTCGGCGTCCGGCCCCTCGCTCCCGATCGCTGCGTACGCCGGGAGCTACGACGATCCGTGGTATGGCGCCATCGCGGTCACGCGGGAGGATGGCAGGCTGGTGATGCGCTTCTCGCACACGCCGGGCCTCGTTGGCGACCTGGTGCACTGGCAGCACGACACCTTCATCGCCCGCTGGCGGGACCGCGAGCTGCGGGCGGATGCCTACGTCACCTTCGCCCTGAATCCCGACGGGACGATCCACCACGCGACGATGCAGGCAGTGTCGCCGCTCACCGACTTCAGCTTCGACTTCCAGGATCTCTTCCTCACGCCGGTCCGCGCGCACTGACGGGCGCCGCCGGCGCGCGGCGCGCCGGCCGATCCGGGCACCAGAGCGGGCGCGGGCGCGTTG
>DASZNJ010000377.1:0-14163 GCA_035551575.1 Gemmatimonadaceae bacterium
CCGTCCCTCGTCTCTTCCTCGTTCCCCGTCCCTCGTCAAGGACGCCACACGGATCAACGGCGCCACTCCCTGGTCCCTCGTCCGTTGGTGGCCCACGTCCCACCATCCCTCGTCGCGCCAGTCGCCTCAGGCGACCGCGCCCACCCCTCGTCCCTCGTCCGAATGGCAGTGCGAGGACGAGTGCGGGCTTCGGGCTATATTTCCCGTTCTATGCCCGAAGCCCCCACCCAGTCCGAGATCGCCGTCGCGATCGCCAGGCGGCGCACCTTCGCGATCATATCGCACCCCGATGCCGGGAAGACGACGCTCACCGAAAAGCTCCTGCTCTACGGCGGGGCGATTCACCTCGCCGGGTCGGTGAAGGGGCGTCGCGCGCAGCGGCATGCGACGTCGGACTGGATGGAGCTCGAGCGCGAGCGCGGAATCTCGGTGACGTCGAGCGTGATGCAGTTCCAGTACGCCGGCTACCATGTGAACCTGCTCGACACGCCCGGGCACGAGGACTTCTCCGAGGACACCTATCGCACCCTCGTCGCGGCGGACAGCGCGGTGATGCTGCTCGACAACCGTCGCGGCGTCGAGGACAGGACGCGGCAGCTGTTCGCCGTCTGCAAGCGGCGGCGGACTCCCATCTTCACGTTCGTCAACAAGTGCGACCGTGTCGGCGAGGATCCGCTCAAGCTGATCAGCGACGTCGAGGCCGATCTCGGGATCATGTGCCACGCGGTGACGTGGCCGATCCGGCGCGACGACGTCTTCATCGGCGTCTACGACCGCCGGCAGGGGAAGATCCACCTCTTCGACCGCGACGAGGAGCACGGCGCGACGCGGGTGCGCGACCACGTCGCCGCGCTCGACAGCGCGGAGACGCATGAGCTGCTCGGCGGCGAGGCGCACGCCACGCTGCTGCACGACCTCGAGCTGCTCGACCATGCGGGGCATCCCTTCGACGCCGAGGCGATCGCTTCGGGCGAGCTGTCGCCGGTGTTCTTCGGGAGCGCGCTGACCAACTTCGGCGTCGAGACATTCCTCGCCGAGTTCCTCGAGCTGTCGCCGGCGCCGCTGCCGCGCGAGTCGAACCTCGGGCTCATCGAGCCGACCGACGAGGCGTTCACCGGATTCGTCTTCAAGATCCAGGCGAACATGGACCCGAAGCATCGCGACCGGATCGCCTTCGTCCGCGTCTGCTCGGGGCAGTTCGAGGCGGGGATGGAGGTCAGGCAGACGCGCACGGGGAAGACCATCCGACTCGCCTCGCCGCAGCAGTTCCTCGCCCGGGAGCGGACGGCGATCGAGGAGGCGTGGCCGGGGGACGTGATCGGGGTGATGGATCGCGGGAACCTCCGCATCGGCGACACCCTCTCCGAGCGCGACGGGGTCGAGTTCCAGGGGATCCCGCGCTTTGCCCCCGAGCATTTTACGCGAGTGGTACTAATTGACCCGATCAAGCGGAAGCAGCTCGACGCCGGGCTCCGGCAGCTGACGGAGGAGGGGGCGGCCCAGGTGTTCTTCACCTCGCCGACCGACACCGCCGGTCCGACGCCGATCGTCGGCGCGGTCGGGCAGCTGCAGTTCGACGTCATGCTCCACCGGCTCGAGCACGAGTACGGCGTCCGCTGCCGGCTCGAGCGGATGGCGGGGAAGTCGCCTCGGTGGGTGACCGGCCCGAAGGAAGAGATCGAGCGCGTTGCCCGCGACCGCGGACGCTCGCTGATCTACGACGTCAAGGGCAACCCGGTCATCCTCTTCAACGACGCGTGGGACCTGAAGTGGGCGACGGAGAAGGAGACGAGCGTACAGTGGCACGAGGTCGCGCCGTAAGGCACGACACGACCCCGTCCTGACGCGAGCTTCCGGATCCTGTCGTCAGGGTGCCCCGCTCAGGGCATCTCCGTCATGTCGTAGCCGGCGATCCCCCAATCCTGCGCGAGCCCGGCGTTGGGATCCGCGCGGACGAGCACGTACACCCGGCTCGCTGCCGCGTTGGTGAAGACATACTGGCCTTCCGCGCTGTAGGCACCCGAGCCAGCGACGATGAACTTGGGAAGCGGTACCGCGCCGCGATACGCGAGATAGTCGCTGCCGTACACGCGCAGCTCCGGTGCCGCGGTCGCGTTCCAGCTTCCGGCGGGGAGCACGAGGACGCGCCCCGACGTGAGTGGCTGCACCGCCCACTGCACGGCCGACGTGCCCGACAGGTTTCCGGCGTACAGCATGTCCTCGGCGCGCACCTCGGAGGAGCGGAACACGTTGCCGCTGCGAGCGAACAGGCGCAGCCCGTCGTCCGAGATCCAGAGGTTGCCGCTGAAGGCGTAGTCGCCGTGATACGGCGAGTCGTACATCATCGTCGCCGTACCCGAGCGGATGTCGTACTTCTCGAAGTCGGACGGCGAGAGCCCGTTGTTCGCGCCGTAGATGTACTTGCCGGACGGATGCAGCCTGACGATCGTGCCGGCGCGGATGGTCGAAGCTGTCGTCTCCGCGCCGTTCGAGAGCTGGACGGTGTGGATGCTCACCCACTGGTCGACGCGCGGGAACGCGTAGACATAGCCGTTCCCGGGAAGCACGACGTCGAGCACGTCACAGGTGGTGGAGTAGACGCGCTCCACCGTGAGCGTGGTCAGGTTCACGTACGAGATCCAGCCGTTGTGCCCGACCGCGGCGTATTTCCCGTCGGGCTGCACCGCGACCGCCGCCGGGATCTGCGCGAGATCGACCGACTGCGTCGCGCCGCTCTCCGGGTCGACGATGTTCAGGCGGGACGGATTCGCCGACACCGTTATGATGCGATTCATCGGTGCGTCGAACTCGGCGTCGACGACGCGATGCGTCAGCTTGACGATCGGCTTCGTCCCGGTCGCGGTGATCGCTGCGTTGCCGATCGCGGGTACGTTCGCCACGGCGCCCTGTGCGCCGACGGTCGTGCCGAGCGTCCAGACCGCCGACGCGCGGCCGCTCGCGTCGGTGACCGCGCTCGACGTGATGGAGCCGCCCCCGCTGGTCACCGAGAAGGTGACGGTCGTGCCGGCGACCGGGTTGCCGAAGGCATCGGCGACCGCGGTCACCACCGGGAGGGGAAGGGGCTGGCCGATGTTGCCGATCTGGCTGTTGCCGGTCACGATCGACAGCTGCGTCGGCGCGCCGGGGGTGCCGGTCGCCGTGAAGGTGACCCCCGACGCGCCGGAAGCGGATGCGGTAAGCCTCTGCTCTCCGGCGACGGTACCGAGGCGCCAGCTGGCCTGGGCTTCCCCATTCGCGTTGGTGATCGCCGACGTTGGCGTCGCGGTTCCCGACTCGGGAGTGAAGCCGATCGTCGCGCCCTCGACCGGGGTCCCCGCTCCGTCGAGAAGCCTGACGACGAGGAGGTCGCCGAGGCTCGTGCTCACCGTCGCGGATTGCATGTTGCCGGACACGATCGACAGCGTGCGCGAGGACGGCTGCACGGTCGTCGCCGTCGCGGTGAAGATTGCGCTCACGTTCCCCGCGCTGGCCAGCACCGACTGCGCGCCTGGGCTCGACCCGAGGGTCCATCGCGTGCTGGCGATTCCGTTGCCGTCGGTCACGACCGCCGCCTGTGAAAGCTGCCCGCCTCCGGCCGCCGTGAAGCCGACCGTCACGCCCTGCATCGGCTGGCCCTGCGCATCGAGTGCGCGAACGACGAGGGGGTCTGGCAGCTGGTTCCCGGCCGGGCCGGTCTGCCCATTGCCGCTGACGACGACGAGCTGCGCCGCCGCGCGGGCTCGGCCCGTCGCCACGAAGGCGACCGGCGGCAGCGAGCCGACCTTGGCGGTCGCACGATTCTCACCAGCCGCCGTGCCCAGCCGGAAGAACGTTCGCGCGATTCCCGACGAGTTGGTGATCGAAGCCGCGGGATCGACGGAACCGCCACCGGCCGTGACCGACCATTCCACCCGCTGTCCGCCGACAGCGTTTCCCTTCGCGTCGAGGACCTCGACCATCAGCGGATTCGGCAGCTCGCTGCCGGCCGTCGCTTCCTGGTTGTTGCCCGAAACCAGCTGGACGATCGAGGGAGTCGGCTTCGGACCGGTGCCCGAGTCCTTGCACGACAGGGTGGCGGAGAGCGCGAGCAGGGCTGCGATGCGGAGCGGTCGGCGGATGGCGATGCGCATGAGGCAGTGGCGGGGAAAAAGGTCCGCAATCATAACGCGTGAAGCTGCCCGCCGCACTGTTCGAAAGCTCGACACTTCTCGCTTTCTCTGGGGCTGCACCGCTGGGCACCCCATTCCCGCGGCCTAACGCCGGAATACCAGCGTCTCCCCCTGGTCGTCGCTGACCGTCAACGTGTTGCCGTCGAGGACACCGGTGGCTGTCATCCCGCTGCACTCCTCCGTCTCGTTGCCGGTCATCGTGAAGGTGTTCCCGCTCCGACGGTACGTCCCGCCGCAGCTCAGCCGCTCCGGTGCCGCGGGAAATCCGTTGGCGACGACGTCGAGCTTCACCTCCTGCGCGAAGGTGGAGTTCGCGTTCAAGGTCAGCGCCCCCTCGGTCAGCGTCACCTTCAGCGCCGGTACGTCGACCAGCGTGAGCGGCAGCGTCGCCCCATCCACGGAGACGAGCCGGTACCGCCCCAGAAAGGCGAGAGCGTTCGGGCCGGTCGAATCGCTGCATCCAGCCGCGATGAGCGCCATCGCCGCGGCGGCGAGGAAAGTCCTGATCCTTTGCATTCTTCTCCCTCAATGATTGCCGGTCCGCGGCGCGGCCTCGTGCCGGGGCGCAATGCTCACGCCGAGCCAGAATCTCGCGACTTCTCCCGGGGCCACAAGACGCTGCACCCCGATCGACGCGGCGAGGCCGATTCGCTCGAGGGCGGCGGCCACTCCACCGGACACGATGTAGCGGGTCTGCCCCCAGGCGAGCTGCACATGCAGGTCACCACAGTTGTCGTCCGGACCGAGGTCCTCGCACGGCCGCATCCTGATGTGCCCCCACGCCATCGTCGGTGCGGCGAAGACGGAGAACCTCGCCCCGCGCGACCGGCCCGCGATCTCCACTGGAAATCGCAGGGCGAACGACGCGCGCGTGTCCCCGCCGAACCCGCCCCACCCCACTGCCGCGTCGACCCCGGCGTCAGGGCTGACGGTCGCGTGGGGGAGGACCTGCGACCGGCCCCCGCCGTAGAGCTCGAGCGCGGAGAGCTGTCCGAGCCCACTCGGATCCGCGGCGCGCAACCCGACCCGTACCCCCCCATACGCGGCCGACGCGCGCTTCCTGGCGCTGTCGCGCTCGATCGTCTCCCCTCGAAGGCCGAGCACGATCGTCTCGTGCCGGCTGCCGTACGAGCCGCGGGCGGCGCGCCCCCACGCGAGGTCGAGGCGCGTCGCAGTCACGCTCTTCGCCGAGTCGCCGATCATCCACGCCGGGCCGGGCGGCGAGGGCATCGAGACGGCGACCAGCGACGCGGCCAGGGAGCGATCGGTCGGATTCCGCTCCTGCCCGCCCAGTCCAGTGGCCGCGAGCGCGGTCACCAGCACCGCGGCCGGTGCGTTCCGGGGCATGCGCGCCTAACGGCGAAAGACGATCGTCGTTCCCTCGTAATCGACGGTGAGCGTGCTTCCGCTCAATGTCCCGATCACCCGCTGGCTGGCGCAGATGTCGGTCTCGGGGGTCGTCAGCGTGATCGTGTTCCCGCTTCGCGCATAGCTGCCAGGGCAGGAGATCGCCTCGACCGGGCCTTGCGTCCCGTCGATCGTCTCGACGCTCGTCAGGCTCTCGACGAAGGTGTTGTTCGCGTTGAGCGACAGGCTGCCCTGCGTCACCTGCAGGTTGTAGCCGGGCATGTCGATGACGGTCGCCGGGAGCGGGTCGCCATCGATGCTCACCATGTCGTAGAGGCCGACATGGCTCGTGTCGGGGGCATTCGAGTCGCCGCCGCATCCCGCGACGGCGAGGAGCGTCGCGGCGAGGGCGACGACGGTGGCCGAGCTGCGCATTGCTGTTCCTCCTGAAGGGGACGATGTCCTGGCGATCGGCGGGAACGCTACGAGAACCCCGCTGGCCCGACCATACGTCACCCTACGTAGCGCTCCGCCATCCCCCCCGTCAGCGACGGAAGACTTCCTCGACCTGTGTGATCGTCACGTTCTCCGCCCTGATCCCGAGCTTCCGCGCGCTGATCACCTTGTCCTCGTCGAGCAGCTCGGCGAGCCTGGTCGCGTCGTACTTCGTCGGCGAGAATACGTCGGACACCGGCGCATCGCGCAGCCCATAGGCATCCCTTGTCGTCACCCCGACATGCTGGTCGATCGTCGAGAGATGCTTCCGGATCGCCGCGTTGTGGTCAGCCGGCGTCAGCCTGCCTGACGCGCCGCGCATTGGCCCGTGAGCTCCGGGACGACCTTCATATGTCGTTCTCGCGGCGTTCGGGGTTCGTGAAAGCTCTCCCCTCGCAGAGTCGCACGCTCGATTCTACCTTCCGTGCTTCCCTCACCAACTCGACGATGCACCGATTCTTCGCCGCCGCCGTTGTCGCCGTCGCCGCCGCGCTCGCCGCACTCCCTGTCTCTGCGCAGACCGAGGCCCTCTGGTACTCGACCGATGCCGAGACGAGCGTGCAGAGCTTTCTCGCGAACGCCGGGAAGATCACGGTCGTCGCGCCGCAGTCGTTCTCCATGGACAGCATCGGGACGATCTGGGGAAAGGTGGATTCGCGGGTGATCGCGACGGCGCGGGCGAAGGGGGTGAAGGTCATCCCGCTGATCGTGAATCCGGGGTTCGACCAGTCGATCATTCACCACATCCTCAACACCCCGCACGCGCGCAGGCGGGCGATCCGCAACATCGCGGCTCTCTGCCGGGACAACCGGTTCGACGGGATCCAGTTCGACTTCGAGAACATCAACGTCACCGATCGCGACGCGTTCACGTCGTTCTCCCGTGAAGTCGCCGATTCGCTGCACCGCATCAGATGCTCGCTCTCGGCTGCGGTCGTCCCGCGGTCGAGCGAGTTCCCCGGTGCGACGCCGTACCATCAGTGGATCTACGACAACTGGCGCGGCGCGTACGACTACAAGGCGCTCGCCGAGTCGATGGACTTCCTTTCGCTGATGACCTACTCGCAGCACACCCGCCGCACTCCACCCGGTCCCGTCGCCGGCTATCCGTGGATGGAGGACGTGGTGAAGTACGTGCTGTCGCTGGGCGTTCCCGCGTCGAAGATCTCGCTCGGACTCCCGTCCTATTCGGAGCGCTGGTATCCGACATACGACGCGCAGGCCGGCGCGCACACGAGCGGCAGCGGCGTGTCCTACCAGGTCGCCCAGGGGATCCTCGCCGAGAACGGCGTCACCCCGACATGGGACGAGAAGCAGAAGGAAGCCTATGCCTTCTGGGAGAACGACGGGATCAACGAGTTCCTCTTCCTCGAGGATGCACGGGCCTTCGCAGCGCGCCTCGCGCTCGTCTCGCAGTACAGGCTGCGCGGGTACAGCGTCTGGGTACTGGGGCAGGAAGATCCCGCCGTCTGGACGCTGAAAGGAGTCCGGCAGTAGCGCTCTCGCCCGAAATCGATGCCGGCCGCATCAAGACGGTGAGCCCCCCCCATAGGGGTCGGAGTCGTTCCCTCTCCCTCGTTCACCGCCTCGATCCGGCAACAACCGCGACCCCGAGTTACCCTCGCCCTCCGTTCTCCGTCGAATTGAATAGCGAGTACACGGAACGGAGGCGTCGAGTGTCCCAGATCGACTGGAAGTCCAAGCTGCGTGAGATCGAACGCGAGTACGACGGGCTCCCCCCTGAGCCGTCGCCGTCGGCGCAGCGGGCGAAGAAGATGGCCGAGCAGGCGGCGAAGGATCGGGTTTCGCGACGGTGGGTGCTGGTGCGGCTCGCCCTCGTTCTCGCGCTCAGTGTCTCGATCCTGTTCTGGCCCTATCAGGCGCGGTGCGGGGTGCAGCTTGGCGGGTTTCTCGCGGCGAGCGGGATCGTGATCCTCGGCGGGCTCTGGATAGCGGTGCTCAGCTGGCACCACCGGATGCCGGAAACGCACGCAGTCTCGATGCTGGTGGTGCTCTGGGGGGTCGCGGTGCTGGCGCGCGAGACCCTCCCGCGCATCGGCTATGCGCGCCCTGACGCGGCCCGCGCCGCCTGGCGCTGCCCCGGCTAGCGGGGCACGCGCCTAACGGTTCCGCGCGGCACGGTTCCGCGCGGCCGCGACTGCCGGCCGACCGGCTATTGAATCGGTGCGCCGGCGCGGGCCGGGATCTTCACCCGCAGCAGCTGGCCCACGGTCGGCGCGACCTGCATGATCGTCGGCTGGCCGGCGATCCGCCCCGTCGTGACTCCCTTCGCGAGAAGCAGGAAGGGCGTCGTCCGGTCGCCGGGCTGGCTGGTGCAGTGCTCGCGCGTCGCGGGCATGCCGGCGACACAGTGCTCGCCATGTCCACCCCCATGATCGGCGGTGACGATGAGCGCGACGTTCCCGCTCTCGATCGCCGGCCGGAGCGCGCGCTCGATCGCGTCGACCGCCGAGTCGGCGCCGCGGGCGGCGGCCAGGTACTGCGCGCCGAGGACGTCCCCGCCGCCAGCGGCGACCGAGTCGGTGCGCACCCAGCCGAAGTCGTGGCCGGCAAAGTCCACCGTCGGGATGTGGACGAAGAGCAGCGCTGGCGCGTCGGCGGCCGTCGCGGCGGTGATCGCGCTCGCGCGCAGGGCGTCGAGGTCCGCGGTGACGCTGGTGATCTGGTCGATCCCGAAGAAGCTCTGCGCGCTGGCGAGGCTCGACCCGGGGATCAGGGAGGTGGCGGCGAGGGCGCTGGTGCGGCCCCCCGCGTCCTTCACCCACTGGAACATCGTCGTCGCGCCATTGATGGCGAGGGCGAGTCCCGCCGACTGGTCGAGGGTGTTGGTCACCACGCCCATCGCCGTCACGTCGCGGCCGGTGAACATCGAGAGATGCCCGGGGACGGTGAGCGAGGGGACGACGGTCTGCATGCTGTCGGTCCACGCCGCGCGCGACTCGAGCGCGGCGAGGGCGGGCATCTTCTGGACGCCGTCGGCGCGGAGTCCGTCGATGCTGACGACGACGACGCGCCTGACGGCGGGGAGGCTGCTCTCGGTCCTGGCAGCGGCGCCGAGGGCGTCCAGGAAGCAGGCGACCTGGGTGATACAGAGCACAGCAGCGAGGGCGGGATACTTCAACGTCTTCAGCATCTGCGGCAATGGAAACTGGAACGGTGCGGCTTGCGGCTTCCATTCCCAGACGAGCGGGTGCCGGCCGGGGAAACAGCCGACCGTTAGGCAGTGAGCCGGGGCACAGCCGCGGCGTGCGGCGCGACGGCCGCCGAGTCATCCGTCCCGGGGGCGCCCATCCCGGCCGCTCCCGCCGGGCGCTGCATCCGTCTACCCTCGCGTCATGCCAGACGTGCAGCACGGCATCCGGGCCCCGCAGACGGGAATGGCGATCAACGCCGCGCTCGCCGATTGGCGGTCGCAGCGCGACCGGCGGACGACCGTCACCCGTATGGCTACGGCAAGGCGGAGGCTATCGCCGCCGTCGCGGTCTCGCACATGGAGCCGTACCGCCCCTGACCGGCCGACGTCACCCGGTACCTCCCCGGCCGGCGGCGCGCCCCACCCGGTTGATGTCCGCCGCCTCGAGCACGGCCCTGGGGTTTCCGTGCTCGGCGACCGCGAGCATCGCGCGACCCATGCGCTCCGTCGTCGTCACCGCATCCGGGAAGAGCCGGCGGATGAGGGGAGCGAGCGGCGAGAGGATCGCGTAGCTCACGCGGTAGAGGGCCGTTCGCGACCGGATCCCGTGCATCGGGATGATCAGCCCGGGGCGGAACATGAACGCGCGACGGAAGCCGAGTGCGAGCAGCGCGTTCTCCGTCCTCCCTTTCACCCGCGCCCACATCACCCGTCCCCGCTCGCTGCTGTCCGTCCCCATCCCGGAGACATAGATGAAGGTCATCCCGGGATTCAACCGCACCAGCGTTCGTGCGACGGCGAGCGTCAGGTCGTGGGTGACGCGCGAATACTTCTCCTCCGTCAGCCCGGCCGCCGAGGTGCCTAACGTGAAGAAGCAGGCGTCATACCCGGCGAGCTGCCGGTCGACGCTGGAGAGGTCGTGGAGGTCGGGCACCACCAGCTCGCGCAGCTTGGGGTGCGCCTGCCTCGTCGAGTTGCGCCCGACGGCGAGGAGCTGCGTCACCTCCGGGTCGAGCAGGCACTCGCGCAGCACCCCCTGTCCGACCATCCCGGTGGCGCCGAAGAGAATGACTTTCATGGGGGAGGAGTTGAGGGTGATGACGGAAGCTATGCGACGACGGGGGGAGAGGGACGGCGCGATAGCGGAGAGTTGCGGAACGGCGCCACCGAGGCGCCGAGACGCAGAGAACCGCCGGTCGCGGCTGAGCTGTCGCGCTGGGGTCGAACGGCGCCGCAAGACGCAGGGACGCAGAGGGTGCGCAGAGAACAGCCCGCAGGGTTGAGCCGTTCGCACCAGAGCCGAACAACTTGGGGCAAGCGGGGCGAGATCATCTCGCCGGCTTGCCCCCAATCCTCTATCGGGTTCGGTTCGAAGCGACTCGCTCGCCGATGGAGTGCTCGGCGCCTCGCGAGCACCAACAGGTGGGAACGACGATTACGCGGATTTCGCGGATCACCGCGGATCATTCGTCGTGGCGGGGAAGCGCCCCTCGCCCGGTCAAGGAGCCATCGGTGGGTTTCCCTTCAGATCCATGAAATCGTAGTTCCCCTGGTACGAGCCGGAACGACCTGGGGGCACGCGCGGCGAGATCATCTCCCATGCTTGCCCCCAATCAGTTCGGCCGCCGCGCGAACGGCTCAGCCCTGCGGGCTGTCTCTGCGAACCCTCTGCGTCCCTGCGTCTCTGCGACGCCGTTCGCAGTTCTCTGCGCCTCGGTGCCCTGGTGGCGCTGTGCCGCAGTCAACCGCCTTGCCCGAACCGCCCCGCCTCCCTCCCCACCCCGCTCCGACTCGTCGTATAATGAAAGGTCATGTCGCCGTCCTCACCACGCAGCATCCTCCTCGCCGACTGCGACGTCTACTACGTCCAGCTCGCGCGCATCGCCGACCCGGAGGGGGCGGGGCGCGCCGAGCTGCTCATCGTCGGCGGGTCGGCGGAGAGCCGCGGCGTGGTCTGCTCGGCGACCTATGAGGTGCGGAAGTACGGCGTCCGCTCGGGGATGCCGATCTCGCGGGCGGTTCGGCTCTGTCCGCAGGCGATGTGCGTGCCGGTGCCGCGGAAGCTGTGCGCGGAGAAGAGCGAGGAGATCGTCCACGTCCTCCAGCGTTTCGCGCCGGATGTCGAGAGCGCGTCACCCGACGAGGCCTATCTCGACCTGACGACGACCATGGAGACGGTCTATCGCGGGCGCTCGCTCGAGGAGGTCGCACACACGATCCGCGACGCGGTCTGGCAGGAGACTGCGATCCGGATCTCGATGGGCGGAGGGACCAACAAGCTGGTTGCCAAGCTCGCCGTCGAGCTGGCGAAGCCGCGCGCGGGAACGGGAGGGAATGGCGTTCACATTGTCGCGCCCGGCGACGAGGCGAAGTTCGTCTCGCGCCTGCCGCTCGCCGAGTTTCCCGGTGTCGGCCCGAGGTTCCAGGAGCAGCTTGCCCGCTGCGGATGGCGCGAGGTGAAGGACGTGATCGAGGTCCCGCGCGAGGAGCTCGACCGGCGCCTCGGCGAGCGTTCGGCCGCCTGGCTCTCCGACATCATCCGCGGGATCGACGACTCCGCCGTCGAGCAGCGTGAAGAACCGAAGTCGATGGGGCGCGAGGAAACCTTCGCCCGCGACGTGATGGACGACGCCCCACTCGAGCGCGAGCTGCTGCAGCTCGTCGACCGGGTGACATCGGACCTGCGCGATTCCGGCTACGCGGCGCGCACGATAACCGTCAAGCTGAAGGACAGCGACTTCACCCTCCGCTCCGCTTCCCGAACGTTAGGCGAGCCGGTCACGACCTGGCACGCGATGGCTCCGGTCGCGAAGGAGCTCCTCGCCCAGCTGCGAAGGAAGCGCCGCGTTGCCGCCCGCCTGGTCGGCGTCGCGGCCGCCCAGCTCGTCCACATCGGGAGCGAAGGGGGACAGCTCGCCCTCTTCGACGAGGAGAAACCCGGCCGTGAAACCGACCGCCACCGCGACCTCGCCGCGGCGATGGACTCGGTCCGATCGCGTTATGGGCGGGAAGCGATCAACATCGGACGCGGGACCGTCGAGCAGTGACGAGCGAGGTGTGAGGCTGCGCTGGGCGCGGCGGCGTTTTTTGACCAGCGACGATGATGCTGCTCGACGATGAATCCGGAGTATCGGCCGACGCGGCCGGCCACATGATCGCGGAGTCCACCGGGGAGCGCGGTCCACCTCGGCACCGCCCTACTTCGCGATCGTGACCGGCGCGCTCGTCGCGCGGACGCTGGTGCCGCGCGGCCCGCCGGCGGACGCGAAGGCGATCACCAGCCGGTAGCGGCCCGCGTCGAGCGACGCGCCGAAGCTCGTCGGCGCGGTGCGTGTCGCGTTCGGGCCAAGGATCCACGCTTCCATGGTGCACATCCGTCCTTCGGGGACGACCTGCCAGGCGGTTCCCGACTCGCGCTCGAGCGTGCGCGTGCACGGGTTGAACGTCCACTCCTTCCTCGTGTGGTTCACGATGGTGAGCGTCGCATTGTCCCCGGCGCGGTACGACGTCCGGTCGGTGCGCAGCTCGATCGCGACGGCGGAGTCGGCTGTCGCGACTGGAGGAGCCGGGGCCGGCGCGCCTGACGCGCTGTCCGGGGATGGGGCTGGCTTGCGCACGCACGCGGCGGCGAGGAACACGCCAGCAACCAGCAAACCGCTGCCGGACCGGTTGTACGAGCGTCGCTGCATGGGACGTTTCCTCCACTGCGGGGTCGGCGCCTGTTCGCGCCGGATTGGAGATGATCACCGGACCGCTGCATGATCTCCCCTCGCTGCACCGCCGTCAACCTCGACGCGAGGCCACGATGCGCCGCACCGCACGCCAGCAGCTCCTGCTCGTCCTCGCGTTAGGCAGCCCGCTCGGGGAACGGCGACATCGAGGCACCGGGAACAGCTGACGGGCGAGATCATATCGCCTGCTTGCCTCAAGTTGTCGTCAGGTCTTGCCGGGAGACTCGCGCGCGGATGGAGTGCGGAGCGCACTCCGAGCACCAACAGGCGGGAACGACGATTTCGCGGATGACGCGGATTGCGCGGATACGGCTTCGGGCAGCCACGCGGAGCGCCGGGCGCCCCCAGGGAACGATCCGTGAAATCCGCGAATCGTCGTTCCCGTGTCACGAGCCGGAACAGCCTGGGGGCAACCGCGCGCCACGCCCCCCTCACTTCCCCGATGGCGCCCGCGAGTCCGCGACGTTCACGTCGATGTGCAGGGCGACGCCGTTCCAGCTCTCGTCGGTGTCGAGCTTTCCCTGCCAGACGTTGGCGAAGGAGTGACCGACGTCGGTTGGGAGTCGCTCGAGCGAGAAGCCGCTCGTGCCCGCGATCCAGAACTGCGGGGTCGCGGTCGGGCGCCGGGCGAGGAATTCCTCGTGGACGTCGGCGTAGATCGTCGCCGCGTTCGACTTGTGGCAGTAGATGCCCGGGAGGTAGCGGCCGTCGGCGAGCACCTGGGCGACCCACGAGCGGTAGTAGTCGCGCATCGGCTGGGTGACGGTGCTCATGTACTCGATGTCGAGGAAGATCACCGTCCCGGCGGGAAATCCCTCGTTCGCGGTCTTCGCCGCGGCGTCGGAACCCTCGATCGTGCCCTGCGCGCCGCTGAGCATCGTGCGCGAGCAGGTCGCCGACTGCGCGGCGCGAGCCGTTGCCGGCGCGGCGAGCTGCGCGGACGCAACTCCCTCCCACGTCTGCTGGCCGACGTAGAGCACCGCCGTTCCCCAGCCGATCGAGCCGAGGAATGCGCGGCGCCCGAGCCAGCTCGTGTTGCCGTGACATGGTGCGGCGAGGTAGTAGCCGACCCACTCGTATGGTGACGCCGGCGCGCTCCACGCCCGCATTGCGGCGTCACCGGGATAGATGCTCGTGTCGAAGCCGGGGTGGGCTGGGCGCGGCTCGGGGCGCGGCGCAAATATCCCGGCGGTGTCGGCGCAGGCAGCGAGAAGGAGCGGGAGCGCGAGGAGCGCGGAGCGGGCGTCGCGGGGCATCGTGGAGGAAG
>DASZNJ010000378.1:0-13366 GCA_035551575.1 Gemmatimonadaceae bacterium
GCGCGTTGCCGCGCCGAGCCCGAAGTGCAGCCTCGGGTCGACCGACGACTGGAAGCCGCGCGTGGGACTCTCCTCGAGCAGCTGGTGCGTGCCGCCGGCGGCAATCATCACCTTCGCCCCGATCCCCGCGGTGTTCCCCCCCTCTCCGCGCAGCGTGACGGTCAGCGACGAGCGCTTGTTGACGTCACGCGAATGATTGCGGTAGATCGACGCGGGCGCGTTGACGTTGTTGACCACCAGGTCGAGCGATCCCGAGTTGTCGAGGTCCACGTATGCGGCGCCATTCGAGAAGCCTTCCTGCCCGAGCCCCCACGCTGAGGCCATGTCGGTGAAGGTGAGGTCGCCGTTGTTGTGGAAGGCGAACTTCGCCAGCGGGACGTGCGGCATCTTCTTCAGCACTGCCGCGTTCTGCTCGGTCGCGCCCTGGGCCAGCGAAGCCTGCACCACCGGGTTCGCGACGTAGGCGATGTAGTCGAGATCGTTAGGCCGGCGGTAGATCCCGTTGGTGATGAACAGGTCCTTGCGGCCGTCGTTGTCGAGATCGGCGAACAGGGGCGCCCAGCTCCAGTCGGTGGCGGAGATCCCCGCGAGATAGCCGATCTCGCTGAATCGGCCGCCGCCGCGATTCAGCTGGAGCGTGTTGCGCGCGTACTGCGGGTGGTAGCCCACGCGGAGCTTCATGTCGTAGATGTTGAAGCTCTCGGTGGTCGCCGACGACTTCAGCACCTCCTCCTTGTACGGGAGCATGTCGGCGACGATGATGTCGGGGCGCCCATCGTTGTTGAAGTCAGCTGCGTCCACCCCCATCGAGAAGCGGCTGGTGTGCCCCGTCGCCGATCCGAGGCGCTCGCTGAAGGTGCCGTTGCAGTTGTTGACGTAGAGAAAGTCGTCTTCCTGGAAATCGTTCGCGACGTAGACGTCCGGGCAGCCGTCGAGGTTCACGTCGCTCACCACGACGCCGAGCCCCGATGCCTCCCCGCCACCGTAGATCCCTGCCTCCGCGCTGACGTCTGTGAAGTGCCCGCCATTGTTGCGGTAGAGGCGATCGCCGGCCTTCGGGTCGCGGTTCTCGCGGAACGGCCCGCGCCCGATCGACATGGCCGTCCGGACCGAGTGGTTCAGCAGGTACATGTCGAGGTCACCGTCGCCGTCGTAGTCGAAGAACGCGGCCTGCGTCGAGTAGCCGGAGAACTCGAGTCCGTACTCCTTTGTCCGGTCGGTGAAGGTCCCGTCGCGGTTGTTGACGTAGAGGATGTTGTGGCCGTGCTCCTCGAGGTAGTCCACCGCCGACACGTAGATGTCGGGGTAGCCGTCCCCGTTCACGTCGGCCATCGTCGCCCCGGTCGTCCAGCCGGGACTCCCCGCGACCCCCGCGCGGACCGTTATGTCCTCGAAGGCGTATTTCCCCTTGTTGAGGTAGAGCCGGTTCTGCTGCAGATTGGAGGTGAAATAGAGGTCGGGGAGGCCGTCGTCGTTGACGTCACCGACCGCGACCCCGCCGCCGTTGTAGTAGTAGAGATAGTTCAGGATGTTGAACCGCTCTTCCGGCAGCGTATTGGCGAACGCAACACCGGTAGCCGCCGGTGCGAGCAGTTCGAACAGCGGCGGCCCCGTCGGTGCCTCACGCCCGCAGGCGGCGACGGCGCAGAGCGCAGCGGCGCAAAGAAACCTCGACCCTGGAGCCATCATGCCTGACGCCTCGCATCTGCTTGTGCCGGCCTCCCTCGTCGCCGCCATGCTCACCGCCTGCTCGCACGGTCCCAAGCCGGCGGGCAAGACCCCGCCGGCGCGCGACGCCGACGTCACCGCCGAGGACCTGCGCAGCTCCCCTGCTCGCTCGGTCGAGCAGCAGCTGATGGCGAAAGTGCCGGGGATCACGGTGTCGCGCACATCGTCAGGCGGCCTCGCGATCCGGATCCGCGGCGGCGGCTCGCTATATGGGAACAACAGTCCGCTCTACGTCATCGACGGACTCGCCGTCGACGCCGGGCCGGAAGGCGAGATGCCCGGGATCAGCGCGTACGATATCGAATCGATCAGGGTCCTGAAGGATACCGAGGCGATGACGCTGTACGGATCGCGCGGCGAACATGGCGTGATCATCATCAACACGAAGCGTTCGAACAAGCAGCAAAAAACGCCGAATTGATCGATGCCCGCGTGGAGCTTCCGCACCGCGATCCCTGCAACCCGGTGGACGACCGCATTCGCCTAGGGCGCCGAGTCCAGCGACAGCACGATGACGCCCGACTTTTCACTGAAGCCTCGCAGCTGTGAAGACGGCCAGGCGAGGTACGGACCGGTGCACGTGAGCGGGTCGCGGTAAGCGCGAACCATGGTCGCCGGCAGCAGCTTGTAGTACCCGATCTGCGTGAATCCGCTCCTCGACTCCGACGCCGCGGGAAGTGCCGATACGCACGAGACAGCGGAGCCGTTGTAGACGCCGATCGACACCGCAGCTCTCGTGTGATTGAAGATTCCTGCCGTGATGTAGGGCTGATTGCCGATCACGTTGTTGATCTCGAGGTCACCATTGATGGCCGCGACCGCGATCCGCACCTCGCCGATGTCATCGGGGATGGGCTGGCCGCGGGAGTCCATCGGCTTTGCGGATACCCACGTCAGCCATTGCGCCGACGCCGGTACGGCGAGGCCGCTCTGCTTCCCCCCCTGCAGCCCTACCTGCGGGACACCATCGACCGACACGGTCACCGGCGCGATCAGGTTGTTCGAGATGATGAAACGCACCGGCTCTCGCGCCGGACCGGACGAGTCGCGCGCGCCCGCGCATGCCGCTGCCAGCGACAGCACCAGCATCGTCAGGCGGTGGATGCGCAGCCCCCCGAGCGTGCTCATGGCGTAATGTGCCGGCGCAACCGCCGTTAGTCCATGGCATTTCACGGTGCCAGCGCCGCGCCGCCGATGTCAGGATTTGGCGGCGGGCATCCCCCGCCGGCCACCGGCGCCCGGGGAGGGGTGAGAGCTTGCGAAACCGGTCGCGGTACCCGATAAATGAGCAGGCAGAAACCCTCGATTTCGGCGTCCGCCAGCGTGCTGGCTGGCTTCGGAGCGGAACGATCCACCATCAACACCGGAGTCGCATGCGTGCCCCGTCACAAGTGTCGCTGCGCGTCGGTCTGCTCGCCGTCCTCGCCGCGAGCTGCTCGCACAGGAAAGGGAGCGCGGGCCAGGGAGTGGCGCCCGTTCGCCAGGAGGAGGTCACGTCCGAAGACATCGCGCGCGCGCCGAACCAATCGATCGAGCAGCAGTTGATGGCAAAGGTACCGGGCGTCATCGTGAGCCGTACCGAAACCGGTGAGCTCTCGATCCGCATTCGCGGGGGCAACAATGAACCGCTGTACATCGTCGATGGGCAGCCCGTCTTCCCCGGGCCAGGCGGCGCCCTGTCCGGACTGAACCCGAACGACATCCAGTCCATCAAGGTCCTCAAGGATGCGGCGAGCATGTCGATGTACGGGTCGCGCGGGGGCAATGGCGTGATCGTGATCAAGACGAAGCAGCCGAACCAGAAGCCGGCAAAACCGAATCAGTGACCGGAGGAGCCGCGCCCGGTGCAGTTCACTTCCGGCGGCCCGACTCCGATCCATCAGCGACGCGCGCACCGGCCGCCGGAAGTCGCCGGAACAGGAGCGGACGATCGTCGTTGCGCGCCGCGACGTAGAGATCGCCGCGCGCCGTTCTGATTCGCTCGATGTCGCGCGTCTGCCCCGGCAACCTCAGGCCGCTCTCGACGGCGAGCAATGGCTTGAACCTTCCCCTGCCCATGCCGCGGAGAAATAGGCCGGCACTCGAGCTCATGCGGCCGATCTCCGGGCTGAAGCCGTCGAAGTTGCCGCCGAGCAGGAGGTCGACGTGGCCGTCATGGTCGAGGTCTCTCGCAACGATGCCATACACGGGCGCGAGCTGCGCCTCGGCGGGTAGCGGCACGACCGAGTAGGTGCCGTCGCGGTTCGCGTGGACGACGGACGTCGCGAAGGTGTAGGCGTCCTTCTCGAGGGCGCCGGACAGCTCGGTGGGGGTGAAGAGATCCTTCGTCGTCGCGCGCGCGTAGTCGGAGTAGCGCGGAAACCGACCCTCCAGATACGGAATCGACCTCGTCAGCTCGTCCCGCATGGCCAGCGGGTAGCTCAGGCTGTCGTTGTAGCACGAGAGAATCTGTTCGACCGAGCCATCTCCGTTGAAGTCCTTGACCAGCATCGTGGTCGGCCGGCCCGGTCCCGCACGAAGCCGTCCGTTCAGGCCGAGGTTTCCGACAACGAAATCGACGCGCCCGTCGCCGTCGAGATCCGCGGCGACGATGCGGTTCCACCAACCGTTGCTTCGTTCCAGCCCGGGTGCGTCGAGGCGCTTCAACTTACCCCCCCCGGTGTTCCTGAAGATGGTGATCGGCATCCACTCACCCACCACGACGAGATCGGTGCGCCCGTCGCCGTCGACGTCGCGCCATACCCCGTCCGTCACCATCCCGACATCCGCCAGCTCCGGTGCCAGCGTCGCCGTCACGTCGGCAAAGTGGCCCCTTCCGTCGTTGCGCAGCAGCGTGCTTTTCGGGGTGATGCCGTAGCGCCACGGCACCGAGCGACCACCTACGAAGAGATCGATGTCGCCATCGCCATCGTAGTCGGCGGCGGCGGCGCGCGATCCACTCACGCCCTCGCGTGGCAGGGAGCCCACGGCCTTGCGAAAGACACCCTTGCCGCTGTTGAGATAGAGCCGATCCTGCAATGCCGGCGCGCTCTCCGCGTATTCGTTCCCGCCGCTGACGACGTACAGGTCGGGCGCACCGTCGCCGTTCGCGTCGAAGAAGACAGCGCCGACGTCCTCGGAGACCGAGTCGGCCGCGAACGGGGTGTTGTCGCCGCTCGTGAAGCTTCCGTCTCTCCGCTGCAGGAACAGCTTTCCCGCCTGCCACTTCGCCCCGCCGAGGTAGACGTCATCGAGCCCGTCGCCGTTCACGTCGCCGACGGCGAGCGCTGGTCCTTCGGTAGAGAGCATCTTGGGGATCAGCGGCTCCCGGTCGAAGTCGACGAATTCGTTCTCCTGATGTCGAAAGTCGATCCCACTGCCTTCCGTCGCATCCGCGAACAATGGACGCGTTGTCGTTGTCGCCGCGGGGGGCGCCGTTCGCGCTGCCCCGGCATCGGCCTGGCGAATCGTCACCAATTGATTGAGGGGGAGGCGGCGCAGCACGCTGGCGCGCGCATCGGGCCATTCCACGACGACGGAGTCGGCGGTGTCGTGTCGGCCCGCGCCGAATGCGAGTACGTAATCCATGCTCGACTGGAAGCCGCGTACCGGGGACTGCTCCTGCATGAGCGTGTCCGACCCCGCGAAGACGGTCACTCGCGCGCCGACGCCGAACCGGTTTTCCCCCTCTCCTTCGAGCTTGACGCGGAGGAACCGGCGCTCGGGATGCAGGAGCCTCGCGTTGTTGCGATAGACGAACGCCTCCTGGTCGACGTTGTTCACGACGAGGTCGAGAGCACCGTCGCCATCGAGATCCCCATACGCGGCGCCGCTCGAGATGCTTGGCGTCCCCAGCCCCCACGCACTGGCTGCGTTGATGAAGTGCAGACCGCCGTCGATCCGGCCATCGACGGTGAGCGGCGTGCTTTGAAACGCGTAGTTGGCGATCGGCGTCGAGGTCAAGGCTCGTCCGAGCTTGGTGAGATCTGCCCGCGTGCGGCCACCCTGGGTGACGTCCCTCATCGTCTGCTCGCTGGCGAGGAACGCGACATAGTCCTGCGACGTCACGTCCTTGGCGAGGCCGTTGGTGACGAAGATGTCCTTTCGGCCATCGAGATCGAGGTCGGCGATGAGCGCGCTCCAGCTCCAGTCGGTGCGCGCCACGCCGGCCATCTGTCCGACGTCGGTGAAGGTGCCGTCCCGGTTGTTGCGCTGGAGCATGTTGCGCATGAGCTGGTAGTGGAATCCGTTGCGCACCTTGTTCTGGTACACGCTCCAGCTCTCGAAGACGGTGGTGGACTTCAACCGGTATTCGTCATCCGGCAGCATGTCCGTGGTGTAGATGTCCGGCCAGCCGTCGTTGTCGACGTCGGCGACGTCGAGTCCCATCGAGAAGTAGCTCAGCACCGGCATCTGCCGGTCGAGCGCCTCGGCGAAGGTGCCGTCGTGCCTGTTGATGTAGAGGTAGTCTCGTTCGAAGAAATCGTTCGAGACATAGATGTCGGGCCAGCCGTCGCGATTGACGTCGCTGACCGCGACACCGAGGCCGAAGGCGATGGTGGGGCTGTGGATTCCCGCCGCCTCGCTGACGTCGGTGAAGTGACCGCGATCGTTGCGGAACAGCTTTCCCCCGCCGTTAGGGTCGCGCACGTCGCGCGTGTTGCGAATCGCGAAGCTGCTGACGGGCCGAGGCGAGTTGTCGACGACGAAGAGGTCGAGATCGCCGTCATGGTCGTAGTCGAGGAAGGCCGCCTGGGTGGAGTAGCCTTCGTCGGCCACCCCGTACGCCCGGGCCATCTCCTTGAACGAGGGCACCCCGTGGCCGTCGACCCCCTGGTTGATCCACAGGAGGTTCGCGCGCTGCGCCGGCGCGAACGGGCCCGCGCGGCAGACATAGATGTCGAGCCGGCCGTCGCCGTTCACGTCGGCGAGGGCAACGCCGGTGGACCAGGTCTCCTTGTCCGCCGCGATCCCCGCGTCGTCGGTGACGTCCCTGAAGCGGAACGCCCCCTCGTTCAGGAACAGCTTGGGACCCTCCTGATTCGACGTCAGCACGATCTCGGGACGCCCGTCGCCGGTCAGGTCGCCGATCGCGACTCCGCCGCCGTTGTAGAAGTTCCTGTACGTGAAGACGTTCCGCTCCGCGGACTCCTCGATGCGGTTCTGGAACCGGACGCCGGTGCTGGTGCCCGGCAGCCGCGTGAACAGCTGAGGCGTCATCGCGGCCGGGTTGACTGCCGCCGTGGTATCGGGGGTCGGGGCTTTGCGGGAACAGGCAGCGAGGGCCGCGGCACACATGATCGCCGCAAGGGCGGTCGAGCCCCCGGCGCCGGAGGGAACGGTCATGAAGCGATAGCTGCGAGTAGTATCGGCGACCCGCCGGGGAACGGACTTGCGGTCGTCGCGGGACGGGGGCCCGGAAGCACCATAGCCTGCCCGGGAATGAGCAGGCTATGGTGAGTGACGCGGAGCTCCCGCCGGCCTAGTAGCCGGGGTTCTGCTTGAGCAGCGGGTTCGACGAAATCTGCGTCGCCGGGATGGGGAACAGGATCAGGTACGGCTTCGACGTCTGATCCCGCTTTCCGTTCAGCATGGTCGTCGACCACTGGTTGAGATACTTGCCAAAGCGGATGAGGTCCTGGCGACGCTTGCTCTCCCCGGCGAGCTCGAGGAGCCGCTCCTTGAGGATCGCGTCGCGATTGACGACCGCCAGGTCCTGCGGCGGGTTGAAGTGCCGCGAGTGGATGGTATTCAGGTCCGCCAGCGCCAGCCCGGCCTGTCCGAGCTCGAGCTCGGCCTCGGCCTTGATGAGGTACATCTCGGAGAGGCGGAAGAAGGTGAAGTCGTTCGGCATGCCATTCCCGCTCGGCGCGTTAGGCAGCGGCGGGAACTTGTTGAAGCGCACGCCCGTTCCTTCGGCCGCCTGGGTGGCATCCGGGATGTCGATGGTGAAGTCCAGCCGGGCGCCAGTCCGGTCCTTTGCGGGCAACCCGTCCTCGAAGCTGTTCTGCGGGCCCTGAAGCCACATGCCGCGCCGTTCGTCCGCGGGGTCGAACGCGTTGTATGCCTCGGCCAGCGTGGCAAGGCCGTTCCAGGGAGTGCCCCACCCCGTGTTCAGCTGGTTGTAGTGCAGCGTCCGCATCGGGAAGTTGCCGCCCAAACTCTGCTCTTTGACGTGAACGATGACGAAGATGTTCTCCGGCGACGTCTCGTTGTCGAGCGCGAAGTTGTTCTTCCAATTCGGGTTCAGCCGGTACACGCCGGAGTTGATCACCCGATCGGCAGCGGCGATCGCGGCGGCGCAGCCGTTCGTGCCACCGCTCACCGGGACGTTACACGAATTGTACGAGGTCGAACTGACGCCGGTAGTCTTGCTGAAAACGCCGGCGTTGATGTACAAGCTGGCGAGAATGGCGTCCGCCGCTCCCTGCGTGACCCGGCCGTAACCCGCTGCACCCCAGGTGGTCGGGAGGAGGGGGCGCGACTCGTTCAATTCCTTCTCGACGAAGGCGAACACTTCGCTGCGCGTGGCGCTCGGGTACTGCTTGAGCTCCGTCCCCGTGACGATCGGCACGTTGCCGAACTTGTCGAGCAGGTTGAAGTAGTACCAGGCGCGCAGCGTCCGCAGCTCGGCGAGTGTCTTCGGCGCGTTCGCCCCGCCCGCCTTCGTGATGACGTCGATCATCAGGTTCGCCTTCGCGACGCCACTGAAGAGGACGTTCCACGCATTGTTCATCGTGCCAAGGGCGGTACTGCTGCTTGCCGTCCACGTCTGACGGTGGAGCTCGAGCCACGCGCCGTTGTCATACCAGTCGTTGCCGCGAGTCGGGACGATCGCTTCGTCAGTGGTGACCTCGTCGAGGTCCCAGTACTGATCGAGGTCCCGGAGCTGGGCATAGACGCCCGCGACACCGGCGAGCACCTCGGCTTCCGTGTGGAATGCGTTCGTCGGCGTCAGCGCGTCCTGCGGCACTTCGGTGAGATCAGTGCAGCTCTGGCCGATCAGGAGGAGCGGCACGACGAGCAGCGCTCGCAGCCCCGTCCGGCGGACCCATTTCATTCGAAAATTGCTCATATGCCTCTGATACCTGGCTGGAGAATGGTCGCTGTGGGGACGTGCTAGAACTGCAGGTGCGCGCCAAGAGTGACCGTGCGAGGCCTCGGGTACGTCACGTAGTCGGTGCCGCGCGCCGCGAGACCCGCCGCGACGAAGACTTCCGGATCGTACCCCTTGTACGGCGTGAAGAGCAGCAGGTTGTCGCCGGAGAGATAGACACGGGTGCTTTGCACGCCGAACCTCGACGGCAGATTGAAGGTGTAGCCGACGGTCGCGTTCTGGAGGCGGATGAAGCGGCCGTTCTCGACATAGCGCGACGAGAACTTCGACGGCTCGCTGATGCTGTCCGGCTGGCTGAGCGTCGAAGCGAGGAAATTCCGCCCCTGCTTCGCGTTGCCCTTGGTCTCGTAGACCAGCGCGGTGTTGTTGAACACCGACCGGCCGAACTCCCCGCGCCACAGCCAGCTGGCGTCGAAGTGGTTCCAGGTGCCGTTGCTGCGGAATCCGAGCGCGAAGTCGGGGCTCGCGTGGCCGATGATCTCCTTGTCCGCCTCGGTCGGGTCTGACGTCCTTCCGTTGACGCAGCCAGGGCTCGACGCCTTGCAGGCGAACGTCTGGTGACCGTTGACGACGCCGAGGAAGCGCGGGCCGAAGAACGTCCCGAGCGGCTCCCCGACGATGATCTTCTGGGAGTGGTTACCGGACTGTCCCTGGCCAAAGATGTCGCCGGTCAAGATGCCTACCTTGTCGCGCCCAGCGCCAAGACTCGTGATCTGCCCCCGCTCGACGGTGAGCACGAGCCCACTCGAAAGCGTGCGCTGCGCGCTGCTCAACAACTCGGCGTCGAGCGACGCTTCGAGCCCCTTGTTGCGCAGCGAGCCGATGTTCTCGATGCGCGACGACACCACTGCCGGCTGCGGCACCGGGACCTCGAGCAGCAGGTCCCTCGTGTCCTTCTGATAGACGTCGATCGAGCCCGCGATGCGGTTATCACTGAACCCGTAGTCGACCCCGATGTTCGTCGCCGAGGTTGTTTCCCACTTCAGGTCGGGATTTCCAACCTGGGCCGCGCGAAGTCCCGTCGTCAGTACTCCGCCGAAGGGATAGATCGCGCCAGCGTCCGCGCGGAGGAGCAGCTGCGTCTGATAGGGGGCCACTGCCTGGTTGCCCTGCTTTCCCCAACCGGCGCGGAGCGCAAGCCGGGACAGCCCCATCGGATGGTCCGCCATGAACGACTGCTGGTCGAAGCGCCAGGACGCCGCCACGCCGGGGAACGACTGCCACTGATGCCCCGGGGCGAGCCGCGACGATCCGTCGTAGCGGAGCGACGCGTTGAGCGTGAAACGGTCGGCCCAATCGTACATCGCGCGGCCGAAGAACGAGACGAGCTTGCTCTGGACGTGATACGAGTACGGCACCGGCGACTGGGCCTGCGTTCCAGCGCCAAGGTTGTTCACCCCGAACGCGTCCGTGATGAACCCCTGCATCTGCGCCCCGAATCCGCGCGCATCGAAATCGCTGTACTCGTAGCCGCCGACGACCTCGACCGAGTTGCTCTCGCCGAAATGTGGCGCGTACGTGAGCAGCTGCTGGAAGTTGACGTTCTGGAGCGCCTTGTCCGCCTGGCTGGCGTAGCCGCCGTACTGCGCGCCGACCGGGCTCGAACGCGGGGCGAACACTCGCCGGTTCGCGCCGGTGTAGTCCACGCCGACGGTCGTCTGCGCCGTCAGGTCGGAGAGAAGGCTCACAGTGCCCGTGACGTTGCCGAGGACGCGATTCTCGGGGGCGTAGTCATCGTACGATGTGGCGAGCCCCACGGGATTGCGAACGTCCTGGGCGCCCGAGCCGAGCTCATAGTACGTCCCATCCGCGCGCTTCACGGGGAACGTCGGATTGAAGATGACCATGTTCGTGAACAGGCCACCGTTGAAGCCACCGCCGTTCTCGGCCGGCACGTAGTCGTTGTTCACCCGCGATGCCATCAGGTTCACGCCGAGGCGCAGCTTCCCGTTGATCGCGTTATGGTTGGCGTTCAACCGGCCCTGATAGCGCCGCAGCCCGCTCGAGATCACGACGCCCTGCTGGTCGAAATAATTGAGCGACGCACGATACTGCGTCGCTTCGGTCCCGCCGGAGAACGCGAGGCTGTGGTTCTGCGAGTAGCCCGTCCGTTCGATCTGGTTCTCCCAATCCGTATTGGCAGTACCGAGCGCCGCCTCTGCCGTCGAGGGCAGCTGACCCGCCGCGACCATCTGCTTCACGAAGGCACGGTATTGATTGCCGCTGGCCAGCTTCAATGACTTGGCCGGGGACGCCGCCGCGACGTAGGTGTCGTATTCCATCGACCCGACGCCCGCACGGCCACGCTTGGTCGTGATGAGAATGACGCCGTTCGCTCCGCGGCTTCCGTAGATCGCCGTCGCCGACGCGTCCTTCAGGACGGTGATCGATTCGATATCCCCGGGGGCGAGCGAATTGAGCGGGCTGCGGTTGAGCCCCCCATTGATGCTGCCGATGCCGATGGCGTCGGGAGTCGTCGCATCGTTCTGCAGCGGCACGCCGTCCACGACGTAGAGCGGGTCGTTGCTCGCGCTGATCGAGGTTCCGCCGCGGATCCGGATCTGGGTGTTGCCTCCCGGATCGCCGCTGCTCGTGGTGATGTTGACGCCGGCGACGCGACCCTGAACCATCTGGTTCGCGTTCGTGATGACGCCGACGTTCGCCTTGTCCGCATCGACGGTCGAGACGGCGCCGGTGATCGCTTCACGCTTCTGCGTTCCGTACCCGATCGAGACGACATCGCCGAGGACGACCGCCTGCGCCTGCAGCGAGAAGTCCGCCGTGCTCGCGGAACCCGCCACCACGGTCACGACCTGGGTCGCGGGGGTGAAGCCGATGCGGCTCACCCGGATCGTCTGCGGACCTGCCGGGACACTGGCGATGAGGTAGCTGCCGTCCGCCTGGGTGACGGAGCCCCTGCTCGTGCCGACGACGACCACGTTGACGCTCGACAGTGGCTGCTGTGACGCAGCATCGACGACCCGGCCGCGCACCGTGCCCGTCGCGTCCTGCGCGCGGAGCTGCGGTGCCACGAGCAAGCCGGCAACGAGCCCCAAAATTAGACAACGCCCTGCGACCATAGCGGATGCCTCCACCACGTAGGAGTGGGACTTCTCGTCCACTCGTCCCCCCGACAGCCGGAGAAACGAAGGCACATGAATCTGATGCTCGCATGACGAACGGCCGCCGAGTGGGAGCAGCGGACGGGTCGCGAGCGTCCTACATAATCCGCCGCGGGAAAGAATTGTCAATATGTTTGTCAGCGTTTTGTCAGCGTGCTCCCCCCGCCCCGGGGTGGACGCCGTCCCCGGCGGGGTGCTTGACGCCCCGCGCGGCGTCGTACAATCTCGCTCGCTGGCGAGACGCCCCAGCCCTTCCCGCCCCTCGTTCCCTCCCACCGATCATGCACCTCATCGGGATCGCGCTGCTCGCGCAGCTGGCCGCACCGGCGCCGGCGCGCCAGGTCTCCCCGGTGCTCGAGTTTCCCGAGCCCGGCGTCGACGACACCGCATCGTATCAGGGCTACCAGACGCGCTTCCTCCGTGACGCCGCGGGCAACACGGTGCAGGTCTATCTCGATCGCCGCGACGGGCGCGTTGTGAACCTCTGGGCCGACGCGGAAGACGAGAGCATCGGGTTCACGGCGCGCGCGGCCGGTGGCGCGCCCGCTCCCCTCCACTGGGCGAGCGGTGGTGCAACCGTCGCGCGGTCCGGCCGCACCCGAGCGGTCGAGTACGAGCTCACCGCGGATGCGCCCCGCATCGCCCTCGGTTGGTTCCTCGTCGGCTCGATGCGCGTCGAACGCGACTTCCAGTACGCGAAGCGCCACCTCGCGCCATTCGCGGGACCGCGCTTCACCCTGCCCGAGCTCGAGCGCCTTGTCGCGACGATCGAGCGCCTGCCTCTCGCCGAGCGCCGGCGCGCGCTGGCCACGCTCGGCGCTCGCGACGTCCGCACCCTCCATGCGCGCCTCCAGCCGACGATCTCCGTCCGGCGCGGCGCGACGCAGTGGATCGCGCGCCTCACGCAGCCTTCGCTCGACGGTCGCGACACGATCACCCTCGAGCTGCGCACCGACCCGCGCCGCGTCAGTGCGCTCCGCAGTGGAGACTCCCTCACCCTCCGGGCACGCCGCGGATCGGTCGTCCCCTTCACGGTGCGGATCGCGACGACCGGGAAGCCGCTCACGCCGCTCGCTCGCGACCAGATCTTCAATGCCGGGTTTCTTCGCTTCCTCGCCGAGGTGAAGTCCGGGGCAAGGAACGCGGCCGACTCCCTCCGCGCGCGCCGGCTCGAGCGTCAGGTGCGCGGGGTCGAGCTGCTCTCGTCGCGGGAGAAGCTGATGGCCGGCCTCCCGACGTACGCGACGTACTTCGGGCGCGACATGCTGATGACCGCGCTGATGATGCGGCCGGTCTGGCGCGACGAGATGTCGGAATTCGCGATCGCCGCCGCCCTGCGCAAGCTCGGCCCCGAGGGTGACGTCAGCCACGAGGAGGCGTTAGGCGGCCAGGCCGTGCGCGAGCGAGCCGCCGAGTACGT
>DASZNJ010000379.1:0-2488 GCA_035551575.1 Gemmatimonadaceae bacterium
GCCGATCGGGTGGATCGGCGGGAAGTAGACGACGTCGAAGCCGAGCTTCGCGAGCCGCGGCAGCTGCGCCTCGGTGTCGGCGAAGGTCCCGTGCTTTCCCGGCACCGGGCTCTGCGACCGCGGGAACAGCTCGTACCACGACGCGAAGCCGGCGCGCGGGCGGTCGACGACGACCTCGAGCGGATACGCGAACGAGGTCAGGTCGTCGGGCGAATAATTGGCGTCGAACGAGCGACGCAGGGCGTCCGAGGTCGCGACGGCGCCCTTCGCCTGGACGCTCGCTCCGTCGTCGCGCAGCGTCAGCGCGGCCGCGCGAAGCGCCACCTTCTCCGCCGCGTCGCGGGCCCGGCGCGCCGTTGCCTCGATCAGCGCGGCCCCCTCGAGGAACTCGAGCGAGACGTCCACGTTCGCCGCGATCTTCTTCTCGAGCCCCGCGCGCCACGTCCCGAAGCGATCGGTCCACCCCTCGACGATGAAGCTCCAGCGGCCGATGCCGTCGAGGACGAAGCTGCCGCGCCAGCGGTCGTGGTCCTGGTCGTAGGCCATCGGCACGGTCCGGCTCTCGCCGTCGGGGCCCTCGTAGCGCACGCGCGCCGCGAGGAGGTCGTGTCCGTCCTTGAAGATGTCGGCGCCGACCTCGAGGCGGTCGCCCAGCAGGCGCTTCGCCGGGTAGCGCCCGCCCTGCACGTCGGGAGAGACGCACTCGACCACGATCGGAACCGCTGGTCGCCGCGCCTGCTTCGGCATGCTCGATTTCATTCGTGTCGCTTTCACGTTCACTGGCTGAGTTCCGCCGGCATCCTTCGCCGTATTTCACCTCGAAGCGAGGAGTGGGTCCGGAGTGGGGGGCAAGAGCCGTTCCGGCCGTGACCCCCATTACCGCCAACCACATGCCGTGCATCGCGGCGCGCAGCGCGGCCCACCCCGCCCTGCGGATCGCCCCCACCACGCGACGCGCCCCCGCGGCCCGCGGCCCGCAGCGTTAGAATTCGCGAATGTCCGCCACTCGCTGGTTTCTCGTCGCCACCTCCTTTGCCGCCGCGCTCGCTGTGTCGGCCTGGGTCGTGGTCTCGAGCTGGCCACAGAGCGGAGGGTCGATGGCGCTGCCGCTGCGCGCGCATATCCTCGCGCTCGCGCTCACCGGCATCGACGTCGCCGCCCGCGCGACGAAGCTCCGCTGGAGCGCGCGCGCGATCGGCTTCGAGCTCCCGATTCGCCCCGCGCTGCGGGCGACCCTCGGCGGCGACTTCGGCGGCGCGATCACGCCGTCGCGATCCGGCACCGAGCCGACGCGCTTCCTCATCCTCACCGAAGCCAGGATCGGTGCCGGGAATGCAGTGGTGCTGCTCTTCAGCGAGCTCGCCCTCGAGGTGCTCTCCCTCGTGATCGTCGTCATCGCGCTGGCGATCGCGCTCCCTCACCTCGGCGGCGCGCTCGCCGGATTCGTGGGGGTCGTCGGCGGCTTCCTCGCCCTCCTCATCGGCGGGCTCGCCATCGCGTCGATCATCTCGCATCCGGATCGCCGGCGCGGGCCGCCCCCCGGCTGGGCAGGGTTCATCGGGTTGCACGCGGTCCGCTGGCGCAGGCTGCAGCAGGCGCTGCGCCAGCTCCGCGAGCGGCTCGGTGCGCTAAGGCGCGCGAAGCGCGGCTGGGCACTGGGCGCGCTCGCCGTCTCGCTGGTGCATGTGGCCGCGCGCATCTCGGTGCTCGCCGCGCTCGTCCTGACCGTCGCGCCGTCGGTCTCGCTCGCGCCTCTCATCCTCTGGCCGCTCACGCTCTACTACGGCGCCGGCATCGCCCCCGCGCCCGGTGGCGGGGGCGTCGTCGAAGTCGCCTATCGCGGGGCACTCGGCGGGATCATTCCCGCCGCCTACCTCGGCGCGTCACTCGTCTGGTGGCGCTTCTATACCTTCTACCTCCCGATGCTCGCCGGCGCCGTCGTCGCCGGCCGCGCCGTCCGCCGCGCGATCCGCGACGGCGCCGAGGACGACGCCGACGACTCGGCTGACGCGAGTGTCGCGCGTGACGAGCCCGAGGCGAGCCGCGCCGCGCGAAGCGCCGCCGCGCGAAGCGCCTGAGCGATGACCTACGACGCCGGCCTCGTCGCCCGCATCGCCGATCTCCTCACCGCCGCCGAGATCCGCACCGCCCGCCAGAAGAACGTCTTCGGCGGCCGCGGCTTCCTCCTCGGCAAGTCCACCTTCGTCATCGCCTGGGGCGACGGCCTCCTCGTGAAGACCCCGCCCGCCGATTACGCGAGCGCCCTCGCCCGCCCCGGCGTCACCCCCTTCGCCCCCGACGGCGAGAGTCCCATGGGCAGCTGGGTCGTCGTCCCCCCCGACCTCATCGCCGACGATCCGGACCTGATCGAGTGGCTCACCCTCGGCGCCCGCTCCATCCGCTGACCGTAAGGCCTAACGTCAAAGGTGTAGTCGTCTCCCCCCTCCCTGCTCGGAGAACTCTCACACCTCCCTGCTCGGAGAACTCT
>DASZNJ010000380.1:0-3078 GCA_035551575.1 Gemmatimonadaceae bacterium
AGCGCGCAGTCGACGCCCGCGCCATGGGCTCCCGCGCGACGCGCCGTATCCCGGGCGCTCCCTCCTGTCTGTTTCATCCTGCACGTCCTGCCCCGTCAGGGGCGACCGGACGCGTCGATCAGGAGGAGCGCGCGCCATCCCCGGACGGTAGCGCAGGCCCTCGTGCTGCTGACGATAGGCGGCCCGGTGGCAGCGGGCCGTCCATCCCGACCGGGCGTCGTGAACCAGTCGCCCAGCAGCAGCAGGCGACGGCAACCGAACTACCCGAACACATCCCGAAGCTGGCGACTTCAGCCCAAGGCGTCAAGCAGGCTCGACGGTTTCCTGCGTTGCGCTGCTGCGTTCCGATCGTGTCTTGCATGGATGGGCTGAGCCCCGCGCGCCGCCTGCCCCATTGAGGCACGGTTCCTTCGTCTAGGGGTAGTAGGGTAGGGTGAATGGCGCGCCTGCTGCATCTCCGCTCCCTGCCTTTTGTGCCGAGCCATATTGACGCCTGCGGTACGCACGTCGTACCTTGCTCAGGCAAGTCGTTCCCCTCGATCCCGAGGTTTCTCATGCACCAGTCCCAGATGTCCACCCGCCCCGCTGCCGCCCCGAAGGCGAGCCCGCGTATCGTGAAGCGCGCGCCCTCGAGCCAGCCCAGCGGAGCGCATGCGGACACCAAGACGTTCGGAGTGCTTCATGGGATGACCATGGCGTCGATCGCCAAGGACGTGCAGCGCCTGAAGAAGAAGTAGCAGCGCACGTTCGTCGTCTGAACGAGGCCGGGAAGGCTGCCCGGTCTCGTTTTTTTTTGCTCCTCACGTCTTTCTCACCTACATGAGTCAGCCGGCGCCATCGACCCCGGGGGAACTCCAGCCGGGCAAGATCATCACGCTTCCGCCTCGCGTGACGATTCTCAACGATCCGAAGGACGACCGCCCCCATGTAGCGCTCACTCCGTGTGGTGGGGACGCGCCAGGCACGTTGGCGTACGGAAGCACGCAGCCCACGGAGGCCGCGTCCAGCGCGGTCTACCTCCGCTTGCAACCGCAGCGGACCGGCATCAACCGGAACGGCCTGACGCACCCGACGTACTTCTATCCCGCGATCCTCGTTCGCCCCGAGTCGGAGCACTTGAAGGGCGTGATCGGCTTTACGAAAGAGCTGCCGGCCATTCGGACGAAGATGGTCGAGGCCCTCGGGCTGGGGAGCGGCACCTGCGAATCGCGCACGGCTCTCGTGCGCTCCTGCCGGGGTAGAGTGCTGCGCGTGCAGCCGCAGATCGCCAAGTCGCTCGACACCCCGTTTGTGGTCGTGGTGACGGGACACCCGTACTCGGCTGAACGGAACTACCTAGCCGTGGTACCGGTCTACGACGCGGATGCACTTGACCTGACGGCGCTGCCCGACATTGCTGTGGTGGAGGGCGCAGATTGGGTTCCGACGCTGCTCGGCGCAGGGGTCCGTCGTGCAGCCTTCGTCGTCCCCTTCACACATTCGATCTGGCACGCGACCCACGTCGCATCAGAGACCAGGACAGTGGTCCGTGCGAGCGATATGCGCGAGGTGGAGGCGAAGATCCGTATCCATTTCGCGTTGGCGTGATGCCTCGTTGGTAGTTCACGCGGTCAACCGGGCGCTCGACCGGCTACCGGCTTCGGGTCATTATCGCTGTCAAAGGAGAGCTCAGCGGGCGATTGTAGGCGATGACCTCGCTCCGATTGACTCCGTGAGCCGCTCGCCGAGGCGCAACCTGCGCTTGGCGCATGACGCGCTCGAAGACCTGCTCGCCGTGTGCGAACGCTATCCCGAGGCGCGTGCGGAGTTCGTCGCGCTCGTCGGCGAAAAGGCGTTGAAGGACATCAGCGCCGTGTACGACACAATCGCGCGCGTGACGTCGCGCCTGGAGGCAGCACCGTCACCGGCACCGCGCGGGGAACAGTGACGCGATTGCACGCTTGCACTTCGTGAAGCCGGCGACACGGCGCTAGTGCGCGTGTTCCGCGGCGACCTTGACCTGCGCTTCGAACGCGGACTCAAATCGCCCCGTTGTCGCACACTGGATGGTGCGAAGCGCGTGCCCCTCCACCACCGCCGTCCGATAGGAGGCCGTGACCTTTATCGTCGACGCCGTGCTGTCGCCCGTGACGTAGACATTGAATCGGCCGAGCTGCGCCTCGATCCGCTTTCCACGTCCGTCCGTCCCGCAGTCGAAAAAGAAGAGCTGTTGCGGCTGCATGCTCATGTCCTCGGTCGCAATCACTCCCGATGCGCGCTCGATGGTCTTGATAGTCACCCCGGCCGTGGCCATCCGCTGCACCGTGATGTTCCACGTCCGGTCGACCGGCGCATCGACATGGGTCGCTGGGCGAACGACGGATGGCGGCGGCGGGGTCCGGGTCGGGGTACAGGCTAGGGCGAGCAGCACCGCGGGCACGAGTACGCGCATCGAACGGTTCCTTGCAGTCGGGGTGGTGGCTCAGGTACGGTCGTTAGGCAACGCTGGCAAGCGACCCTGCGAGCACTGGGCGCACCTCGGACACAAGAATGTCTGGACCGGCCGCGGCGCGCCACGCTCAGCCTGGGGAGGAGTCCCCTCCATCTTAGGAGCAGTGCTTCGCAGCGGACTACCGCCCAGCGACCAGCTGCAAAGCACGTCCCATAATAGCCAGGGTAGCGCGTAGTCATTGAAGGTGCTCAGCTTCCGCGACCGTTAGGCTGCTGAGCGAGAGTCTCACTCTGGATCGAATGCCGTGCCGAACTGAATATCGTCTTCGACAGCTCTCGAATAGTCATGACTGGGCATCGACGCTTCCAAGCGATCGGCGAGCTTCCGAAGGTCTGCTAGCCTGAACTCCCATGCCTTAGGCTGACCTGGGAGTGGGCGATCTGGCATCCCGGCCGCCACCCACTTGAGCAGCCAATGGTCGCGCCAGACAAGGGGAATGGCCTTAACCAATGCCTGCTCTCCACCCGAAAGATTGAGTGCTAGCTGGACGGGGAACCAGGAAAGTTCTATCCACCCCAGTGTCAGCCCCTGGTCGTGTGCGTAGATATGTGTAAATCGGCGGCGGGGCCGTGAAGGAGAAACGGCCA
>DASZNJ010000381.1:0-11781 GCA_035551575.1 Gemmatimonadaceae bacterium
CGCCCGCGAAGGGCGCGAGACGCACCTCGTCATCGCCACCGACGGCTCGCAGGGCGTCCGCGACTTCGCGCGCATCCCCGCCGGCGCCGAGCTGGCGGCCGCGCGCAGCCGCGAGGCGCAGTGCGCGGCCGACCGGCTCGGTGTTCGCCAGCTGCACCTCCTCGGGCTTCCCGATGGCGGGCTCGCCTCCTTCGAGACGTTAGGCAGCCTGCGCGCCAGGCTCACCGCGATCATCGACTCGCTGAAGCCGGCGGCGATCATCACCTTCGGGCCCGAGGGCGGCACCGGCCACCCCGACCACCGGCTCGTCGGCGACGTCGCGACGCAGATCGTGCAGGGCGACTCGCGCTACGCGAGGATCGACCTGCTCTACGCGTCGCTTCCCGCCGAACGGCTGCGCACCGCGCCCCCGGCCGAGCCCACCGTCAACGGGATGACCGAGGCGCTCCTCACGGTGCGCGTCCCCTTCGAGCCGCGCGATCTCGTCGCGGGGCGCGAGGAGTTCGCTTGTCACAGGAGCCAGTACGCTCCCGAGGAGATGGACGCGGTCAACCGCTACCTGGCTCACGCCTGGAACGGGAGCGTCTGGCTGCGGCCGTGGAATGGCACGCTGCACGACCGCGCACTGTTCCGTTAGGCGCGCCGCTACCCGCCGCGCACGAGTCAGCCCCTCACCCGCCCGCGCACCGCGTTCGCTCGGGCGGTCACGGTGATACGTCCCCTCGCGTCGGCCGGCAACCGTGCGCGAAGCCTCGCGACCATCTCCGCCGTCTGCTCCGCGGTCATCGCGGCCAACACTCCGCCGGCGCTCGGCCCCCCCTTCGCCGTCGTCCAGTAGTCGTCGAAGTCCGCGTACGTTCGCTGCACGGTGATCTCGCGCGTCTCGACGTCCACGAGCCCCGCACCACGCCACAGCTCCTCCATGACGTCCAGCCGCGACGCCTCGGGGCGCGTCTCCCTCGGGACCACCATCCCGAAGTCCTTCATCTCCGCCTGCAGCGCGGCGTACGGAAACCCGCCCCCCTGCATGTCCCACGCATAAGCGGCGACGAGGCCCCCCGCGCGAACGACGCGAGCCATCTCCGCGACGCCGACCGCGGGCTCGGGGACGAAGAAGATCACCAGCGGCATGACCGCCACGTCGAAGGAGTCGTCGTCGAACGGCAATGCCATCGCGTCGCCCTGGTGGAACGTCGTCACGCCGGACAGGGCGGGACGCGTTCGCGCGAACTTCAACTGCGCCTCGGACGGGTCGATCCCGACGACGGCCGCCGGTGCGCACCGCCTGACGAGCAGCTCGGTACAGGCACCGTTCCCACAGCCGACGTCGAGCCAGCGCAATCCCGGCGGTGCGGCGAGCCAGTCGAGAAAGATCCCGCCGGCGAGCTGGCTCCATACTCCCATGTAGCGCTCGTAGGCGGCGCCGTCGTCGAAGCGAATCTGTCCTGTTGTCATGGCTTTCATTGAAGGTGCGTCGCGAGCACCGCCGCGACCGATGGTGAGGCATCCCTGGCATTCGCGCCCGGCTCGGCGCCTGCGGCCAGCAGCAGCCGCGCTACCGCCGCATGGTCGTGGCTGGTGTTCCCGTACCGCGAGCCGTGACAGCACCAGTCGAGCGGGGTCGCGCCGTAGTGCGCGTCGCGGATGTTGACGAGTGCACGCGCATCGCGGTGCTTCAGGAGCGCGGAGACCGTGTCCGGGGTGCCGGCCCACGCCGCGCAGTGCAGCGAGGTACCCGAGTCATGACCGGGGGTGCGCGGGTCAAAGCCGAGTTCGAGCATGAGCGCGACAGCGGCTGCGTTTCGGTTCCATGCGGCGTCGGCGATCGCCCGGTGATCATCCTCCGTCATCGACGCGATGATCCCCGGATGGTCGCGGACGAGTGCGCGCGCCCCGCGTTCGTCGCCGCTCCGGCAGGCGAGCAGCAGCCGCTGCAGTGGAGACGCGAACTCCATCATGGCGCGCACCGTCTCGTCGTGCCCGAACTGTCCGGCGACGTCCAGCGGCGATCGGCTGTCGCCGATCGTCCAGAAGTAGATGTGATAGCTGCTCGGCGGCTGCTCTCCGTATTCCCCACGCCCCGTGCGCAACGCGAGCAACGCCGGGTTCTGCTCGAGCATCGCGCGCACCCTGTCGGTGAGGCCGAGCGCCGCGGCGAGGAAGATGTCGGTCGATGCACCGCGCTCGACGAGATATCGCGCCATGTCGTACCGTCCCGCACCCTGCGCACCCTCGAGCATCCACGCGGCGGCGGTCGACCGGTGGTCGACGTCGCGCGCGTCGATGTCCGCGCCCGCGGCGAGAAGCAGGTCGATCGCCTCCCGCGACCGCGCGAAATGCAGGGGAGTCTGGCCGTCGCCACCGCGCTCGCGCACGCACGCCGGATTCGCGGCGATCATCCGTGTCAGCACGTCGATGCGATCGAGGTTCGCTGCCGCGCAGATATCGATCGTCGCGCCGGCGGCGATCAGCCGGTCGGCAGCCTCCCCTCGCGCGAAGTGCAACGCGTGAAAGGGGCCGGCCCACCACTCGCTCCGCCGGTTCGGATCGGCGCCGAATTCGAGCAGCACGTCGACGATCGCCGCCTCTCTCGCGAAGGCGACGATTGCCGGTGCGTTGAAGGGGAAGGCCGGCGCGTCGATCCGCGCGCGAAGCGCGGGGTCGCTGGCGAGGGCCTCGCGCAGCGCGGCTGCATCGCGCCGGCGCAGCGCGTCGTGCAGCCGCTCGATCGGTCCGCGGGCAGGCTCGGCAGGTGATGACATGTGTTCCTCGGCGGCCTGACGGCGGACCTGCACCCCGCGCCAGTGCTGGAGCGCGAAGCTGAATCTCACCACCGCGCCGCCGACGGCGCGCTCCATCGCGCTCGCCGGCGGCCGCACGCGTTCTCCCCGGTAGTATATCCTCCCCCGGGAGTCTCGCGGCAAGACCCCGGTCGCAGAACAACTTTCGCGGGGAGACTGGCCAGGCTTCGAGGCTCCCGAATCGCCCACGGTCCCCCGGCCCCGCGCATCGGGGTACCCGGAGCGCCGCAGGATCAATCGTTCAACCAAAAGGTTGACAAAGTTCCCGATGACGATATTTTCAACCTTATGGTTGAACAACAGCCCCGCCTCGACCTCGTCTTCCGCGCCCTCGGCGACCATACCCGCCGCGCCATGCTCGAGCGCCTCGCCCGCGGCGAGCACACCGTCGGCGAGCTCGCCTCGCCGTACGAGATGTCGCTCGCCGCGGCATCGAAGCACATCAAGGCGCTCGAACGGGCGGGGCTGGTGAAGCGCACCGTCCGCGGCCGGATCCACTACGTCCGCATCGACCCGCGTCCCCTCGCCCGCGCCGACGACTGGCTGCGCGCCTACGAACGGCTCTGGGACACGCGCATCGAGCGGCTCGCCGAGCTCCTCCGCCATCCCGACAACGACCCCTCCAACCCCCGCTGAGCACCGCCATGCCGACCACGACCCCATCCACCGATCGCATCGAGAAGCACGTGACGCTCGACGCCCCACGTTCGCGCGTCTGGCGCGCGCTCACCGACGTCCAGCAGTTCAACTCATGGTTCGGCGTGGCGCTCGAGTCCCCCTTCACTCCGGGCGCCGCGGTGAGCGGCAAGATCACCTTCCGCGGCTACGAGCACGTGACGATGACGATCTGGATCGAGACGATGGAGCCGGAGCGCTTCTTCTCCTTCCGCTGGCACCCGTACGCGATCGAGGCCGGCGTCGATTTCTCGGCCGAGCCCACGACGCGGGTGACCTTCACGCTCGAGGAAGTGGGCGCCCGCACGAATCTCACCATCGTCGAATCGGGGTTCGACGCGATCCCCGAGTCGCGTCGCGCGAAGGCGTTCGCGATGAACTCGAAGGGTTGGGACGGCCAGGTCGAGAACATCCGGAAGTTCCTCGCCCGCTGACAACCTTCAGCCATCACAGGGCCACCCATGTCGCTCTACGACATCCCCCAGCTCGTCGCCAGCTTCCGCAGCGTCAGGCGTGACACGATCCAGGTCGCCGAGGAGATCCCGGAAGCGGACTACGAGTACCGCCCCTCGGCGGCGAGCCGCTCGGTCGCCGAGACGCTGGTGCACATCGCCGACGGCCGTTCGATCAATCGCTTCGAGCTGCTGCTCGGATCGAAGGAGCACGAGCTGCAGCACCGCGCCCAGCTGACCGTCATCCAGCGGCTGCTCGGGCTCGTTCCGCACTTCACTCGCGCCCTGCCAGGGAGGAAGGTGAGGGCCGCGTAGGGCGGGAAAGCGGGCGCGCTACGCCGACGGCGCGTATGAGCCGATGATCACACCGTCAGGCGTCGTCACGCTGTTCAGCAGGTTCAGCGGGGCGAACGTCCCTTCGTCGGGGAAGAGCCGGCGCCCCGACCCGAGGACGAGCGGGTGGATCAGCAGCACGTACTCGTCGATCAACCCGCTTGGCATCAGTGATCGCACGAGGTCGCCGCTGCCCATGACGAGGATGTTCCTTCCCGGCTCGCGCTTGACCGCGGCCAGCGCCTGCGCGACGTCGCCGTGGAGCAGCACCGAGTTGCTCCACGGCAAGGGCTCGCGCAGCGTGCGCGAGGCGACGTACTTGCGGATGTTGGTGAGCCACGGCGTGAACGGGCTGTCCGGCCGCTTCGGCCACACGTCGTGAAAGTCCTCGTAGGTGCGGCGGCCGAGCAGCAGCGCATCCGTCTCGGCGAACACCTGCCCGGCGTGCGCCATCGCGCCGTAAGGCGCGCCCCAGCCGCCGCGGGTGAAGCCGCCGCGCGTGTCTTCGTCGGCTCTCCCCGGCCCCTGCATCACGCCGTCGAGGCTGATATTCGTGCAGACGACGATCTTTCGCATGCGTGCCCTCGTCAGTTGCCGCGGGGAGTGAATGACATCGTGCCGCCGTCAGGCGGTCCCGGCGTCGCGCACGACGCGGTAGTGCAGCTGGACAAGCCCATCGTCGAACCGTTCGACGGACTGCAGCTCGAGCGGAAGCTGACGCTGCCGGCGCGCGATCAGCGGAATCCCGTCGCCGATGAACACCGGGACGACGCTGACCACGAACTCGTCGATCGCCTGCGCGTCGAGAAAGTCGGCGATAAGCTCTCCGCCTCCCATCAGCCAGATGTCCTTGCCGGGCCGTTCGCGCAGCTCCCGCACGACGACGCCGATGTCACGACTTTCGAACTCGACCCCGGGCGGCACCTCCGCTGGCGGAGCATGACGGGAGAACACGATCGTCCTCGTCTTCGCGTCGAACTTCCCCCCGAGCCGCAGGCTCACCTCGTAGGTCTTCCTCCCGAGCAGCAGGGTGTCGATCGTCTTCATGAACGCGTTCATCCCGTAGAACCCCTCGGGTGCGGGGCGGGATGTCAGCCATTCGAGGTCGTCGTCCGGGCGCGCGATGTACCCGTCAGCGCTGGCCGCGATGTGGACGATGATCTTTCGGCGACTCGTCACGACTGGCGGACCTCCGTGCGCGTGAGCTACGATCTCCCGGATCGTCCCTTCCACCGCTACTTCAACCGGAGCACCTGATGTCGCGCCACTCGGCACTCCTGCTGGTTCTCGCTCTCGCTCCACATACGGTGAACGCTCCGCGAGCCGCCGTCAACGAGCACCTGATGGGACGATGGGACATCACCATCGACTCGCCGCGGGGGAAGGAGCCCTCGTGGCTCGAGATCCAGATCCCCGGCGCGCACTCCGGCGGAGATTCCTATGCGGGGCGGTTCGTCGGTGTGGTCGGGAGCGCTCGGCCGATCGAGCGGGTGATCCTCGATGGCGACTCGCTCCACTTCTCGATCCCGAAGCAGTGGGAGAATGGCAACGCGAATCTCAGCGTCGCCGCCCGCCTCGACGGCGACGACCGGCTCGTTGGACGGATGACGTTTCCCAACGGGAGCGAGGCGGACTTCACGGCCGTGCGCGCACCGGTGCTGCGGCGCACGCGCACCCCGGCGTGGGGAAAGCCGGTCGCCCTCCTCTCGACGACGGGACTTCGCGGCTGGCACACCCAGCGCGGGGGGACCAACCAGTGGGAGGTGGCGAAGGGCGTCCTGCGCAGCCCGCACTCCGGGGAGAACCTCGTCACCGACCGCACCTTCAGCGACTTCAAGCTCCACGTCGAGTTCCGCTACTCGAAGGGGAGCAACAGCGGCGTCTACCTCCGCGGTCGCCATGAGGTGCAGATCGAGGACGACTACGGCCTCGAGCCCCTCGACGACCGGTTCGCGGGGGTGTACGGCTTCATCGAGCCTAACGCGATGGCGGCGAAGCCCGCCGGCGAGTGGAACAGCTACGACATCACGCTGATCGGCCGGCACGTCACGGTGGTCGCGAACGGGCAGCGCGTCATCTGCGACCAGGTCATCCCCGGCCCGACCGGTGGTGCGCTAGACAGCAACGAAGGCGAGCCCGGACCCATCCTCCTCCAGGGGGACCACGGCCCGGTCGAGTACCGGAACATCGTGATCACCCCCGCGCGTTAGGCGCGGTGCGCGCCGGGGGCACGGGCCGGCAATGGTTCCAGCCATGCGCTCGCCGAGCGCGACGGATGGAGAGAATCGCGTCGGCGCCAGGGCGGCGGTGCCGTCGAATGTCGGCGGCTGGCGCGTCGTCCGAGCGGCCCATGACGAGGTCAGGCGGCCCGCCGTGCAGCGCTTCGACGTCGATGATGAATGCCTCCCTGCCGGCGTGCCGCCTGACGCGCCGTCCACCCTCGCCTCCCTCGAGGACGAGCCCCGTAGCGATCGAAGGAAACGGCGAACACGGCAAGATCGTGGCGGCTCGTCGCCGCCCTCAGCCGCGTGCGCACGCCGGTGGGAGAATCCATCGCGGCGCCTTCCCGCGGAGGCTCCAGGGAGCGTTAAGCGTCCGACCCGGCAGGCGCCTGTCAGCGGGCGCCGATTGGTGGCTTTTCCAGCAGCGACGATCAGCAGATCCTCACTTTGCCTTCGTACACAGTCCTCGTGGCGTCCAATCCGGTGCAGGGGTCGAACGGGGTTGCGTCGCGTCCTGCAGGATGAGCACGACGGAGCGCCGCGCAACCGTGCCGGTTCCCGTGAGCATCATCGGTACTCCCGCGCGCACTAAGACGCCGCTGTCGTGAGCGCTCTGCATCGTCGTCCCCGCCGGCGTTTCGAGGCACATCGAGCCTTCGAGCGTGAACCACGCTTCGACGCCGGCGTGTCGATGGACGACGGTATTCATCCCTGGCTTGAAGACTCCCTCCATGTACACGGCGGCGAGCGAATCCGCCGCCACGAGCGGCAACGGGCCGATCATCGCGACTCGGCTGCCGGGAGATGATGGGCGCCACCCTGACGGGGCGATCGTGAACAGCCAGGTCCGACCGAGCGACTCGACAATGCTCGACCGTGCTACTCGCGCGCGATCGGCGGCCGGCCGCGTCGGAAAAGTGTCGAGATGCCAGTACAGCGCCGTGTCTTTCGGAAGCGCGCCCAGCTCCTGCCGGGCGGTGATGAAGCATCCGAACTCGCGGCCTTCCCGCTCGGCGAGCGGGATGCACGTGCCGTCGGTTTGCGCGTGGAGCCCGCGCGATGGCACCATTCCACAGGCGATGGCGCCGAGGAGGTACACCAGACGGAAAATCCGTCCCGTGACGCGGATTGTCGAGCGAGTCATTTGGCCCCGGATGAGAGAGATGGCCTTCCGCCGGAGATCAACGATGCGCGCGTCGCGGTTGCCACGCAATGACAGGATCCGTCCCGCTGGTGCGGTGATCGCGATCCGGAGCATCCGAGTGCGGTGGCGATCAGTCCCCGACGACTTGGTAGTACGGTGGTGCGCCGGGTCTCGCGCTCGCGCCTGTGAACTGGACCTCTCAACGCGTCCGGGGGAAGGCGCGAGAATACATCGAAGGGGGCACGGGGGGGGTGACGAAGATCTCCATGCGTCGCGGTGCCGCGAGCGTCGGCGACGTGGCGCGGCTTCCCTCGCCGGCGGCCACCATCACGCAGCCGGCGGTCGTTTTCGCCACGAACACCCGCGGCCCGAACGTCCGCCCTCGTCCGAGCGGGATGCAGCCGCTGACGTGTCGTGCCTGACGCACAGCTTCACCGGATCTGGATCGCTCGCTCCACCGTGATCGCCGCCTTCGCCGGCTCGGACCACCCGTGCACCCGCACCACCGCGGGGCCAGCGGCTGAGAAGAGGATGGTGGCGGTATGCGTATAGCTCCGGATATCCGCCGGGCACGCCATGTTCGACGGGAGTGACACGACGACCGAATCGAATGGTGTCACGTCCGCGATCAGGCCGCTGACGCTCGCCGCCGTCGGCCCCTGGCGCGCGCACCCTCCCCCCCAGGTGATCACCGTGACGATGACGGGCGCGCCGGCGGTCCCCTCCGCGGGCACAGTGATGGACGGCTCCCCGCTCAGGGTCAGCACCCCCGGCCGCTGCTCGAGCACCGGACGCGAGTCAGTTATCGGCTGACAGCCGAACGCCACCAGCGCCAGGACGGCGAGAGCGGCGATACCATGTGTTGGCTTCATGCCTCTTCAACCACGCTTCGGCGCGATCGGTCACCGGACCACCGGTCGCGTCGGCTGTTGGCCACCCCGCTGAGCGACATCATAACGGTGGGGCGTGATGCTCGACGCGAATCTCGGCGCCGATGAAAATCGTCAGCAGGTCTTCCGGGCCTTGCAGGGGGCCGCTGTAGGTCGTCCGGGTCTGCGCGATGACTCGCGCCGTGTTGGGCGCGTGCGAATACACGGCGAGGCGAGGTGCCACCCGCTGGAACACGGTGCCCGCCTGCTCTGGTGTCGTGTGGTGCGCGATGATCGCGTCGATCGCCGCCGCGCTCGGACGGTCCACCCGCGCGCGGAGCGCTTCAGGGTCGATCGTCTCGTGTATCAGGACGTCCGCCCCGCGCGCGTGGCTGATCAGGTTCTCCGAGACCCGCGTGTCTCCCGACAGTACCACCGAACGGCCCCGATAGTCGACACGGTAGCCGAACGCCGGCTGCACGACGCCGTGATCGACGAGAAACGCCGTGACCGTCAGGCCGTTCTCGGCGAAGACCACGCGGTCCGCGGAAATGTCGTGGCCCACGACCGTGATCCCGGCCGCGGGAAAGCGCTCGTCGACATCGCGCCGCGTGTGGATGTCGAAGTCGAAGGCCGCCAGCAGGTGCTCCATCATCACCCTGGTGCCTGCCGGCCCCCACACAGTGAGCGGCACCACGCGCCGCCCCGCAGACCAGCCGGCAAGCATGAGGTCGGGGAGCGCGAGCACATGGTCGGAGTGCAGGTGCGTGAGGAAGACGCGCGTGACCGAGCCGATCGGCACGCCGGCCTGCACGAGCCGCATCGTTGCGCCCCGGCCGCAGTCGAAGAGGAGACGCTGCCCCCCTGCCTCGACGAGCGTGCTCGCGCCGTACTGCTGCAGGTTGACCACCGGGCCGACACCGGTGCCAAGGAGGACGACCTTCAGGCTGTCGGACGGCGGCGCGACGGATGTCGCCGCACGCGCCGGGCCCTGCGCCCAGGCGATGCCATGCGCGCGGTGATCCGCGGTCGGCACCATGGGTGCGAGCGCCACCGATTCGAGCAACACCGCGCTGCCGAAGAAGTGCCTGACCATTGGTTCTCCCCTGAGCTATTGGACAGCGCTGCCGTGCTTCGCGGTCGCCAGGATGTCCTCGCCCTGGCGCAGCCGACGCCGAGGCGACCGCTGGGGCGGTGAGTGCGTCGCGACAATCATCCATCCCGAATCACGGGAAGGCAATGGCCGGCCCCTGCAGGGTCGCCTAACGGATGGGCGCACGCGCCCGTCACTCCGGCCGATGTGAGCCGCCGAGTCGGTCGACCAGCGGCGGGCCGAGGCGCTCGAGATCCCCTCGCGCGCGACCGAGCCGGCGCGTGCGAGAGCATTTCGTCGTCCACAAGTCGGTGTGGGGACCATTCGCATACACGAGGTACTCGGCGCCGCGCTTGAAATGAAAACCGCAACTGGGGCCGGAGTCCGGCGTCGTCACCCACACGAGGGAGTCGGCAAGAGTCGCAGCCCGTCCCCGTCCGGCCGCTGCGCCATCCGGATGGCGGGCCGCGGCCAGCGAATCAGCACGCGCGCCCGGCCAGGCGGCAACTACCCGCAGGCGCGCTCGCACCAGCGGTGGGGACCACGTCGTGTCGCCGCTGCCGCGTGGGCTGGCGACCGTTTCCAGGCTGTCGACGCGCCCGATGAACACGGCGCTGGACCGCGCCCGCGCCTCGGCGACAGAGTTGCCGACGGAGACGCAGCTGCAGGTAGGGGGCGTGCCTCCGCCGGTCGGGTGCCCGACATTCCATCGCCCGAGGCAGGTGCCGGGTGCGCGCTCGCGCGTAGTCGCGAGCACAAGGAGCAGGGGGAGGGGAGGAAGCCGGTGCATGGTGAGGTCTCGGGTGGGAGGGACGTGTCAGCTGCGCCGCCGGCGGGCGGCCGGCGCGCGGGACTGCGTCAGGGGGACGTCCCGACCGCCGTTCCTTGCACACCAGGGTCGCCAGCACCCTGCCGCTGTCCCGCATCAACGAACGTCAGGCATCGGCGCGCGAAGTCGGGCCGAAGCGGCGCGCTGCGCCTCGCAGCAGGACCAGCCGTAGCAGGTGGACACCGACCCGCGAAATCGCGGCTCGAGCGTATATGCCGACCAGTCGCGCCATAGTGCCCGGGCGAACCGAACCGCGCCACTCGGTGGCTCAGGCCGCTGCTGCCGCGACCGGCCGCTCCAAGTCACGAACCGGCGCTCACAGCAGATTGTGATACTTAGGTATTTACAAAAGTATTCGCCGGTTGTACGATCCATCAGGCAGGTCGGACAACCCGCGCAGCCGGATGGTGTCGGAAATGGTTCAACTCGCAGCGACGGACGATGTTTTTCACGCCTTGTCAAACCCGACCCGGCGGAAGGTGCTCGAGCGGCTGTCGGCCGGGCCGGCCACTGTCAGCGAGCTGGCGGCGCACTTCGACATGCAACTCCCGTCGTTCGTTCAGCATCTCGGGGTGCTCGAGGAGAGCCGGCTGGTGAAGTCGAGGAAGCGCGGGCGCGTGCGGACCTACGAGATCGCGCCCGAGCGGTTCAAGGTCGCTGAGGATTGGCTGGCTGCGCGTCGCCAGCAGTGGGAAGCTCGACTGGACCGGTTCGACCGCTACGTCAAACAACTCAAGGACAAGGAGAAACAGTCGTGAGCCAGCAATACGCCTTCGATCCAAAGCTCGATTTCGCGATCGAACGGGTCATCGACGCTCCCACGCGGCTCGTCTGGGAAGCGCTGACGAAACCGGAGCATCTCAAGGAGTGGTACATGCCCAGGGCCTGGGGGCGCGTGGCGCGCGCCGAGCTTGACCTGCGGCCGGGCGGCATCATCAGCATCGACATCGCGGTCGGTGACGGTCGTGAGGTCCCTAACGTCGGGTGTGTCCTCGAGGTCGTTCCGATGCAGCGACTGGTCTGGACCTCGATGCTGTTCCCGGGCTATCGTCCGGCTGTCTTCGACGACATTCCGATCACCGCCATCATGACGATGGAAGCCGCGGGCACCGGCACCCGCTACGTCTTCACGGCGCTCCACCGGAGTGAGGCGGACTTCAAGACGAACAAGGAATCGGGATTCTACCAGGGCACCGGGATCGCCATCGACCAGCTCGTGGAGCACGTGAACGCGATGAGGTCAGGAGACCAGACGAAAGCGTCCCGGTGACGACTGCGCCGGCTGCCGCCGTGTTCAGCGGGTGCTGCGACCGAAGGCGAGGATGCCACGCGCAACGGGGGTCAATGAGGCGACGGGACATGG
>DASZNJ010000382.1:0-14424 GCA_035551575.1 Gemmatimonadaceae bacterium
CTCGCGAACATGGAAACGGGCGAGCCACTCAGCCTGGTGCGCGATCGCGTGCTTTCCGCGAACGCGTACATCGGCTCGGAGCCGATTGTAGAAGCGCTCGCCCGCGGGGCGAACGTGGTCGTCACCGGGCGCTCGACCGACACGGCGCTGACGATGGCGCCGCTGCGCCACGAGTTCGGCTGGGGGGCGAGCGACTGGGACAAGCTCGCGGCGGGGATCATCGCCGGCCACATCATCGAGTGCGGCGCGCAGTGCTCGGGGGGCAACTGCCTCTACGACTGGAAGTCGATCCCCGACATGGCGAACGTCGGCTACCCGCTGGTCGAGGCGTCGCCCGACGGCAGTTTCGTCGTCACCAAGCACCCGAACACGGGCGGCCGGGTCTCGGTGCCGACCGTGACCGAGCAGCTGGTCTACGAGATGGGCGACCCGCATGCGTACATCACGCCGGACGTCATCGCCGACTTCACCTCGATCCATCTCGCGCCTGACGGCGAGAACCGGGTTCGTGTCTTCGGGATCAAGGGGAAGCCGTCGACGGACAAGCTCAAGGTGTCGATCGCCTACCGCGCGGGGTTCAAGGCGGTCGGAACCCTCGTCTACGCCTGGCCCGACGCGCTCGACAAGGCGAAGGCGGCTGACCGGATCCTCCGCGAGCGGCTCGACCGCATGGGCCTCAGCTTCGACGAGATCCTCACCGAGTTCGTCGGAGTCTCGGCGACGCATGGTCCGCTGGCAGGCAGCGCCACCGACATCCCGGAGACGCAGCTGCGCATCGGCGTGCGGGGGAGCGATCGCGCCGCGGTCGAGCGCTTCACGCGCGAGCTGGCGCCCCTGGTGCTGAACGGCCCGCCGAGCGTCACCGGCTTCGCCGGCGGGCGGCCAAAGGTGGAGGAGGTCGTCGCCTACTGGCCCGCGCTGGTGGACAAGAGCGTCGTCAGGACGAAGGTGGAGGTGCTCGCATGAAGATCCGCCTCACCGAGCTCGCCCACGCCCGTTCCGGGGACAAGGGGGATACCGCCAACGTCGGGGTCATCGCCCTCAGGCCGGAGTGGTACCCGCTGCTGGCGACGGCGCTGACGCGCGACCGAGTCGCCGCGCACTTCCGGGGGGTGATCACCGGCGGCGTCGAGCGCTACGAGCTGCCGAACCTGAACGCGCTGAACTTCCTCCTCCACGGCGCGTTGGGCGGGGGGGGCACGGTCTCGCTCAAGACCGACGCCCAGGGGAAGGTGTTCTCGACGGCGATGCTGCGGATGGTGATCGACGTCCCCGACGCCGAGGCGCGGGCGCTGCAGCTGCCGGGGGCGAAGTGAGCGAGGCACCGCGCGTCCGGGTCGAGCGGCGCGACGCGATCGGCCGTCTGACGATCGCGAGGCCGGACAAGCGGAACGCGCTCGACCGGCAGACGGCCGAGGAGCTGTTCGCCGGCCTGAGCATGCTCGAGGCGGATCCCGGGGTCCGGGTGATCCTCGTCCGCGGCGAGGGGAAGGACTTCTGCGCCGGGGCCGACCTCGAGGCGCTCGCCGCGATGATCGACGCGCCGAGCGAGGTCCACCGCGAGGACGCCGAGACGTTAGGCAGGGTCTTCCTCGCCATGCGGACGATGGTCAAGCCGATCGTCGCCGCCGTCCAGGGGCGCGCCCTCGCCGGCGGGGCGGGGCTCGCCCTCGCCTGCGACCTCGTCCTCGCCCACGAGGAGGCGAAGTTCGGGTTCCCCGAGGTGAAGGTCGGCTTCGTCCCGGCGATGGTGATGACGATTCTCCGCCGCTCGGTCGGGGAGAAGCACGCCGCCGACCTGGTCCTCACCGGCCGCATCGTCGGGGCCGAGGAGGGCGCGCGGCTGGGACTGGTCAGCCGGATCCTCCCGGGGCGCACCTTCGAGGCGGACGTCGACCGGATCGTCGAGGAGATCTCGCACTCGCCGAAGACGGCGATGGCGCTGACGAAGTGGCTGTTCAACAAGCTCGATGAGCTCTCCTTCGCCGACGGCATCGCCGCCGGCATCGTCACCAACGTCGAAGCGCGCCTCACCGACGACTTCCGCGCTGGCGTCCGCAGCTTCGTCGCCCGCGCCAGGGACCACAAATGACCCGCAGCGGCATCCTCCGCCTCCGCCTGACGCTGACCCTCGTCGGCTTCACGATCTGGGCATACGGCGCCCGCAGCGACCACCGCACCCTGCTCTGGCTCGGCCTCGGCATCATGGCGCTGGCGTTGGTGGCGCGGTTCATCCGTCCGTCGGACCCGCGGGTGTAGCGTAGTCCCGGCTACCGTTAGGCAGTGGCTGCTGTCGAGCGACGGCTGTATTGTCGTGCCGCGGTCCTGTTGCTGATCGGTTCCGCTGGGGCCGCTGGCTTCCTGGCATGTCGGCCGTACTCCTCCGCATTCGAACGTCGTGACAGTCCGTACTGGAAGACACCGAGACACCGGGCCACAAAGACTGCACTTCAGACCGATCTCGCTGCGCCAGAACTCGCCTGCTTTGGGGCGAGCGGGGCGAGATGATCTCGCCTGCTTGCCGCCCTGCTGTTATCGGGTCATGCTGAGAGACTCGCTGCGCGGATCCAGGGCTCGGCGCCTCACGAGCACAAACAGGGGGAACGACGATTACACGGATTTCGCGGATCACCGCGGATCGTTCGTCGCGGCGGCGACGCTCCGCTCACCCGGTCGAGAAACCATCCGCGGTTATCGCCTTCGATCCGTGGAATCGCATTTCCTACCGGTACGAGCCTGAACGACTCGGGGGGCAAGCGGGGCGAGATCATCTCACCCGCTCGCCCCGCAAGAAGTTCAACTGTGGTGTACCGACATCAGCGCGGTGTGCAGTCTTTGTGGCTCAGCGTCTCGGTGTCTTCCAGTACAGAGTGTCACGACGCCCGAATGCTGAGGAGCACGGCCGACATACCAGGAAGCCAGCGGCCCGAGGGAACCGATCAGCATCAGGGCCGCGGCGCGATCCGCTATCGTGGAACTGCCACACGCCTCCGCCTGCTCTCGAAAATCGCAAGCGCCGCAGTCCCATTCGGCTCGCAACGCTGCTAAATTTCAGGACTTATGCAGCTGAAGCGCGTCCCTGAGCTCCTTGCTCCTGCCGGCTCTCTCGAGGCCGTTCGTGCCGCCGTGGCGAACGGGGCGGATGCGGTGTATCTCGGTGCCGAACGCTTCAACGCCCGCGACGAAGGGGCGCAGCTGTCGATGGACGAGGTCGAGGAGGCCTGCCGCATCGCGCACGGGCGCGGGCGCCGGATCTACCTGACCTTCAACATCCTCTTCAAGCCCGCCGAGCTCCGCGATGCGCTCCGCTTTCTCGGCGGGGCCGTCGATCGCGGCATCGATGCGGCGATCGTCCAGGACATCGGGATCGTCCGCCTCGTCCAGCGCGTCTACCCGACGCTCGAGATCCACGGCTCGACGCAGATGACCGTGCACGACGCGACCGGCGCCGCCGTCATGCGCGCGTTAGGCATCGACCGTGTCGTCCTCGCCCGCGAGAACACCCTCGACGACATCAGCGCCATCCACTCGGCGGTCCCCGAGCTCGGGCTCGAGACCTTCGTCCACGGCGCACTCTGCATCTCGTACTCCGGGCAGTGCTACATGTCCGGGATGATCTCCGAGCGGAGCGCGAACCGCGGTTCCTGCGCCCAGTCGTGCCGCAAGGATTACGTCCTCACCGATTCCTCGACCGGCGCCGAGCTCGATCGCGGCTACCTGATCTCGGCGAAGGATCTCGCCGCGTACGAACACCTTGCCGCGATCGCCGACGCGGGCGTCGGCTGCCTGAAGATCGAGGGCCGGAAGAAGAAGCCCGAGTACGTCGCGACGGTCACCCGCGAGTACAAGCAGTTCCTCGGCGCCGTCGAGCGCGGCGAGCCGCTCCCCGCGCCCGGTGAGGAAGTCGCCCCGCTCGTCCAGATCTTCTCGCGCGGCTTCACCGGCGGGATGTATGGCGGCAGGGCTGGACGCGGCTACATCACCCGCAACCAGCCCGACAATCGCGGCCGCGAGCTCGGCACCGTCGTCGGCTACGAGCGCGGTGAGCTGGTGATCGAGGTCCGCGACCCTGTCCTCGTTCGCGACGGACTCGGCTTCGAGCCGCCTGACGGTAGCTCCGCGGAAACTACCGGCTTCCAGGTCGCCGAGATCCGCACCGTCTCGTCCCGGGACGGCGTGCATCGCCAGGCGATCGCGACGCGCACGCGCATTCCCGCGGGGTGGCGCGTCGTCCGCTCGAGCGAAGCGGCGCTCCTCGAGCGCGCGCGGGCGAGCTACGCGGCGCTCGCCGCGCCGATCCGGCAGCGCAGGACACGGATCGACGTCCGCGTCTTCGGCGCCCCGGGCGCGCCGCTGAAGGCGGTGTTCACCGCCGACGGCGAATCGGTCACCGTTCGCTCCGAGCCGACGCTCGCCCCCGCGACCGCGCGCGCCCTCACCAGGGACACGCTCCGCGAGCAGCTGGGCCGCCTCGGCGACACCCCGTTCGTGCTCGGCGCGGTCGACGACGCAGCGTTGGGAACGGGGCTGTTCCTCCCGATCAGCGCCCTCAACCGCCTCCGCCAGGACGCCGTCGAGGAGCTGATGATGCGGCGCGACTGGGCGAGGGAAGCAGCCTGGGCCGAGCGCGACGCGACGATCGATGCGGCGATCGCGACGATCGAGACCAGTCGCCCCGCCGAGGCAGCCGTTGGCGCGCCCTTCGCTCTCCGCGCGACGGTGTTCACCCTCGACGACGCGCGCGCGGCGGCCGATGGCGGCGCCACGGAAATCGCGTTCGACCCGTTCCTTCGCCACCCGGCGCCCCCGCGCGCCCGCGTGATGGCGCTCCGCGACGAGCTGGCCGCGCGTGGCGTCGGCTTCCGCCTGCGGACGCCGAGCATCGTCCGGCCCGAGGAGCGGGCGCAGGTGCAGAAGTGGCTCGACCTCGGGACACCCCTGCTCTCTGGACACCTGGGGCTGGTCGCCGAGCTGGGTGGCGCGGGGCGCGACGTCGTCGCCGACTACGCGGTGAACTGCTTCAACCAGCACACCGCCGCCGAGCTGTTCAAGATCGGCGCGACGCGCGTCACGCTGTCGCTCGAGCTGACCGCCGACGAGATGCGCGCCGCGTCCGAGCCGTGGAAGGGCGCGGGGTTCGACGTCTTCCTCTTCGGCCGCCCCGAGGGGATGACCATCGAGCACTGCGTGCTGTCGGCGGCGTTCGACCGGGAACCGACGACCTGCCGCGACCTCTGCGTGCAGAAGCACACCAACGTGCTGCTCACCGACCCGGCGGGCTACACCTTTCCGGTCGCGACCGACTCGGCGTGCCGCAACCGTTTGCTGCATTCGCGCCCCGTCGACGGCAGCGAGTACCTGCCGCGTCTCTGGGGTGACGGCATTCGCGGCTACCAGCTCGTGTTCAACGTCGCCGGCGATCCGGTCGCCGAGATCGTCAGGGGTTATCGCGGGCAGCTCGATGCGCTTGCTTCCGGCGATGGCAACGCGCGCGGATCGGTGCGCGACATTCTCGGCGCCGCATTCACGCGAGGACACTTCGCGCGTGCGGTCTAGCGTCACGCGCGGCGGCGATATGATGTCGCGCCGGGCGCGGGACCGCGCGAAGGTCCCCGGATGAGCACGCGGCCCGTGATCGAGGAGGCGCGCACCGCGCTCCAGACGCACTTCGGCTACCCTGATTTCCGCCCCGGACAGGCACGCGCGGTCAGCTCCGTGCTCGAGGGACGCGACACCCTCGTCATCCTGCCGACTGGCGGTGGCAAGTCGATCTGCTACCAGATTCCGGCGCTGCTGCTGCCCGGACTGACGGTGGTGGTGTCGCCGCTCATCTCGCTGATGAAGGACCAGGTGGATGCGCTGACCGCGCGCGGGCTGCCGGCGGCGTTCGTCAACAGCACCCTGTCCAGCGGCGAAGTCTCCGATCGATTGGCCCGCGCGCAGCGCGGGGAGCTCAAGCTGCTGTACGTCGCTCCGGAGCGCTTCGACTTCGCGAACACCGCCGAGCGGATCGCGAAGATGGGGGTCTCGCTGCTCGCGCTCGACGAGGCGCACTGCATCAGCGAATGGGGGCACGACTTCCGCCCGAGCTACCTGCGCATGGCGCAGGTGCGCGAACGGTTGGGCAACCCGCCGGTCGTCGCGCTCACGGCGACGGCGACGCCGGAGGTTCGCAAGGACATCGCCCGGCAGCTCAGGTTGCGCGATCCCGAGACGGTGATCACGGGCTTCGACCGGATCAACCTGCGGTATCACGTCGTGCCGACGCGGAGCGACGACGAGAAGGACGCGGCGCTCGTCCGGGCGATTCGCGAGGCCGAGGGGCTCGCCGTCGTCTACGCCTCGACCCGTCGCGCCGTCGAACGCGTCGCCCGCGTGCTGGAGAAGGCGCGCATCCGCTCGGTCGCCTACCACGCCGGGCTCGACGACCGCCACCGCAAGGACGTCCAGGAGGCGTTCATGCGCGAGGACGTGCGCGCGATCGTCGCCACCAACGCGTTCGGGATGGGGATCGACAAGCCTAACGTTCGGCTGGTCATCCACCACGCGATGCCGGGGACGCTCGAGGCGTACTACCAGGAGGCCGGGCGCGCCGGGCGTGACGGGCTGCCGTCGGACTGCGTGCTGCTGCACAGCTTTCCCGACCGGTTCACCCACGAGTTCTTCATCAAGGGCGCCTATCCCGAGCGCGCGGTGGTCGAGCGCGTCTACAACGCTATTTCGCGCGACGCCGACCGGAGCGGTAAGCTCGACGACCTCGACCCCGAGCGCCTCGCCCTTCGCGCGCCGGGGAAGACCTCCCCGCGCGAGGTCGAGTCGGTGCTGCGCATCCTCGTCGCCGCCGGCGCGGTGCTCCGCGAGAGCGAGTCGATGGGGCGCGTGCACGTTCGACTTCTGGCGACCCCCGAGCGCATCAAGCGCGAGCTCGGTGCCGAGCAGGCGATGGAGCTCGCCGTGCTCCGCGCGCTCTGGAAGCAGGGGGGCGGAGACCGGATCTACAACGGCAGCGCCGTCGACCTCGACGCCCTCCCCCCCGGTCTCGGCGGCTCGCAGGGGACGATCCCGCTGCTCGAGTCGCTGCAGCGCCGACAGTTCCTGACATTCGAGCGCGAGGGTGGCGGAGCGCGGCTCGTGCATCCGGGCGCACCGCTGTCATCGATCGCCATCGACTGGGAAACGCTCGACCGGCGCCGCCGCGGCGACCTCGCGAAGCTCGACGCGGTTCAGCAATACGCCTACACACGCGGTTGCCGCCGCGGGTTCGTGCTCCGATATTTCGGCGACCCGGCGGCGCGGCCGACCTGCGGTGCGTGCGACAACTGCATGGGGACGCACGTCCCCGCGTCGGATGCGGGGACGGCGCCGCGGACCAAGGCGCGCCGGCGGAGCGAGGCACCGGTGCCGCGTGCTCGTCGCGGCGGTGGGCGGGTCGTCGGGACCGATGACGTCCTCGTGCGCTTCGAGGACAACGGGGTTGCCGATGCGCCGCAGCTCGATGCGGCCGCGGAAGCGATGCTCGGCAGGCTGAAGGCATTGCGCACGTCGATTGCGCGCGAGGACAAGGTGCCACCGTACGTCGTGTTCCCCGATCGCACGCTCGCCGAGCTGGCCGTGAGGCGACCGCGGTCGGCGACGGCGATGGCTGACATTCGAGGGGTTGGACCGATGAAGCTGGAAAAGTACGGCGAGCGGTTCCTCGCTGTGCTTCGTGACGAAGAAACCGAAGCCGCCTGAGGAAATGGACGACTCGCTGTATTTTTCCGAGCAGCACCTCGCCGTTCGCGACATGGTTCGCGAGTTCGCGCGATCTGAAGTGGCCCCCGTCGCGCGCGAGCTCGACGCCGAAGGCCGCTTCCCCTGGGAGAACGTGCGCCGGATGGGCGAGCTCGGGCTGCTCGGCATCCCCTGGCCCGAAGAGCTGGGGGGCGCCGGCCTCGACCTCCTCAGCTACATGATCGCCATCCACGAGATGGCCAAGGTCGACGCCTCGCACGCGATCACCATCTCGGCCCACACGACGTTAGGCACCTCGCCGATCGTCAACTTCGGCAGCGACGCGCAGAAGAAGCGCTACGTCCCGCTGCTCGCCTCCGGATCGGTGCTCGGCGGCTTCGGGCTCACCGAGGCCAGCGCGGGAAGCGACGCGGGGGGTACCAGGACGACCGCCGTCCGGAAGGGAAGCCACTATCTCCTCAACGGCAGCAAGATATTCATCACCCATGGCGGGGTCGGCGAGATCTTCGTCATCACCGCGGTGACCGACCCGTCGAAGGGGACGAAGGGGATCAGCTCCTTCATCCTCACCAAGGAAACCACCGACATCGAGAAGACGAAGTCGGTCGGCATCGGACACGACGCGTCGCTGCCGGTGATGCGCGGGTTCCGCTCGGGGAAGAAGGAGGACAAGCTCGGCTGGCGCGCGTCCGACACCCGCGAGCTGATCTTCGAGGACGTCGAGGTCCCCGCCGAGAACCTGCTCGGCGAGGAGGGAAAGGGGTTCGCGAACTTCATGAAGACTCTCGACGCGGGACGGGTCGGGATCGCCGCGCTGTCGTTAGGGATCGCCGAGGGCGCGTACGAGGAGGCCGTGAGGTACGCGGCGCAGCGCAAGCAGTTCGGGCAGCGCATCGCCGACTTCCAGGGGATCAGCTTCCAGCTCGCCGACATGGCGACCGAGATCGAGGCGGGGAAGCACCTCACCTTCCACGCGGCGTGGCTGGCGATGCATGGCAAGCCGTTCGCGAAGGAAGCCGCGCAGGCGAAGCTCTTCTGCTCGGAGCTCGCCATGCGCAACACGATCAAGGCGATCCAGGTACATGGCGGCTACGGTTACACCAAGGACTACCCCGTGGAGCGCATGATGCGCGACGCGAAGATCTGCGAGATCGGCGAGGGAACGTCGGAGATCCAGCGCCTCGTCATCGCACGCCACATTCTGAAGGAGCTCGCGGATTGACCGCGTCCGAACTTGCCAAGAAGCTGCGCCTCCCGCTCGGCTTCATCCTCGCCGCACTCTACGTCATCTTCGCGCCGCGGGCGCACACGTTCACCTGGCAGTCCCTCCTGATCGGGGGGATCGTCGCGCTGATCGGGTTGCTCATCCGCGGCTGGGCGTCCGGGCACATCATGAAGAACGACCGGCTGGCGACGACCGGACCGTACGCGCACACGCGGAATCCGCTTTACTTCGGCAGCTTCATGATCGCCGTCGGCTTCGCGATCGCCGCGCACTGGGGGCTCGTCTTCCTCGTCGGGATCTTCTTCCTCGTGATCTACGCGCCGACCATGGCGCGGGAGAAGGCGAACATCAAGGGCCGCTTCCCGAACGATTACCCGCGGTTCCAGAACAACGTCCCGGCGTTCTTCCCGCGCCTCACCCCGTGGCGTGGCGGCGGGATGCCGGCCGAGGGGGTCGGCTTCAGCATGGACCTGTACATGAAGCACGGGGAGTGGAAGGCAGCGTTAGGGTACGCCGGGGCGATGGCCTACCTCGGACTCCGCCTCTGGTTGAAGAGCCGCCACGGACTTTGACCGTGGGGCGGCCCGGGCGGCCCGGGCGGCCCGGGCGGTCGCGACGTGACTCCGTGCGCGTAACTCGTTGTCCACGTTGCGCAAAGAGGCAGTGATCGTTAGTAATGCAGCAGCTTGTGCAGCTCGCAGACTCTTCGTTTTCTCCGCCTGCGCGGCGTTCCGCGACTCGGCTCGCCCCGCAGGCTTTTCCGCGACATGACTCGGCCGAAGCACCATCGGCGCGGGCCATGCGCGACTTCTCCACGGCGCGTCCGGTGATCCTGTCACCATCTGATCGTACGTCCACCGTCCTTATCCCGACGCATGCGCAGACGCGCGTGCGCCGGACGGAAGGGATGTGCACGATCGCGCGCCGACCGGAGAAGACTCCGATTGCGACGTCGAGTGCCTCACGATTCGTGGCAGCGACGGCCGTCCACCTCATTTCACCCCTCCGTCCCCCGCATCCCGTCGAGTCGCCGGGCGTGCGTGCGTGGCCGGGCACAGATGAAACGCGAAATTCTGATCAACGGCAATCCGCGCGAGACGCGGGTCGCCATCATCGAGGACGACCAGCTCGTTGAACTCCTCGTCGACCGCCCGGAGAACCGGCGCATGGTCGGCGACATCTACCTCGGCCGCGTCGAAGCGGTCCTTCCCGGCCTCCAGGCCGCGTTCGTCGACATCGGCACCGACAAGGCCGCCTTTCTCCACGCCTCCGACCTCGTCTATCCCGAGGCCGAAGCGCCTGACGATGAAGACGAGGCCGACGACGAGGACGAAGCCGACGACGAGTCGGCGCAGCCGCAGAAGCGGCGCGGCCGCGGCCGCAACGGCGGCCCCGAGCGCGAGGCGCAGCCGATCCAGGAGCTGCTGAAGCGCGGCCAGGACATCATCGTCCAGGTCTCGAAGGAGCCGATCTCGACCAAGGGCCCGCGCGTCACCGCGCAGGTGTCGATGGCCGGGCGCTTCCTCGTCTACATGCCCTTCGCGTCGCGCGTCGGCGTCAGCCGCAAGATCGGCGAACGCGATGAGCGGAAGCGGCTCCGCGAGCAGGTCCAGGCGATCCTCCCCGAGAAGAGCGGCGGCGTCATCGTCCGCACCGTGAGCGAGGACGTCACCCAGGAGACCTTCCAGCGCGAGCTGAACACGCTGATCAGCCAGTGGAAGCGGATCAAGAAGAAGACGAACTTCACGCGCGCGCCGATCCTCCTCCACCGCGAGACGAGCCTGACGCGCGGGATCATCCGCGACCTGTTCAGCACGAAGGTCGACTCGCTCACCGTCGACTCGAAGCAGCTCTTCAACGAGATCACGGAGTACCTCAAGGGCGTCGGCCCCGAGCTCCTCGACCGGGTGAAGCTGTACGAGGAGCAGATCCCGATCTTCGACAAGTTCGAGATCGAGACGGAGATCCGTGACCTCTTCAAGCGGCGCTGCGACCTTCCGTCAGGGGGCTACCTGATCATCGAGCCGACCGAGGCGCTCGTCTCGATCGACATCAACTCGGGGCGCTACACGGGGAAGAAGGACGCCGAGAAGACCATACTGAAGACCAACACCGAGGCGGCACGCGAGGTCGCTCGCCAGCTCCGTCTGCGCGACGTGGGCGGGATCATCGTCTGCGACTTCATCGACATGGAGTCGAAGGCGAACCGCGACAAGGTGCTCCAGGAGCTGCGCACCCACCTTGGTCGCGATCGTGCGCGCACGAAGGCGTTCGCCGTCAGCGACCTCGGGCTCATCGAGATGACCCGCCAGCGCGTGCGGCAGAGCCATCTCCAGAGCATGACCGAGGCGTGCCCGACCTGTCACGGCACCGGCCGCGTCTTCACGCCGGAGACGATCATTCGCCGAGTCGAGCGATCGGTGAAGCGAATCGCGGTCGAGGGGAAGAAGGACAACCTCGTCGTCCGGCTCCATCCCGAGGTCGCGATGTATCTCCTCCAGGAGGAGCGCGATTTCGTGAAGAAGCTGGAGAAGGCGATCCCCTTCAAGCTCGACGTCCGGGATGATCCGTTGCTCCGGCCGGACGAGTTCAAGCTGGTCGTGAAGTCCGCGGGGCGGGACGTCACGCAACAGTACGCCGTGGCGTGACGGGCAGGTGCCCCGTCGGTGGCGGGCTCGTCTCCGGCGGCCCGCTTCCTGCGGGCCTGCGTCAGGCGCCTCGCATCCGCACCGGCCGCTGGCGGCCGGAATGGCAACCTCGAACAGGAGGGACAGCATGCGCTCGATCCTCGCTCCCGTCGGTCTCATCGTGCTGGCCGGTTGCTCCTCGCTCCAGCGGCCATCGCCGGTTCCACGGGCAGCGGTCTCCGCGGCGGCGTGCGACAGTGTGGCATCGATCGCCGCGGAACGCGCCCAGCTGGCTTCCGTGGCGCGCATGCTCGGTGACGTGTCGACCGGGGCTGGTGCCAACGCCTATTCGACGCTCGAGCCGCGGATCACCGCTCCGGCGCCATCGGTGGCGGGGTCGAGTGCCTCCGCCGCCCGGGCTACCTCGAGCATGATCGCGAATGCGAACAACGCCCGGGTCGAGCTGTGGTCGGGAGAGTCGCGACAGGATCGCAGCCACTACCAGGTGGTCGTAGCCCAAATCGCCGCGCTCGACGCGACGGCCCGCACGCTCCCCACGGCGAAGGGCTGCCGCGCGGCTGGTTTGGCGACCGCCGCGGCACCGTCGAACTGACCCGATTCAGCCAGTACCTTCGTCCGCCCCAGACCCTTTACAGCGGGTCTGGGGCGGCCTATGTTTAGAGGCTTACAGCGTTTACCCGAATAATCCCATGTCTTACGCAATCATCCGCACCGGCGGCAAGCAGTATCGCGCCGAGCCAGGCAAGACCCTTCGCATCCCGACGCTCGTCGGCGATGCCGGCAGCAGCGTTGAATTCAACGAAGTGCTGTTCGGCTCCGACGGCAAGGCCGCGAAGACCGGCGTGCCGATGCTGAAGGGCGCGAAGGTGACCGGCACCATCGTGAAGCACGGCCTTGGCGACAAGATCGTCGTCTTCAAGTTCAAGCGCCGGAAGAACTACGCGAAGAAGCAGGGACACCGGCAGGGCTTCACCGAAGTCCGCATCAACGACATCTCCCTCGGCTGACCGAGGAGGGTACAATGGCTCATAAAAAGGGCGTAGGCTCCTCGCGCAACGGCCGCGACTCGAACCCCAAGTACCGCGGCGTGAAGCGGTTCGGCGGGGAGAAGGTCACCCCCGGCACGATCATCATCCGGCAGTGCGGCACGAAGTGGCACCCGGGCACGAACGTCGGCATCGGCACCGACTACACGATCTATTCGCTGATCGACGGCGTCGTGAAGTTCGAGCCGAAGAGCAAGACGCGGCAGAAGGTCAGCGTGTACCCGAAGGAGACGGCGGTCGCGTAAGCGGCCCCCGCTCCACCGGCAGCATGCAGCACATCGCGGCCACGGCTCACCCCGTGGCCGCGCGTTTTTTGCATGAAACACTCGCGCCCCCGCCGCGTATCGAATCAGAGCGGGCGTCCGTCCGCGACCACAGACTCCGAGGACACCATGCCAATCTGGGACCGGCTGAAGTCAGAGCTCGATCGTGCTGGACGCGCCGCGCAGAGCGCGCTCGACGAGGGACGCATCCAGCTCGAGGCCTTCCGCGCCAAGCAGCGCATGGACAAGGCGGCGCAGGCGATCGGCTACGCCGTCTACCGCGCGAAGAGCGCGGGTACCGAAGTCGACGCGGACAGCTACGCCCGGCTCGCGGCCGAGCTGACCGCCGCCGAGGCCGAGCACACCCAGCTCGAGGAGGATCTCCGCGCGGCCCGCGCCGCCCGCGGCGGCTCGGTCGAGAATCCGCCCGCGCCCGAGGCGCCGGCAAGCCCCACCTGACGCGTTAGGCAGGAAGACGAGAAGAGCGGCCCGGGATCAGTGGGCCGCTCTTCTGCGTTCAGGTGGGAGCGGCGGCCCCGTCTTGACGCCTCGCGCGATCCCGGGGAGCTTGTAGCCACCCGCCGACTCACCAGTACCCACCGACATGCCGCGCATCACCCGCTTCGCCGCACTCTTCCTGCTCGCCGGGGGGCTCGCTCCAGTTGCCGCTCACGGACAGAAGCGGCAGGACCTGACGACGCTCGCCAGGGAAGTGGCGAACGCCGGAGTCACGACGCGCGTGCTGATGATCGGCGCCCACCCCGACGACGAGGATTCGGCGCTCCTCGCCTGGCTCGCGGCCGGGGGCCACGCCGATGCGGCGTATCTCTCGCTGACCCGCGGCGAAGGGGGGCAGAACTTCATCGGCGACGAGCGCGGCGACCTGCTCGGCGTCGTTCGCACGGAGGAACTGCTCGCCGCGCGCCGTACCGACGGTGCCCACCAGTTCTTCGCGCGCGCCTACGACTTCGGCTTCTCGAAGAGCGCCGACGAGGCGCTGACCCGTTGGGGGCGAGACTCCGTGCTTCGCGACGTCGTCGCGGTGATCCGCGCGTACAAGCCGCACATCATCATCAGCGTCTGGCGCGGCACCGCCGCGGACGGGCACGGGCATCACCAGGCGGCGGGGATCCTCGCCCGTGAAGCGTTCAAGCTGGCAGGCGATTCGATCGCGCTGCCGGCGAGCGCGACGAACGGCCTCGCCGCGTGGTCGCCGGCCGCGATCTACTCGCTGGCCTTCCGGCGTTCGGCGACCCCCGACGTCGGTGCAGGCAACGTCGTGATCGACGCTGGAGAATATGATCCCGTGCTCGGCGAGTCGTACGCGCAGCTCGCGGCGCGCGGCCGCTCGATGCACAAGTCGCAGGAGCAGGGAACACCGCAGCGGCGGGGTCCCGAGTGGCATGTGCTGCAGCGCGTTGCGGTGAGCGCGGCGGCGCGCTGCGCGGCGGTGAAGGCGCCGGGGCTGTTCGACTGCGTCGACGCCCGCTGGTCGCGCCTTCGCGGCG
>DASZNJ010000383.1:0-13208 GCA_035551575.1 Gemmatimonadaceae bacterium
CCGACAGCGCGAATGCGAAGCGCGCCGCGAAACAGAAGCCCGCCGTCACGCGCGAGCCTGACCCGAGCCTCGACGTCGATCTCGCCGCGACGACGATCCCCGCCAGCGTCGACGTCGACGCGGTGACACGCGGGGTCGAGCAGTCGACGAAGGCAAAGCTCGACAGCGCGGGAAAGCCGCCCGTCGACATCAGGCCGATTTTCAGGAAGCCGTAGCGCCGCGCCGCTGGCTCGTGCGCGGTGACCGCGCGCGAGCGGTCTCTTCCCAATCCCTGCCCGCCACACTACTATCGTGGCCGATGCGCGGGGCGATGAGCCCGCGCGTCACCCCCCGTCGCGCCTCGCGGCGCGCCAACCAGATCCCCCGCGGACCGTCGTCGTGCAACGCGGTCGGTAAGACATTGGGAGGACGCACATGCATTTCCGTCACCGGCGGACCCTCGCGCTCGCAGCAGTGCTGGCCGCGCCAGTCACGCTGCATGCCCAGGGATTCGGCCTCAACGAAATCGGCTCGTGCGCCGTCTCGCGCGCATCAGCGGCAACTGGCGCACCGTGCCAGGACGCATCGGCGATCTTCTGGAATCCAGCGGCGGGCACGCGACTGCAGCGGGGACTTTCGGTGTACGGCGGCCTCGCCGGCATCCAGGTCAACGGCGACTTCTCCCCCGACAACGGCCTCCCGGCGTCGATCTTCAAGGCCAACGTTCCCGTCGAATATCCGCCGCATCTCTTCGTCAACTGGAACGGCGGGAACCGCGTCGCCGCCGGCGTCGGCGTGTATGTCCCATACGGATTGACCTCGCAGTGGAACGACGATTTCCCCGGGCGCTTCTCGGCGAAGCGGGCATCGATCGCGACCATCTACGTCCAGCCGAACCTCTCGCTGAACCTCACCCCCGGCTGGGCGATCGGCGGCGGCCCGATCATCGGCCATTCGACCGTCGAGCTCGCGCAGTCGCTCGACCTCTCGCAGCAGCGGATCTCGCCGACCGCGACCTTCGCGAACCTCGGCATCACGCAGGGGACGGAGTTCGGCCGCGCGAAGCTGAAGGGGAGCGCGATGGCGTACGGCTACCATGTCGGCGTGCATGGCAGGCTCGGAACGAGCGTTCAGGTCGGCGCGCGGTACCTGTCCGCGCTCACCTTCAAGTACGATGACGCCGACGCCAGCTTCGAGCAGGTCAAGACGAACCTGTTCGTCCCCGACTCGGCCACGGGCGCGGCGCTCGGCGGCGCGCCGGCGGGCACTCCGTACGACTTGATCCTCGCCCGCCAGTTCACCGGCGCCGGGGCGCTGGTCGCGCAGAAGGTGAAGACGGAGATCACCCACCCGGCGCAGCTCGAAGCGGGGATCGGCTACACCGCGCCGACGGGGACGCTGCTCTCCTTCGACTACGCGTACATCTACTGGGACAAGTTCAAGGAGCTGCCCGTCGACTTCCAGGGACCGGCCGCGGCGAGCAGCCGCAGCCTGATCGAGGACTACGGCAACTCGAGCTCGTACCGCTTCGGCGTCGAGCAGACCTTCTCCCGGTACCGGAACGTCACGGGGCGCGCCGGCTTCTCGCTGACGAAGACCCCGGCCCCGCCCGAGACGGTGACCCCGCTCCTCCCGGACATGGACCGCCGCAACTTCGCCGCCGGCCTCGGCATCCCGTTAGGCGGCCGCTACGCCATCGACCTCGGATACCTGCACGTCGACACGAAGGGACGGCGCGGCCGGATCATCGAGCGGACGTCGTACAGCCAGACCGCCGACCAGCTCAACAGCGGGTTCTACCGCCTGAACGCGAACATCCTGTCGCTCAGCATCAAGGCGACCCTCTGATCGCCGACCCCGGAGACAGCGAATGAACCACACGAAGCTTCGCGCCGGCGCCCTCGCGGCGGCCGCGCTCACGCTCGCAGCCGCCGGCTGCACGAACGACTCGATCGACATCAATCGGCCGACGCCGGCCGACCCGATCTTCACCCGCTACGTCGCGTTAGGCAACAGCATCACCGCCGGCTACCAGTCGAGCGGGATCAACGACTCGACGCAGAAGGAGAGCTACGCGAAGATCGTCGCCGACCAGATGCACACCGGCTACAACTACCCGGCGCTGGCCGGCCCGGGATGCGCGCCGCCCGTCGTCAACTTCCTGACGCAGGCCCGCTACGGGGGCGCCAGCTCCAACGCCAGGACCTGCTATCTCCGCAACCCCGCGACGTCGCTGCTGGTGCAGAACAACGTCGCCGTCCCGGGAGCGACCTCGTTCGACCCGACCGCGCCGACGACGAGCGCGTCGAACATCCTCACCCAGCTCTTCCTCGGCGGCAAGACGCAGGTCCAGCGTGCGCTCGATGCGCAGCCCACCTTCGTCAGCGTCTGGATCGGCAACAACGACGTGCTCGACGCCGCCACCAAGGGCGTCACCAGCGCCACTGCCCCGTTGCGGACCGCGGGCATCACCGACACCGCTACGTTCCGGGCGAACTACAAGAAGATGATCGACCAGCTGCGCGTGCAGCCCGGGCTCAAGGGGATCCTCATCGGCGTCGTGAACGTGACGGCAATCCCGGCGCTGTTCCCGGCCGAATCGCTGCTCACCAACGCGACGTTCAAGGCGAAGTTCGACGCGATCGCCGGCGCGACGACGACGGTGCTCGCCAACTGCCCCGGCTCGCGCGCGCTGGTGTCCTACGGCATCGCGGGGCAGATCCGCGCTGGGACGCATCCCGCCGTGATCAGCTGCCAGAAGAACGTCCCCGCTGCCCCGGTCGGCGACTGGTTCATCCTCGACACGCTCGAGCAGAAGATCTTCAACGCCGACATCAACGCGTACAACTCGTACATCGCGGCCAAGGCGGACAGCGCCGGATTCGCCTACCTCGATCCCAACCCGCTGCTCTTCACGCTGCGGTCGAGCGGAGCGGTCCCGACGCTCCCCGATTTCACCAACCCGACCGCGCCATTCGGTGCCTACATCTCGCTCGACGGCGCCCACCCGACCGGAAAGACCCACCGCATCGCGGCGAACGCCATCATCGCCGCGATCAACGCCAAGTATCACACCAACCTGGCGACGATCACGCCATAGCGAACCGAGTGGAAACGAACAGCGAACGGCGTCGAGGAGATCCTCGGCGCCGTTCGTCGCTGGTGGCGAGTGAGGGCGGTGAGGGAGCTACGGGGAACTGCGGGACGGGGCCGCCGAGGCACAGAGGAGAGCTCACCGTGGCTGAGCCGTTCGCACCAGGGCTGAACGGATTGGGGCAAGCGGGGGCGAGATCATCTCGCCTGCTTGCCCCCAATCCTTCATCGGGTCCTGTCGAGAGACTCGCTCGCCGATGGAGTGCTTGGCGCCTCGCGAGCACTGACAGGTGGGAACGACGATTACGCGGGTTTCGCGGATCAGCGCGGATCGTTCGTCGTGGCGGGGCAGCGCCCCTCGCCCGGTCGAGGAGCCAGCGGTGGTTATCCCTCTAGATCCTCGGCCCTGACTGGCTGTCGCTGGGAAAGCACTGCGCCCCTGCGTCGCTGCGGCGCCGCAGGCAGTTCTCTGTGCCTCGGTGCCTTGGTGGCGCCGTTCCGCAGCTGCCTCGCAGTTCTCCGTCAACCGCATTCACCTCGCCCTCAGCCTAACGCGTGGCGCAGGTCGGCGATGATGTCGTCCGGGTGCTCGAGGCCGATCGAGAGCCGCAGCAGGTTTTCCGGCGTCCGGCTCCCCGGGCCCTCCACGGAGTGCCGGTGCTCGATCAGGCTTTCCGGCCCGCCGAGGCTCGTCGCACGGGTGAAGAGCTCGACCCGCGACGCGACGCGGAGTGCCTCGGCTGCCCCGCCGCGAACCTGGATCGACAGCATCCCGCCGAAGTCGGACATCTGCGACGCGGCAACCGCGTGCGCCGGGTGTGACGGCAGTCCCGGGTAGTGCACCGTCTCGACCGCGGGATGGCGCTCGAGGAACTCGGCCACGGCGCGGGCGTGGGCGCAGTGGCCGCGCATGCGGTAGGGAAGGCTTCGAATGCCGCGGAGCACGAGCCACGACTCGAACGGCGACGGGACCGCGCCGCCCAGCGACTGGAGGGCGCGGATGCGGGCGAACAGCTCGTCGCCGTCACGCCCGACGACCGCCCCGCCTAACGTGTCGCTGTGCCCGCCGAGGTACTTCGTGGTCGAGTGCATCACGAGGTCGCACCCCAGCTCGAGGGGGCGCTGCAGGACCGGCGTCGCCCAGGTGTTGTCGACGGCGACGCGAACGCCCCGCTTCCGGGCGATCGCCGCGACCGCGCGCAGGTCCGTGACCGCGAGCAGCGGGTTCGACGGCGTCTCGAGCCAGACCAGCGTCGTCTCCTTCCGGATCGCCCCCTCGACGGCGGCGACGTCGCGGGCGTCGACGAGCGTCAGCGACAGCCCGCGTCCCTCGAACAGCTCGTGGACGAGCTTGAGCGTCCCGAAGTACGCGTCCTCGGTGATCACGACGTGGTCGCCGGGCTGGAGCGCCTGGAACACCGTCATCGTCGCTGCCTGGCCGGAGCTGAACGCGGCCGCGGCCGTCCCTCCCTCGAGCGCGGCAAGGCAGCGCTCGAGCGCGTCGCGGTTCGGGTTGGCGTAGCGCGAGTAGATGAAGCCGTGGGGCAGCGACCCGTCGGGGGCGCGCTCGAAGGTCGTCGAGAGGTGGATCGGCGGGGTCAATGCCCCGGTCGCTGCGTCGGGGGCGTGGCCGGCATGGACTGCGAGCGTCTCGAGCTTCATCGTTGGGGGTCGCGGTCAGGACTTGGTGAACGCGGGAGCGCTGGCGTTCTTGATGCAGAAAGCTAGCACCGGCCGCGCATGCCGATAGACCGCCACTCACCGCACTCGCATCCGGTGGCTCGATCGATGTCGCTCGTTGGCGCAGCGCTCCTCATCGCAGGGTTGGCGAACTCCGCTCGCGCGGATTCGCTGCCGCGGCCCCTGTCCGCGGTAGACTCGGTCGCGGTGCTGAAGCAGGCCCGCCGCGCCCAGCGCGATTTCGAGAGCCGCCGCTTCATGCTCCTCCCGGTCGTCCCGAGCGCGGGGAGCCGCTGCGACGTTCGCGTCGGGCGCTGGTGCTACTGGCAGGACGACGCCGAGGACGCACCCGGGGAGCCGAAGAAGATCGCCGACCTGCGCAGCCGCTTTCTCGACAGGCTCGCCTCCCTCGCCGCGCGCGTCCCCGGCGATCGCTGGATCAGCGGCCAGCGCGTCCGGTACCTGTCGGAGGCGCGCCGCGGCGCCGAAGCCGTCGCCGTCGCCCGCGACTGCCGCGCCGAGCCGTCGTGGTGTGCGTCACTCGCGGTGATCGCCTACCGCGCGGCCGGGGACATCCCCGCCGCCGACAGCGCTCTCTCCGCCGCGCTGGCGGCGATGCCGGAGGAGCAGCGCTGCGCCGCGCTCGACATCGGGCCCCTCATCGAGGGGACGTTCCGCGACCGATACCGCGCGGCGAGCTGCAGCGAGCGGGACTCGCTCACCGCGCGCTGGCTCTGGCTCGCCCGCGGGAGCTACGCCGATTCCAGCAACGAGGTGCGCGTCGAGATCTTCAGCCGCCGCCTCTTCGCGCAGCTGGCCAGCGAATCCACCTCGCCATACGGGCCGATCACCGCCCCCGACCTGCGCGAGCTCGTCCTGCGCTACGGCTGGTCGGAATCATGGGGGCGGAGCGAGCCGGGTGCCGGGCTCACCGACCGGGGGACCGCGGTCGGCTTCGACGGCCCGCACACCTTCGCCCTCGCGCCCGACGACGGCGCACTCGCCGACCTCTCGACGATCGGCGATCCGCCCAGGCTGCGCAACGACCCGACGGCGCGGGCCCGCTTCCCCATTCACGGGACGAGAACGTTAGGCGGCCTGGCCCACCGGCTCGCCCTCTTCCGCCGCGGCGACTCGACGCTCGCCATCGCCGCCTACGACGCCAGCGCCGACACCGCCATGCGCGGCGTCGACAGCGCGACGGTCGCCTTCGCCCTCCTCCGCGACGAGCATACCGCGCCGGTGGTCGCGCGCGCGGTCCACGGCACGCGCGGCATCGTCACCGCGATGGCCCCGTGGCGGCCGGCGCTCGTCGCCGTCGAGCTCCGCGACTCCGCCTCGTCGCGGGCGGCCCGGGCCCGGATCGGCGTACCGTTAGGCGACACGGCCAGCGGCCGCGTCGGGCTCTCCGACCTGCTCCTCTTCGCCGCCGACAGCGACATGGCGACCGCGCTCGACAGCGTCGTCTCCCGGGCGATCGTCGACGGACGGATCCCGGGCGGGGCCAGGCTCGGGATCTTCTGGGAGATGTACGGCCTCGACCAGGGAGAACGCGTAACCGCGTCGGTCGGGCTCATCCCCGACCAGTCGGGATTCCTCCGCCGCGCCGCCGAGCGCGCACACCTCGTCGAGCCGCGGACCCCCATCCACCTTCGCTGGGAGGATGCGCCCGAGGTCATCGGCTCGGTCGGCGGCCGCATCCTGACCCTCGGGCTGGACGGCGTCGCTGAGGGAAGCTATACCGTGGAGCTGACGCTCAGCGTCGAAGGGCAGCCGACGCGCCGTGCCGCGAGCAGGGTACGGATCGTCTCCCCCTGACACGGCCGGCGCGCCGTTCGCCCGTGACGCGTCGCCCCAACGCACCTTCCACCACCCCGCGCGCGCATGTTCACTCTCCGCGTCGTCAGGCACGGCAACCCGGACCAGCTTCTCGCATCCTGCCAGAGCGAGGCGCTCCCGATCCGCGGCGAAGTGCTGCAGCTCGACACCACGGACAGCGCCGGTGAGCCGTCCGGACCGAGCACGCTCTGGCGGGTGGTCGCGGTGACGCTGCACGTGCCGAGCCTTCGGTCGCAACCCCCGGCCGACGGGTCGCCGCTCTGCGTCAGACAGGTCGAGGTCAGCGTGCTTCCCGACTCCGAGCTCAGCGCGCTCGTCGCGCACCGCGAGCGGGCCGCACTGTCCGAGTCGATTCTCTAGCGGGGCGCCGCGCCGCTCAGCACGCGACGCGCGAGTGACGCTGGCGGATCCGCCACGCGGCGAACAGCGACCGCACGTCGCAGCGCCATTCCGGGAGCACGAGGGTGATCGCCGCGTTCTCGAGATGCGAGACGAGCCCGACCACGATCGCCGGCAGGAGGAGCGCCGGCGAGCCCGCCGCGAAGAGCAGCAGCAGCGCCGCGAACAGCGCGAGCCCGAACACCCGCGCGCTCCACGCGTGATAGCTCGCCTCGCGGCGGAAGCGTACCAGGCAGAGCGCGTTGGTCCCCACCTCGGTCGCGATCACCAGCGCCACCAGCGGCAGCAGCGGCCGGAGCGCGGCGCGGTGCAGCATCCATGCGGCGACGACGATTCCGAGGTAGAACACCGTGTCGACGGTGCTGTCGAGCCGCCGCAGCGCCGGCGTCGCGGTGCCCGTCCGCCGGGCGACCACCCCGTCGAAGACGTCGGAGAGGAAGCCCACCACGAGCAGCACGGCCACGGCCGCGCTGCCGCTTCGCGTCAGGCCTAACGTGACGACGGCCGGCGCCAGGGCAAGCCGGAGCAGCGTCAGCGCCAGCGCCTGGTTCACGCCGGGTTCTCAGGCTCGAATGCCACCGTGTCGCCGACCCGGATCTCGCCGTCGTCGAGGATCTCGCCGAAGGCGCCGCCCCCCCAGTTCGGTCGCATTGCCGCCTGGAGGCCGGGAAGCGCTTCGTCCATCCGCTCGCACGGCTTCGTCTCACCGTAGATCCGCACCCGGCACGAACCGATCCGCAGCACGCGGCCACGCATCCCGGCGAGGGAAACGCCGCTCACCATCAGGTTCGCGCGACGCGCTGATGGCGAAAGCCTGGCGTCGAGCTCCGTCATGAGCTGGTGCCAACGCTCACGTTCGATGATGGTGACCTGCCGCTTGCCGCGCTGGTTGGCGTTGCCGCGGATCCCCTTCCCCGCGGCGAGCACCGCCTCGGTGGCCGGATCCATCGGACCCCGCTTCATCCGCTTGATCCAGATCGCCTCGAGACGCCCGGCCTTCGCACCAACCGCACGCGCCATCACGCGATCGTGTTGCAGGTCGCTCCCGAGCTTGAACGGCTGCACCCCGATGTCGTGGAACTCACGCTTCGCGTAGAAGGCGATCGCGCGCGAGTTGTGCTCCCAGACCCCGAGCCACAGCGTCGCCGCGCCACGGTGCGCGGCCTCGGCGAGCGCGGCATCCATCAGTGCGTGGGCGATTCCCCGTCCATGCCACGGCGCGTCGACATAGAATCGCGCGATCTCGACGGCGAGCCCAGGCTGCCCGGGCGCGGCGTCGGTAATGTGCGCCGGAAGCGGCGCCTGCCGCAGGTATGCATACCCTGCCGCGACCCCTTCCACTTCGGCGATCAGGAAGATCGCGTCCGGCAGCGCGAGCTCGGCGCGCTGCTGCCCGAGGCCGTAAGCGTGCGCGAGGTAGGCCGCCATGTCCTCCGGGGTGTTCTCGGCGGCGAAAGTCTCGACGAAGGTCCGCGTGCCTAACGCTGCGAGCATCGCCGCATCGCCGGCAACCCCGCGGCGGATCGTGCACGGCGCGGACCTCGACGGCGTCCCCTCGGCGCTCATGGCTCCCTCGCCGGTGCGACCGCGCGCGTGTCCTCCCGCCCGAGCGCGAGCTCCTCACGGGTCACCGGACGAAGGATCACGTCGAAGGCGAGCCAGAGCACCTTGGTCAGCGGGTAGCACCCGATCGCCACGACGACCGCGAACGCCACGCCGCCCCATGTCAGCAGCGTCCATGGAACGTCAGGCGCGGTCGCGATCCCGATCGCCACCATGATCGCCGTCAGGATCAGCTCCACCGCGACCAGGTTCACCAGGTACGCGCCGAGAAAATAGTCGCTCTCGCCGCGATCGAGCACGAGCCCGCAGCTCGGGCAGCGATGCTTCAGCGTGAACCAGCCGGCGAGTATCCCGCCACTCCCGCAGTGCGGGCAGTGCAGCCGGGTCCCGCGCCAGACGATGCGAATCGCTCGCACCGCCGAGAGCTCCGGGGAATCGGCCGGGGACGGACGCGCCGCAGGCTGGACCATCGGTGAACGTTATCAGGCCGCCTCGGCCGACACCACGGCCAGGCGCCCCGGACCCTGCCGTCGCCACGGCCGCGGGGAGCGCGTGTCGCCCGCACCGGCTTCATGCCTTCACGTCAGTAGCGTGACTCGAGACCTTCGACGACGCGCACCGTGTCGCGCGCGATGAGGAGCTCCTCATCGGTCGGAACCACCCAGACCTCCACCCGCGAGTCGTCGGTGCTGATCCTTCCCTCGGCCCCGTTCACGGTGGTCCGGTTGCGCCGCTCGTCGAGCTTCACCCCCATCCAGCCGAGCCCCTCGCAGACCGTCGTGCGGACCGATGCCGCGTTCTCGCCGATCCCCCCCGCGAACAGGATCGCCTGCGCGCCATCCATCGCGGCGATGTACGACCCGATGTACTTGCGGATGCGATAGCAGAACATCTCGATCGCCAGCCAGGCGCGACGGTCGTCGTGCTCCGCCGCTTCGGCAAGGAGCTCGCGCATGTCGTTGGTCAGCCCCGACACCCCGAGAAGTCCCGACTGCTTGTTGAGCACGCCCTCGACCTCGGAGAGCGACAATCCTTCCTTCCCGGCGATGTAGTCGAGGATCGCCGGATCGAGATCGCCGGAGCGCGTCCCCATGATCAACCCCTCGAGCGGGGTGAAGCCCATCGACGTGTCCACCGACACGCCCCTGTCGATCGCGCAGATCGACGCCCCGTTGCCGAGGTGCAGCGCGATGACCCTTGTGTCCTCGCGCGAACGGCCGGTGAGCATCCGGTAGCGATGGCCGACGTACCGGTACGAGGTACCGTGAAAGCCGTAGCGCCGGACGCGATGCCGGCGGTAGAACTGGTAGGGGAGCGCGTAGAGATATGCGCGCTCGGGGATGGTCTGGTGGAAGGCGGTGTCGAACACCGCCACCTGCGGGACGCCAGTGCCCAACGCTGCACGGGCGGCGTGGATGCCGCGAAGGTTGTGCGGGTTGTGGAGCGGGGCGAGGTCGATCGTCTCCTCGATCCCGCGGATCACCGCATCGTCGATGCGCACGGAGCGGACGAACTGCTCGCCGCCGTGGGTGACCCGGTGGCCGACCCCTTCGATGTCCGAGGTCCGGCTGATCCCCGTTCCCGAGGCATCGCTGACCACCCATTTCACCACGAAGTCGACGACCGCCTTGTGGTCGCGCAGCTGCTCGGTGCCCCGCTGCGGTTCGCCGTCGGCGCCGCGGAAGGTGTACACCGCCTCGCCGCCGATTCGCTCGACGGTGCCGCGGGCGAGCTTCTCGTCCTCGTTCGCGGCCATCCGCTCGGCGTCGGTGCGGACGACCTGGAACTTGAGGGTCGAAGACCCGGCGTTGAGTACGAGGACGTTCATGATCGTTGGGTCGTAGGGAGGCTGTCGGCGGAATATACGGCGCGAACCGGGGCCGGAAGCCGGTGGCCGCCGGGCATGGCGTCGGGTTATCGTTGACCCTCATGCCGCGACCCATCCTCCACCACGCCGTCGCCGCTCGCGGCGCGCGCACCAGCCGCTGGTACCTCCACGACGGGCTGGACGCATTCCCGGGCGTCGGCGCCGCACCGCCCCCCAACCGTTAGGCAGCGGATGCTCAGTCTCAGCGCCCTTGCCGGCTGGGAGGCGGCGGTGCTCGGCAGCATCCGCGGCGCGAGCGGGGGGCTCGAGGAGCGCGATGCCCAGATCACCCGCTCCGGGATCTACGCCGAGTATCCGGCGATTTTCGGGGGATACCTCGAGCTCCTCCTCGCTGCCGATCATGGCGCCATCGTCGCCGAAGCGCTCAAGCGCGCCCTGTTCATCGCCTGGTACGGCTTCATGGCGCTGCCGACCGTCTCGGCGATCGCCGAGCTCCCCGAGTCGGCGATCCGCAAGCTGATGACGGCGCTCGGCGACGCGATTGCCACTGGTGACGTCGATGACGAGCTGCGCGTGATGCTCGCCTGGTACGCGACGAGCTTCGGCTACGTGTTCGAGCACTTCGGCCCGGTGCGCGGGCTCGAGGCATTGGTCGCCGGTGTCGGTCCGGCGCGGGTCGCCGCGCTGGCGGCGGAGGGTGTGCGGTGGACCGGTCGCGGGCAGATGGGAGATTACTGGGCGGCGCTGCACCCGTCGTCGGACTGACCTGTCAGGAGGTCGGTGCAGAGCCGAGCCATTCTTCGGCGTCGGCGGGATGACGGAAGACCGAGGTTTCGACCCCCTGCTGCTCGATGATGACCGCGCCGAGCCGCATGAGCCCGAACGCGGCGTCGGTGTCGGCGAGGAGGGCGAGCCGGCGGCCGAAGCGGTCGGCATGGCTGGCGATGAACTGCGCCATCGCCCGGACCTCGTTGGCGGTTCGCCGGGAGATGGACTGGGAGCCGCGGATGTCGAGGAGGAGCCCTGCGGCCCGGGGGCAGCGCGGATCGTCGAGCGCCCTGTGGAGGGCGGCGCGGACGTCGGCGGTTTCGTAGCTGCCGGTCAGGCGGATGGCGACGATCGATCCGTGAAACTCGTAGATCACGGGCATGGAAGCGTTAGGCGGGAGTCGGGAGCGATGGTTGGGGGTGTCCTGCGATCCGTCGGCGCCAGGCGGCGCGTTCGGCGCAAGAACTCTTCCACGCCGGGCGTGGGGGGGCGAGTGCGGATTAGAGGGTTCCCAGAATCCCCGGGGTGCGGCTCCTCCACGCGTTAGGCAGCGTGGGCGGAGCCTCGGGCGGCGGCGCGACCCTTTGCGCAGCGTGAGCGAGCGGGCGCGCGCTGCGGCCGGACATCGATGGGCGAACGAAGGCGCCCCGCCCTGGGTGAGCGGGCCGGGGGCGCCTCGTCCGTTTCACGCTTTGCCGCGACGGTTGGCGCGTGTTCGCTCCCTCTCGGACGTGCTGGTGAGCCGTGGCCGAAGCACCTGTCACCGCGAGCCGGAGCCTTTCGTTTGGCGGGCCGAGGCGGGCTCCCGTCATCGGGGCTCGTCAGCAGTTCGTGGATGGCGGTGGTCGCCGCCAGGCCCATCGCGTGGAGCATTGCTTCCGCACGCTCCTTCAGGTCCGCTTCGACGCGGACGCGAACCATGGCGCTCCTGGACATTTCCTCCCTCCTGGCCGGCTGCCCGGAAAGGTAGCGCGTGGGATGCAACAGCGACGGCGTGGCGGCCGGAGCGCCCGAGGGGTATCCGTGAGCGGGGGGACTCACCTCGCCGTGATTCTCCGGCATCTGCGGTCGAGCGGAGAGGGCGCGCGGGGCGTCCAACGAGCGCAAGAAAAAACTCGGCCGCATCGTCAGCGACGATGCGGCCGAGTGATAGATAGTGGGCCTGGGAGGAGTTGAACCTCCGACCTCACGCTTATCAGGCGTGCGCTCTAACCACCTGAGCTACAGGCCCTGCTCGGTCCGGCGGGGTGCACCGGACAGCTTGCAAATGTAGCCGATCGCGGCGCACGGGTCAATTCGTCCGCTGCGGCGAATTGCCTGTGCGTGTCGCGGTGCGGCCGCCTAACACGACCGCCCCGATGCGTGCCGTGAGGCGCGCACCGGGGCGGTGTGAAGAAAAAAATCGAGTGATGTTTCGCGCGAGGCTGCGACTTCAAGACGCTTTCAGCGGACGCACCCGTGAGGGTGGCCGTCTACTCGCATGTCTCGTAAGGAGGTGATCCAGCCGCAGGTTCCCCTACGGCTACCTTGTTACGACTTCGCCCCAGTCACTGCGCTCGCCTTCGGCCGCTCGCCCCCTTGCGGGTTGCTGCACGGACTTCGGGCGCTCACAGCTTCCATGGCGTGACGGGCGGTGTGTACAAGGCCCGGGAACGTATTCACCGTGGCGTAGCTGATCCACGATTACTAGCGATTCCAGCTTCATGCCGTCGAGTTGCAGACGACAATCCGAACTGAGGCGGGGTTTACGGGATTGGCTCACCGTTGCCGGCTTGCAGCCCTCTGTCCCCGCCATTGTAGCACGTGTGTAGCCCTAGACGTAAGGACCATGATGACTTGACGTCGTCCCCACCTTCCTCCGGTTTGGCACCGGCAGTCTCTCTAGAGTCCCCGCCTTGACGCGCTGGCAACTAGAGACAGGGGTTGCGCTCGTTGCGGGACTTAACCCAACATCTCACGACACGAGCTGACGACAGCCATGCAGCACCTGTGCAGGAACTCCGAAGAGGGGCCGGCGTTTCTGCCGGCTTGCTCCTGCATGTCAAGCCTAGGTAAGGTT